>JAFPWS010000020.1 GCA_017412705.1 Prevotella sp.
AAGAATGATGTTGCCACAGGTAGGAGATGGCTATGTGGTTCGTGTTAAGGAGATATATGAAAATAAAGAGAGGATATCAGCAATTGCAAGGTTCATAGTTGACAGGTTAGTAAACCTTGTATATACAAAAATTAGAGGAACGGGAAAAGCTATGTTGGCTGTCTCTTCAATTCCATCTGCAATAGAATACTGTAGGGTTATTAGACGTGAAATGGCTAAGAAGTGTCAGGAAGCTCAGTATCAGAAATATGCTGATGCACCAATAGCGATAGTCTATAGCGACAATCAACGCTATGAACGGGCTTCATCTCTGAATGAAAACAAGAAGGAAGAGAAGGTGATTGAGAATTTCAAACAAGCAAAAAACGGTTTGATTATTGTTGTCGATAAATTGCAAACAGGCTTTGACGAACCAAAAATGCATACACTCTTTCTTGACAAGGAAATTCATGATATTAATGCTGTTCAGACGATTTCCCGTGTAAACAGAACCTGTAAGTATAAAGATGAGTGCCATATTATAGATTTTTCGTTTAACAGTGTCAATGTACAAAACATCCGAGAGGCATTTAATCGTTATTGCGATATGAACGTCTCTAATTTTGAACCGATGGCAGAATTAGCCGTAATGTCTGGTCTTTATGACGAGTTGACAATTCAGGCACTTTATGTGAGATGGTTTGCTGATTATGTGGTTCAGAAAAACAGTACAACTTTTTGTCTGATGATGGAAGATGCTTTCCGCCAATGGATAGAAGCAGAGTTACAGAATAATCCGACAACAATAGAAGATAATCAGCCAGAAGGAGTTGATGCTGCAACTGCACTTCTTCAACGGATTTATCGTTATTTCTGTGAATTAGAGTTGTTACGTGGGGTTATCGATTTTGACACGAAATATTCTAATAAAGACTTTATTGATTTCTGGGAACGTTATCGGAAGATCTATAGGGAAGTGGCTAATGAGAATAGGGGGCTAATTCCTGTTGGCGTAACTTTTGACGGCATCATTGGCTTAGTTGGTGAACCTGAAGTACCAGATGAACCTGAAGAACCCAGAGATGGTGGAGGAAACGGAAGAGGACGGGGAAACAGAGCACCTGTTAATATCATAGAACTAATTGATGCACTGAACACAGAAGAAGATGCCAAAGAACAACAGATCAATTTATGGCTTCAGAAGTTTGAAACATTTTTTGTCTTCCTTGCTTCTGATAGCCGTTTCTTGGCAATGGTCAAAACGCCTGGATTTAGCCATGACACCATAAATTCTACATACGAGAAGCTTCTCAGACGGTTCCAACGTACTTCTCATGATGCACAGTTATACAAAGTTATCAATGAGAATAAAGAATTGATGCTCAAAACTTTTATGGATAGAGAAGGAACACGACAGGCTCGTCAAGCAGAGATGCTCCAGCCGATAGAATTCATAATGGAGAGAGCTGCGGAAGATACGGGTGAGTAAAATAACTAAAAAAACAAATAATATATGGCACAACGGAAAATCGGTTTTTATTACCTTCATTATAGAAATGGTGAAGAAGGGTTAGAAGTAGAAAGAGGTCTGCTCAGACTGCTGCAGTATATTGGTGCACAACCAAATCGGGCAAAGAAGCAGGATATTGCTGATGACAGGATTTGTTTCCTTGACTTCTTTGAGTACGATGAAGAAGCAGGTCTCTTGAAAATACTCTTTAAGAGTGCAAAGCATAGTTATCGCGCTCCTTTGTTGAATAGAAATACGGTTGAGGCAAGGGAGAATCCTAAAACAATGGAGGAGGGAGAACAGATAAAAACTCACTTACTCATTAAGTTTGTGGCTGGCGATGCCATCGTTTTTTTGGAAACGGGACGTAATATATTAACTTTGAAAATAATAACCGAATATCTCAACACTTTTATCTCCATATTCAACAATACTCATAGACGAGACAGAATTGAAGGTGTTTTTTGCTTTGATATGATACCACGTGATGATTTCAGAGAAGTTTTGGATAGTATGGAGAGAGTCTTATGTGCCGAAGTTTTTATTGACAAACATATCTTAGGTGGTGATGCGTTGAATTTCTCTGATCGGATCGACCATGTTCAGGATAATATTGTCATAGAAATAAAAACCGAAAGGAAAGAAACAATAAAACATACTATCTATGATATTTATTCAAAACTAACAGGAGGTCGGACAGACATTAGGCGTATTCGGGTAAAAGGAAAAACCACAGACACCAATGAAAGCATAATTGACACTAATTTCATAAATAAAAAGGAGTATATTGATGCTCAACAAGATGAAGAAACGGGAGAATATAATACTGCGTATATGTTTTCCCAGTTAGAATTATTATCACATGATTTCTGATGTATTTTGAATTTATATTTGTTATTGGCGATTATATCTCCACATTGACCAAACGGGTTGCATTATATGAATGGGGAATTCCAGTGGTTTTAGGTATAACCAGTGGAGTGCTTTCATATTTGAATGATGCCAATCTACTATATAATGTCATCCAAAGTGCCGTGCCAATTATTGCCACCCTATTGGGATTCACATTGGCAGCATTGACACTCTTCTTGACTGGAAATTCAAAGATAGAGGATGCAAAAAAGTATATGACAGAGAAAAAGGTGTCAGGGAAAAGGATATCATTATACAAACTGATAGTCATATCATATTCATATCTAATATTAATTGAAACTATTTTATGTATTGGATACTATATAGGGATTCTTTTCCCGTTTATTTATAATATATATGTATGTGTAGGCCTCAATACAATCTTTATTGTTTTGATGCTGAACGTTTTCTTGTCCACAATTCGCAGTATAACAGATTTGTATTTTGTAATTACACGACACGAATAATGGCTATGAAGCCCATGATATGACCAGAAATTATCGAAATATGGACATACGTAAATACCTTCAGTTCCTTGACGATGAAGGATGGTCAGAACTGATAGATGAACACTGGAAGAATGAGGTGAAGCAACTGCTAACTTCGAAGTTCCCGGAAATGACGTTAGAGGAGTGGAATGAAATTGTCGATGTGGTTTTCTGGTAATTTTAAAAGAATCATTAACTTTGCAAACGATATGACAGAACAAGAATTACAACAATATCTCATCAAGCAATACCCGAAAGAGAATGAGGGTTGCGAATGGAAGGAATTCAAGAACCTTAAGAATGACTTTAGCGGTCATGAGAAAGATGATGTCATCTCTTATGTGTCGGCATTGGCTAACATGGAAGGTGGACATCTGGTTGTCGGTGTTGAGGATAAGACATTGAAGATTGTCGGAACGGATACATACAATTATGATGTTCAAAAAGCGCGACTACGTTTGATAGACCAATGCACCAATCTCCCATCAGAGGGACTGCTTGTTGAGGAGTTCATCACAGAAGATACTCATAAAACGGTATGGGTCATCCATGTGCCAAGACACATGAAGAGGCAACCCGTTTATGCGCATAACAAAGCATGGCAGAGATTGGATGACTCGTTGATAGAGTTGACTGCTTCACGCAGGAATGCCATTTTGGATGAGCAGGATGATGTTGAAACAGACTGGTCTGCACAGGTTGTCCAGAATGCAAGTATGGATGACCTTGACCCTCGCGCCATTGCTAAAGCCCGCGAGAAGTTCATGGAACTATATCCAGAGCGCGAGACAGAAATCAAGGCATGGGATGATATTACGTTCTTGAACAAAGCAAAACTCACGATAAAAGGGCAGATTACAAACTCAACCATCATTCTGTTGGGCAGGGAGGAGAGTGAGCATTTCCTTTCACCTGCAGTTTGCAAAATAAGATGGATGCGTAAGCAAACTGGGGCTGACGAGAATGATGAGTTCCGTATATTCTCTATCCCGATGATACTTGCAGTGGATGATGTGGCCAGCAAGATAAAAAATGCAACCTACACATACACCATAGAGGGAAACATGTTCCCCGACACCTTGCTACGTTACGATGTGTTTTCAATCAGAGAGCCGTTATGTAATGCCATTGCCCATCAGGATTATAGTTTGGCGGCGCGAATAGAGGTCATAGAATATGAAGATGAGCGTCTGCGATTTAAGAATCACGGCACTTTCCTGCCAATGTCTGTTGAGTCTGTGGTTGAGAATGACTTTCCAGAGTCGAGATACCGCAACAAGTTTTTGGTGGAAGCAATGCGTAATGTAAAAATGGTTGAGACAGAGGGTGGCGGCATTCGAAAACTCTATTTGCAACAGAAGAAACGCTTCTTCCCAATGCCAAAGTATGACCTTGGTGGACAGACTGTAGTTTGTGAAATTGAAGGCAAGGTTTTAGATGAAAATTTCGCTAAGATTCTGGTTAATAATCCGAATTTATCATTAGCTGACATCATTTTGTTAGACAAGGTTCAAAAGCATGAGTACATTTCGGATGATTCTCTGACATACCTAAGAAAGAAGAAATATGTTGAGGGCAGAAAGCCTAATGTGTATCTTTCTTTCTCTGTTGTCAAGCAGTCAAAGCATGTGGGACTTAAGACATCCTATATTAAGAACAAGAGTTTTGATGATGGTTATTTCAAAAAACTCATAATTGACTATATAACCAATTTTGGTAAAGCCACTCGTCAGGAGATAACGGCATTATTGGAGGACAAACTGCCAGAGACGCTTTCTAAGCAACAAAAGTTTGACAAAATAACGAATCTCCTCTCCTCCTTAAAGAAGAAAGGTGTCATTAAGGTTGTAGATAGACAATATTGGGTGATAGTGAAGTAGGATTAACAAAACAAACAAACAAAATTCACAAATAGTATGATAAAAATGCCGATAAATAAAGAGAATCAGGAAGGTCTGGATTAACAAATGAAATAGAATTAACAAACAAAAATTACAAAGAATTCTTGGCTATCTCAAGATAAAGATGTACCTTTGCATCCAGAAAGAGCGTTCTTTGGATTTGTGTAAAACGTGTAGGAATATGTAAGTCCTCTCGTTTCTAAAGTGTTACCTGTCTCTTTTTTGCTCAAAGGTAACTCTCTGATATTCAAATCGAAAATAGAAGTTCTACTATTTTGAGACCGTTCTCAATTCTACATTCTGCTATGATTTGCATTCAATGAACACCCGACAATGAGTCACCAGCCGTTTTTATGACTCTTGTCGGGTGTAAAGGTATTCTATTTTTCTGAGATTACCAAACTTTTTAAACTTTTTGTGGAGTTATCACGTTATCTTATTATTACTACAATTTCTGTATAATCAGTTATTCTTCTTGTAGCTCAATACCGCCCAGACGCTCATCAGGAGGCTGATGCTGCCAAGAGCCAATATCTGACGCCAGACGCTCATAATGGTGCCGCCACGGACGAAGACAGTGCGCACGGCCTCGATGAAATAACTCATAGGATTGACGTAGGTTGTGGCGTAGGCCCACGAGGGCATGGAGCGCGTGGGGGTGAACAGACCGCTAAGCAGCATGATGCAGACGATGAAGAACCACATGACAAAGACGGCCTGCTGCATAGTGTCGGAGTAGTTGGAGATGATGAGTCCGAACGACGAGAAGAACAGGGCCAGCAGCATGGCCAGCACATAGACGAGCCACAGCGGTCCTTGGCAGGTGATGCCATAGACGGCCCACGAGAGCAGCAGGCACACGGTGACAGCAAACAGGGCTATTAGCCAGTAAGGAATGAGCTTGGCGAGGATGAACGACCACTTCGATACGGGCGTGACGTTGATTTGCTCGATGGTGCCCGACTCCTTCTCGCCCACAATGTTCAGGGCGGGCAGGAAACCGCACATCAGCATCATCACTACGGCCAAGAGGGCGGGAATCATGAAGACTTTGTAGTTGAGGTGCTTGTTGTAGAGGAAGAGCGACGACAACTTTGACTGTATGGCAGCCGTGTTAGGACTGGCGTTTGCGGTCACGATTTGCGACAGATAGGCACCGCCCATCGACCCTTTTGTGCCGTTGACGGCATTGGCAGCGATGAGCACCTGCGTCATATCACCCTTGGTCAGGTCGCGGCTGTAATGCTGCGGGATGACCAGTGCGACATCAGTCTTACCAGTTTCAATCTCCTTCAGTGCAGCCTGATAGGACGGCTGCTGGCCTCCGAAGACGAAGTAGCGTGAGGTCTCGATGCTGTGGACGAGTTGCTGCGACTGCGTAGAGCGGTCATTATCGACCACTTGCACACGGATGTTCTTCACCTCCATGTTCATCACCCACGGCATGACGCACATAATCATGACCGGGAAAAACAGTATGAGTTTGGGCAGAAACGAGTTGCGGCGTATCTGCAGGAACTCCTTTTGTATAAGAAATCTGAGTGTCATAAGCGGTTATTCTAAACGGGTGTTAAACTTCTTCAGGGCAACGGTCAGCAGCACGACGGTCATGCCGAGCAGGATGCCCACCTCGCGCATCACGTCGCCAATGCCCACGCCCATAATCATCAGTTTGCGCATGGCCTCGATGTAGTAGCGGGGCGGAATGATGGCCGACACCCATTGCAGTATCGTCGGCATCGACTCTACGGGGAACATCATGCCCGAGAGCATCACGATAGGCATCAAGAGTAGCATGGCCGAGGCCAGCAGGGCCACCAGCTGGCTCTTTGCAATGTTGGAGATGAGCAGGCCAAGCGAGAGAGCCAGCAGGATGTAGAGCGTACTGACAGCAGCAATCCAGAAGATGCTACCTGCCAGCGGCACCATCAGCACATAGCGAGACATGAGCAGGATGACGACGAGGATGACGAAGGCAAGCACTAGATAAGGGACTGCCTTGGCCACGATGATCATCAGCGGACGCACGGGCGAAACCAGAAGTACTTCCATCGTGCCCTTCTCCTTCTCGCGGACAATGGAAATCGAAGTCATCATGGCGCAGATAAGCATCAGCAGCATACCCATGATGGCTGGCACGAAGTTGTAGGCCGACTTCATCTGCGGGTTGTACAACATTTTGGTGTTCACCAGCGACCCCTGCATATTCGAGATGACACCCGTGGCATAGTTCGTCCACTGCTGTGCCATGTTGGGGTCGGCACCATCGACAATAAACTGGATGCCCGTGTGTTTGCTGGCAAAGTTCTTCCCAAACACCACGGCGAGGTCGGCCTTCTGGCTTCGGATGAGCAGTTCGGCCTCCCGAGGTGTGGGCACTGTGGCTGTCAGCGTGAAATACTCCGAGGCAGCGAGACGGTCGCAGGCGGCCTGTGTCTCGTGGTCCATCTGCGAGGTGACGGCCACCAGTCGCACGTTCTTCACGTCGGTGGTGATGGCAAAGCCGAAGATGAGCATCATCACCGTCGGCATGCCGAAGAGGATGAGCATCGTGCGCTTGTCGCGCAGAATATGGCGGGCCTCCTTGATGACAAATGATATAAACTGTTTCATATTCTAATCTCCTCTTTTTGCTTGTCTTGCCAGATAAGTAAACACATGGTCCATGTCGGGTTGGTGGAACTGTGCCTTGAGTTCGTCGGGCGTACCCATTGAGCTGATTTTCCCGTCCACCATAATCGAGATGCGGTCGCAGTATTCGGCCTCGTCCATGTAGTGGGTGGTCACGAATACGGTGATGCCACGACGGGCTGCATCGTAGATCAGTTCCCAGAACTGGCGGCGCGTGGCAGGGTCAACGCCTCCCGTCGGCTCGTCGAGGAACACGATGGCAGGTTCATGGAAGATAGAGACCGAGAAGGCCAGTTTCTGCTTCCATCCCAAGGGCAGCGAACCTACAAGGTCGTTGGCATGACTCTCAAACTTCAGACGGCGCAGCAATTCTTCACTCTTCACTCTTATCTCTTCACTTTTCATCCCGTAGATGCCAGCGAAGAGCCGAATGTTCTCGGCCACCGTCAAGTCCTCATAGAGTGAGAACTTCTGCGACATATACCCGATGTGCTTCTTGATTTGCTCATGCTCTGTGCGGATGTCGTAGCCAGCCACTCGTCCTGTGCCGCTGGTGGGCTGGTTCAGTCCCGTCAACATGTGCATGGCCGTTGTCTTGCCCGCACCGTTGGCACCGAGGAACCCGAATATCTCGCCCCGCTTCACGCTGAAAGTGATGTCATCGACGGCATGGAACGAACCGAAAGCCTTGACCAGGTGCTCTACCTCAATGACGTTTTCTGACTTAAATTCAGAAGCCTTGTTGTGTTCTATACCCGGTGGATTGAATACGTCCTTAAACCTGTCGAGGATAACCTCTGGCGTGTCGATGCCCTGCACCCTGCCCTCGCTCAGGAACGCAACACGTTCGCAGCAGCGCACCTCGTCGAGATAGGGCGTAGAGGCCACGATGGTGATGTCGCGCTCCTTCAGCGTGGCGAGCATCTCCCAGAACTCCTTGCGGCTCACGGGGTCAACGCCCGTCGTCGGCTCGTCAAGAAACAGTACGCTCGGGCTATGTACCAATGCACACGACAGCGCCAACTTCTGTTTCATGCCGCCCGACAGTGCCCCAGCCTTGCGGTCAGCAAACCGCTCTATCTGCGAGTAGATGGCCTTGATGCTGTCGTAGCCCTCATCCACCGTCGTACCGAAGAGCGTGGCGAAGAACTCCAGATTCTCCCGCACCGTCAGGTCCTGGTAGAGCGAGAACCGCCCCGGCATGTAGCCCACGCGACGGCGAATGTCCTTCATCTGGCTGAGGGTATCGAAGCCGTCCACCTTTGCCGTCCCTTCATTAGGCAACAACAGCGTACACAAGATACGGAACATCGATGTCTTGCCAGCTCCGTCAGGCCCGATGAGTCCGAACACCTCGCCCTTCTCGACCGAGAACGAAACGCTATCAAGTGCCCGCACCTTACCATAGCTCTTGCTGATATTGTTTACTTCAATCGCTGTCATAACTGTGAATGTTGTTTGTAACTTCTACAAAGTCAACTATGAACTAGAATCTCACTTCTCCGTACATGCCCATCTTGACGTAGCCGTCGTTCTTGATGGCTACCTTTATAGCATAGACAAGGTCGGCCCGCTCGTCGTCGGTGAGGATGGTCTTGGGCGTAAACTCCGACTTGCTGCTGATCCACACGACCGTGCCGTCGTACTCCTTCCGCTGGCCGTCGCCATAGTCGGCAAAGACCTTGGCCTGCTGACCCACTTTTACGCGCTGCAGTTGTGCCGAAGTGACGTAGGCGCGGATGAACATCCGCTCGGTGTCGGCCATTTTGAAGAGCGGCTTGCCAGGAGCCACGAACTCGCCCTGCTCGGCATACTTCTCCAAGACGGTACCGGCGATGGGAGCCGTGATGTGGCACTTGCGCAACTGGTCTTGAAACTGGCTCACCTGAACGTCGGTGGCTGCCATCTGCTTGCCCAGCGCATTAGTGCTCGTGCTGAGCGACGACATCTGTGCCTCAAGCTGGCGCTCCAGCACCTTTACCTGATTGGTGGCGTCGTCGAGCATCTTTGTGGGAGCCGCCCCGTCAGCCACCAATTCTTTGTAGCGTTGCTGGTCTTGGCGGGCCTTGGCCAACTGCTGTCGCGTGGCGGCAATCTGCTTCTCCATGTCGGGCTTCTGGCTTTGATAGACCTCCTTGGTGGCGTGGGCCTGCTGAATCTTCAGCCACGTCTGGGTGGTGTCTATCAGTCCCACCTCTGCATTCTGCTCTACGCGGTCGCCCTCGGTGATAGTAAACTTCAGAAGCGTTCCGCTCTGCTCTGCCGACACGGTGGTCTCTGTGGCCTCGAATGTTCCCGTGGCGTCGTAATCTTTCTCGTTGTTTCCGCAACTTGCCAGCATCACCAGCCCCATTGCATACATAAATCTCGTTGCTTTCATATTCGTGTAATTCGTTAAATTCGTAGTCGAAATATTAATTGTTTGTTGTGTACTTCAGGTCGTATATTTCCTTCAGCATCTCTATTTCGTGTACCGTCTGCTGCACGCGGGCCTGATTCTCGCTGTTGATTTCCTTCACCAGGTCGTTTACGTCAATGATGCCGTGGGCGAGTTTCGACTCTGCCGCCTTGCGTACCGACGAGCGCAGACTGATAATCTCCTCGTCGGCGGCCATCAGACGCTGATAGCGGGCGATGTTCTCGTTCTGCTGTATCTGCTCCAGATTGTTGTTGAACAGGAACACGTCGCGGCTGTTCTCGGCCATGTCGCGCTGCAACTGAAGTTTCGCTTTGTCATTCTTACGGGTGTAGAGCGCTCCGATGTTCCACGTCAGCCGTGCGCCAATCATGCCGATGAGCGACCATTTGTGGCTCATCATGTCCTCGAACATGTTATAGCCGGGATAGCCGTAGAAACCTTGGGCGAAAACGCCCAACTTAGGCATCAAGGCGGAATTGAGCGCTTTCTCCTGAGCGTCAGCCAGCCGCAACTGGGCGTCAATGGCCCGCAGTTCGGGACGGTTGCTCGATTGACCGTTTGCCACCCGCCACTGACTATGGGGCTTTGTCGGCTGATTCACCTCTATGCCGCAGAACGTAGAGAGCATCCTAACCAGTGCCTGCCGTTGCGACTGCAAGTTTACACCCTGCTGCACCACGTTCAGTCGTTCAGCCTTCACGGAGTGCCAGTCACTCTCGGCTGCTGTGCCGTTCTTCTTCATCGACTCCAGTTTCCGCTCGTTGCCGGCCAGCAACTCCTGCAAGTCAGCGTTCAGCTTCATCTGCTCGTCAATCAGCAACAGGGCGAAGTACATCTCGTTCACGCGCTTGCGAACAATATATATATTTACCTCGTTCTGTACCCGCTGTACCTGACCCTGCGCCCGTGCTATCTCCTTCTGGCTGCGGATGGCCCCTCCGTCGAACACCGTCTGCTGCACTTCGATACCCACACGGTACTGGTCCTTCGTCAGCCCTTTCATGTTGATACCCATCTGCTGATACAGTGCCTGCATCTCGTCAGGGAAAGACACCACGTCGCTCTGATAAGTGGCCTGTGCTGATGCTGACACCTGCGGCAGCCATCCCTTCTGGATATTGCTCACCGTCAGCTCTGTCGTCTTCTCTATCAACCCATACTGCCGTATCAACGGATAGTTCCGCTCTGCAGCCTGCTGGCACTCCTCCAGAGTCTGCGCCTGTGCCATAATCGGCATCATCGTAAGAACAATAATCAATCTTCTCATAATCGTTTCTTTTATAATTCTGCTGCAAAATTACGACGATTTCCTGATACTATCGCTATCTTTCGGAATGAGAAAACTTCCATTTTGTTCGATTTCTGCAAAAAACGACCCTAAATTAAAATAAAAGCATTATCTTTGCAACCAAAATCAGTGCATTATGAGTAAGAGACAGCCCCAATTGATGGACAAGTCACGGATGCGTGACATCTTCATGCCCCACTTTGAAGCGATACGTGAGCACATTTGGTTCTCCGACGAACTGGGCATTGTGCATGGCGACGGCCGTGTGTTCCAGTTTGTCATTAAGCAGAAGCCGCCCTTCGTCATCAATGACCATCGCTTCGGCATTGTGCTGAAAGGTGAGGCCGACATCAATGTCAACCTCACCGACTGGCATGTCACTGCAGGCACTCTGGTCTATCTCGGCCCGGGCACCATCATCCATCCCAAACGGTTCTCCTCCGACCTCGAAATCTTCGCCATGGCACTATTTGCCGACTTTCCCATGCCCTTTACGCCTGATGCCTTCCCTTCTGCCTATAATGGCAGCCAGCGCGATTTCCGCCTGCACCCCAGCGAGGCTGACATCCAGACCGCCCGCCACATCATGGACACCATCTGGTACGCCGTACATCAAAAGAACTACCACCGCCCAACGGTCACGTCGCTCGTAGCAGCACTAATGCACCATTACGATGCCCTCTACCACCGCGAAACTGACTTGATGAAGCAGAACCGCAGCCGTGAGCAGACCATCTTCGACCGCTTCATTCAGTTGGTGAACCAGCATTGCACCGAGCACCGCCAACTCGACTACTACGCCCAGCGCATCTGCCTCACGCAGCGCTATCTGGGCACCGTCATCCGTCAGACCAACGGCGTCACCGCCAAGGAATGGATAGACCGTGCCCTCATTACCCGCATTAAGGTAGAACTGCTTCACACCGACAAGAGCGTTGCCGACATTGCCTATGATCTTGGTTTCGCGAACCCTGCCTTCTTCTCGAAATATTTCAAGCGCCTCACTGGCCTCACACCCCAAAAATACAGGGAGAAAGAATAATCTGCTATTTTAGTCGTTTCCTGATTTCTTCAGATTCTCTTATCAACATTTTTGCCGCATTATCATTTCTTGCAGCCCTTTGACTCAGTTCGTATCTGCGGCGGACAGAGTCCTCGTAGTTCTTGGACGAGCCAAGCGGCCAAAGGTCGAGCGGATGACAAACTGCTGACAGTGACGGATGCTGTCCTTGTTTTCTGCCCATACGTTACTCTCCAACCATACCACATTGGCGTTGTTGGTGGGCAGATTAGCATTGTTGAACAAACTGCTGTTCATATACCAAAGCCCCGCTATGAGCCTGTGACATGTGATAGATGAGTTTTGTGAGCAGGGCAATCTCTATGGTGTCGATGGCTGTAACAATATCTGATTTTCGGTACAAAGATTGGCATTCTATTTAAAATAATCAAACTTTTACCACAAATATTCATAAAAGAAGGCTGAAAAAAACTCAATCAACTCTTTTTTCATCAAAAAAGAAGTAACTTTGCAGCGAATTTGAAAAGAAGTGACGATGAGAGAAAGCATAAACATTATTATAAAGATGCTATGCGTTGTTCTGGCTTTTGCGGGATGCACTCAGCCTGACCGCAGCGATGAGGCAAGAGCATTGAGCGGAGAACTGGTCGCTGTGTCGAATGGCGATATAGACAAGGTTTTGGCGCGGGTGGACAGTGCCGAGGAGGCTGGCGTGTTCACGGTGGTACGGGCCAACACCGTCAAGGCCATCATCTGTGCGAATGCCGACCGACGGCGAATGGCAACTTATTACGCAGAAAAAACCATTGCGGCAGAGGCGGGACATACTATTACCACATCTGACGACAGCGTTCTTCATTGCAAAGCCCGATGGATTCTGGGCGATGGTGCATACGCTGATGGCGAGTATGGGAAATCGCTCGCGCTGGCCAAGGAAATCCTTGCCTTTGTGGGTGACGGCACAACTCCCAAGGATATAGAGATGAAGTGCAGGGCACTGATGCAGATGGCTGATTGTGAAAACAAGTTGGGCCATATAGCGGAATCCGAGCGACTGTTCCTGCAATGCATGGACATCTTAATGGTGAGTACGCAGCATGCTACCAGTTATGGGGAAGTTGATCCACTTATCTACACGTTGCTTTCGCTCAACGACCTGTATATAGATAACAAGATGCCTGAAAAGTCACTGCCCCTGATAGCGAAAATGGACACGGCCTTGAATCGCATGATACAACGTCCCGACACACCAGACTGGGCAAAACAGAAGCGCCGCAACAATGTGATCATCAGCAAGGCGATGGTCTATGTAGCCAATCATCAGAAAGAGCAGGCCGAATCCCTTTTCCACGAATACCAACAGTCCCAAGGATTAGGCATGCTTGACAAGGCAGCAGAAGGAGTCTATCTGACGATGGTGGGCCGTTACGACGAGGCTGTCCGTGTGTTCGACGAAACCGACTCCTTGATGCGCTCAAGTGGTGAACCCGTCAGTGACCTCTACGTCAAGACCTTGTTCAATTACAAATACGATGCCTTGCAGAAGGCGGGACGCACGGCAGAGGCTCTGGCGATGAGCGACCGAATAAGGCAGTTGACCGACTCCATCCGTCAGCAGGAACGGCAGGCTGACGTGGAGCAGTTACAGGAAATCAGCAGGCAGGAAGAGGAAATCATCCGCAAGCACCAGTCGCTGACCGTTCACCGCATCATCCTCGTTACCATCGCCCTGCTGCTGTTGATGGCCGTCTATATCATTTGGCGCATCCGCCGCTACAACCGCCAGTTGGCCGAGAAGAACCGCAGCCTCTACGAGCAGATTCAGCAGCGCGAACAGGCTGAGGCCGAGGAACGGCGACAGTTGCAGGAGCAGCCCGAAGAGACACTGTCGCAAAACCAACTGCTCTATCGTCGCCTGTGCGAACTGATGAAGTCGCCGGATGTATATACTGACCCCGACACCAACCACGAGACGCTGGCCCGCCTTCTCGGCACCAACTATCAGTACGTCTATGCCGCCCTGCGCGAGTGTGCCGACATCACGCCCGCCGATTACCTCAACCGCCTGCGCATCCAGTACGCGGCCCAGTTACTGGAGAAGTCCGACGATCCGATAGGACTCGTCATCGAACAGAGCGGATTTACCAATCGCACCACTTTTGCCCGTCTCTTTGCCGCCTACTATTCCATGACACCCTCTGAGTTTAGGCGAGCAGCGAGAGCAGAGGCGAAGCGAGCTTAGCTTCTGCCGAGTGACCGAAATCGCCGAACGCAATACCGCAAAATAGCGCAGAAACAATAGTTTTTCAAGGATTGTAACAAACATTTCAAGCAGTGGGGAAGGCCTTTCGATCTTTCCCACTAACTTTGCCAAAAATTTGGCGAAATGACGGACATGACATTTATCATCATCGGCGCAATGGCCACGGCCTTCCTCCTGTTGGTCGTGCTGCTCATCGTGGGGCTGCTCTACTACCGTTGGCGGCTCTCCGATAGTCAGCATACGCTGGTGCGCTTCATCCGTGAGAACTTTCGACTGCGCGAGAAACTGAACGAGAACGGTATATATTAAATTAGTTACTATGTTTGCAGACGGAAACACCAAACTGCCAATAGGAGATAGTCCTTAAGGCAGAGAAATATTCCGCACCGTGAGGTGCAGAGAACCTCTTCGCTACGCTTCGAGAACCTCTCCATCTCACGTTGCGTGAAAAGGGGCTTCGCGAAGAAAAGAGGCAAGAAAGTTGGTACGTTAATAATTGGATTGTATTTTTGTAGGTGCTAACAAACAACATACAATAACCAACTAAAAGCGTACCAGTATGCAAAGGAACAAAATTTCTTTCAAAGGACAAAAGATTTTCATCGGAATTGATGTCCATGACAAGACTTGGGATGTGGCAATAGCTCCCGAAGTAGGGATAGTGAAGAGGCACCCTCAAAAAGCCTCTGCGAAAGAGCTCTTTGACTTTCTGAAGAAACATTACCCGGATGGGGATTATCTGGCTGTCTATGAAACAGGTTTCAGCGGTTTCTCCACCTACTATGCTCTGAAGGAGGTTGGAATTGAGTGTATAGTAATTCACGCTGCCGATGTTCCGACAACACAGTATGAGGAGGTGATGAAGACGGACAAGATTGATTCTGTTAAGCTGGTGAGGTCACTGAAGGCTGGTTTGCTGAAAGGCATCTACATCAGAGAAAAGCAGAATATTGATGACCGTTCTGTTGTACGCATCCGCAAGACTATACAGAGGCAGCTCTGTGGATATAAAGCTAGAGTCAAGCACATGTTGCATTGTCATGGGGTGGAATATCCGGAGCGTTTTGAAAAGAAGCAAACTCACTGGTCAAGGGCATTTATCACATGGTTGTTGAATGATGTGAAGTTGATGTCTGACACCCGTACCTCGCTTGATCTGCTCATAAGGCAGGTTGAAGTTATCAGAGGAACGATGCTTCAGGCAACGAATGAGTTGCGTCGACTAAGTCATGAAGATAGGTATAAGCGCAAATTCGAACTAATAACCTCTGTGCCAGGAATTGGAACTATCGTGGGTATGACCATTCTTACCGAAGTCTATGACGTAAGGCGTTTTCATAACGAGAATGAGTTTGCCGCATACCTCGGTTTGATTCCCACAAGTCATAGCAGCGGTGCAAAGACTGTTCATGGCGAGAAGACTTTCAGGGGTAACAGACAAATCGGTCCGATGATCATCGAAACGGCTTG
>JAFPWS010000021.1 GCA_017412705.1 Prevotella sp.
ACGAGCAGAACCAATGGGAAAAGGAAGAAATCCTAAACGCCTGCACAGACATCCTCACCGTCATGGTAAAGGACGTCCTAGAGGATGAAGAGGACTTCATACAATAGAAAGTGCGATTGCACTTGCCAGTTGAATTCGCGTACCGTTTCAAAACGTTAAATACGTTAAATCTTCATTCTTTTGGGGCGCCCAAGAATCCCCAACGTCACTTTTCTACCGTTTAAGATGTAAGTTGCTGATTATCAATATTTAAAACGTTCTCTGATTGTACTGGCTTAACCTCTGTCACTATTCCTAACAGCGTGACCACTATTAGCTATAATGCCTTCTCACTCTGCTCAGGCTTGACCTCCGTAACTATTGGGAGAGGAGTAAAATTCATATATGGTGGAGCTTTCTCAAAATGTCCTGAATTGAAAGACGTATATTGTTTGGCAGAGGAAGTGCCGACAACAAGAAACGATGTTTTTGAAGGTTCTTATATCGACTATGCGACACTACATGTTCCTGACGGTTCCTTCAGCGCTTACTCCAATGCCGACCCTTGGAAGAACTTTGGCCGCATTGTAGGAATCAATGGCGGTAGCGAGGCCCAGAAGTGTGCCACGCCGACCATCAGCTATAGCAATGGAAAGCTGACCTTCAACTGTGCGACGGAGGGAGCCACTTGTCAATCGACAATCACAGATACGGACATCACATCGTATAGCGCCAACGAAGTACAGCTGACGGTGACCTACAACATCTCGGTATATGCCACCAAGACGGGCTACCAGAACTCTGACGTGGCTACGGCCACGCTGTGCTGGATAGACCAACAGCCCAAGACGGAGGGCATCACCGATGGTGTGGCCAACATTCCTGCCCAGACCGTCCTCATCCAGAGCCAAGGCGGTGTGCTGACCATTCAAGGGGCAGACGACGGCACACCAGTCTCCATCTACAGCATGGGTGGCACGCAGCTGGGCTCTGCCATCAGCCAGAACGGACAGGCACAGGTGGCCACCACCCTCCAGCCAGGCTCCATAGCCATCGTCAAGATAGGCGAGAAGGCTGTCAAGGTCGTGATTAAGTGAGCATAAAGCGGAGCTTGCTGGTAAGGAGCCGAACGTGAAGAGTGAATAGTGCAAGAGTAAAGGATCTGCTGCCGCTCTCCTTAAGATAATAAGCAGCTACGGTCATATTCGGCGGTAGCTGCTATTATCATTTGGGTGCAAATGATAAGCATATTTTCCTTTTTCTCCAAAGGTAATCGCAGAATTTTTTGGTAACGCGAATTTGCAGCTACATGTAACCATATAACCCGACAGGGCGCAAAGGCCTATAGACAAAGGGCTGGGCATGGGTTATATGTACCCAACCACATATAACCCAGATATAACCTACATATAACCGAGATATAACCTGCATATAACCCTACTTAAATGCATAAAGACATCTACGAGGTAAATGGATACGCTTAACCCTGACCCTATCTACGAGGTAAGCGGATACGCTTACCCCTGACTGCCTATTAGGTTATATGTGGGTTATATCTCCAAATAACATATAACCCGCCTGAAACACTTTCGCCACCGTGGTTTGAAGGGGGTTGGGTTATATGGTTATATGTTTTTGGAAAAGAGATTGAGCAGGGGAATCGTATTACGACTGAAGGACCTTCAGTCGTAATACGAGCACCCTTTACATTACGAGTAAGCAGGAGTTACATGCCGAGTAACCCATGCTTTGTCGGCATGTAACTAAAATGTGGTGACGTTATGGATGAAACGGCACCTTCGAGTCAGTAGCTGGCAGTACAGGGAATGCCGGCCTCGATGACGCGACGGCAGATGGCATCCAGCTGTTCGTGGGTGGCTTTCAGGAGTCCTGGGGTAGGTGTTTCACGGTCAATGGTATAGACCATGACCTGCTGTGGCTGAATGGCCTTGACAGCCTCCAGCCAGGGCGCAACAAACTCCTCGCTGGTATTGTCGACGCTCTCCGTGCCTCCTTCAGTCTTGATCTCTCCCCTCATAAACATGGTCTGGATGATGATGTGTCCATTGAAGGCCTTCATGCGGTCTGTAATCTGCCGGACGTCATAAGCACCACCAGGCTGGTCCACCTTATTTATATATATAGGGTCTATTGTGTCGAGCTTCAGGATGTTGTTGTCGACACGCATCAAGGCATCATGCACCTCTTGACGATGTATCATGGTCGAGTTGGAGAGTACGCTGACTTTGGCCTGAGGACAGTATTGGTCGCGCAGGCGAATGGTATCGTCGATGATGGCTGCGAACTGAGGGTGGCAGGTAGGCTCGCCGTTTCCTGCAAAGGTCAGCACGTCAGGCAGTTGTCCTTCGCTGACCATCTTCTTTAACTGTTGTTCCAACTTGTCGGCTACCTGCTCGCGAGTAGGCATGGGAAGGGTAGGGCGATGGTCTTTGTTGAAGCCACATTCACAATAGATGCAGTCGAAGCTGCACACCTTGCCGTCGGCAGGCAGCAGGTTGATGCCCAGCGAGATGCCCAGGCGACGGCTGTGGATGGGGCCGAATATGGGGGAAGGGTAGATAATCGTGCTCATAGTGCGTGCAAAAATACAAAATAATTCTTAATTCCTATGGTGTATTTCATATTTATTTTGTAATTTTGCACGAAATTAGGTGTATTACGTCTAAATGAGACTATGAGTAATAAGCAAAAAAGAACCCGCAGTCGTCGTGGCATGCAGGCTGTGACGTTATGCATAAGTACTACGATGGTGCTTATTCTGCTGGGATTGGTGGTGTTCTTCGTGCTGTCGGCCCGCAACCTGTCGGCCCACATGAAAGAGCATCTTACGGTGTCGGTGATGCTGAAGGATTCTGTGTCGGTGAATGATGCGAAGCTCTTCTGCCGCGACCTCTACCATCGTCCCTACAGTCGCAATATTGACTATATCAGCAAAGAGCAGGCCCAGCGCGAACAGGTGAAGGAGTTGGGCAGCGACCCTACGGAATTCCTGGGTTTCAACCCATTCCCTGCCACGCTGGAGATTCAGCTGAAGGCCGACTATGCCAATCGTGACTCGCTGAAGTGGATAGCCAAGGAGATAAGGAAGGACAGCCGCGTAAGCGACCTGGCCTACATGGAGGACCTGATGAACAGGGTGAATGTCAATCTGAGCCGCGTCAGCATCATCCTCCTGGTATTGGCTGTGCTGCTGACGTGTGTGTCGTTCTCGCTGATTAGCAATACGGTACGTCTGAGCGTCTATGCCCGTCGCTTCGTCATCCATACGATGAAGCTGGTGGGTGCCTCGTGGGGCTTTATCCGCCGTCCCTTCCTGAAGCAGGCTGTGGGCGTCGGCATCATTGCTGCCGTCATGGCTATCTGTGTGTTGGGGGCTGGCGTCTACGGACTCTATCTGACCCAGCCCGGCATTGAAGAGGTGGTGACGTGGCAGGTGCTGGCCGTTACAGCAGTCTGTGTCTTGCTGTTCGGCATCATCATTACAGCGCTCTGTGCCTGGCTGGCAGTCAACAAGTTCCTGCGGATGAAGGCCGGCGAGCTGTATAAGATATAGTAGGGACGTGAAATATTGAAAAGAAGAAAATAACAAAACGACAATGAATAAAAGAGACTTAGCATTTGATAAAGTAAACTACATCTTGCTGGCCATTGGCATGGCTGTGGTGGTGATAGGCTTTCTGCTGATGAGCGGTTCCGGCTCTACAGAGACGGCTTACGACCCTGACATCTTCAGCGCACGCCGTATCAAGGTGGCTCCGGTAGCCTGTCTGATAGGCTTCGTATCCATGATTTATGCTGTGGTACGTCGTCCGAAGGATAGCAATGTCGCAGAAAACGTGAAGGAGGAGACCGAGGCATGAGTTGGTTTGAGGCCCTTGTGCTGGGAATCATCCAGGGACTGACAGAGTACCTGCCTGTCAGCAGCAGCGGACATCTGGCCATTGGCCAGGCTTTATTTGGCATGAACGACGGAGCGGACAACCTCGTGTTCACCGTTGCCGTGCATGTGGCTACGGTGCTGTCTACGCTGGTCATCCTGTGGAGTGAGATAGAGTGGATTCTGAAAGGACTGTTCAAGTTCGAGATGAACGCAGAGACGAAATACATCCTGAACATTGTGGTGTCTATGATTCCTGTCGGCATCGTAGGCGTCTTCTTTAAAGACGAGGTGGAGGCCGTCTTTGGCTCGGGGCTGTTGGTGGTAGGCTGTTGCCTGCTCATCACAGCTGCCCTGCTCACCTTCTCTTATTATGCCAAACCTCGCCAGAAGGAGCATATCTCGTGGAAGGACGCCCTCGTCATTGGTATTGCCCAGGCTGTTGCCGTGTTGCCTGGTGTGTCGCGCTCAGGCTCGACCATCGCCACAGGACTGATGCTGGGTAACAAGAAGGAACAGCTGGCCCAGTTCTCGTTCCTGATGGTCATTCCTCCCATTTTGGGCGAGGCCCTGCTCGACGTGTTGAAGGCCGTCAAGGGCGAGGCAGTCTTGGGGGGAATAGAGACGGTGCCCCTCATGGTGGGTTTCGTTGCCGCTTTCCTGTCGGGGTGTGTGGCTTGTAAGTGGATGATTAGCATTGTCAAGCGTGGCAAGTTGATATATTTTGGCATCTATTGTGCCATCGTTGGTATCGTAACCATAGCGTGCTCGCTGTTAGGATGATGAATTTTACGGAAGGCGAATTCATATACATCAACAAGCCCTACCGCATGTCGTCGTTCGGTGCCTTGGCATACGTCCGTACAAGGGTGTCGAGGAAGATAGGGGTACGACGGGTGAAGATAGGCCATGCGGGTACGCTGGACCCTCTGGCCACAGGTGTGCTGATTCTTTGCACAGGCAAGAAAACCAAGGAAATAGAGCGCCTGCAGCTGGACACCAAGGAGTACACCGCCACCTTGCAGCTGGGAGCTACCACCCCCAGCTATGACATGGAGCACGAGGTGAATGCCACCTACGCGACGGCGCATATCACCACCGACCTGATTCAGCGTGTGCTGGCCGGCTTCGTGGGTGAGATACAGCAAGTGCCACCCTCCTATTCAGCGGTGAAGATAGGTGGCGACAGGGCCTACAAGCTGAAGCGCAAGGGCGAGACCGTTGAGCTGAAAGCCAAGACGGTGCGCATTGACGAGATAGAGCTGACGGCCTTCGCTCCCCAGACGATGCAGATGAGCATCAGGGTGGTCTGTGGCAAGGGAACCTACATACGGGCCTTGGCTCGCGACATAGGGCGGGCCTTGGAGAGTGGAGCCTATCTGACGGCTCTCTGCCGTACCAGGGTGGGCGATGTCCGCATAGAGGACTGCATCACGCTCGACGACTTTCCGCAGTGGCTCGACCAACAGGAGATAGAGAAGAAGGAGAACAAAGAACATTAAAATAGTAACAAATTGTAAATAACATAGATGAAACTGTCACAATTCAGATTTAAGCTCCCCGAGGAGCGTCTGGCGTTAGAGCCACCTCACAAAGTATTCAAGAACGACGACGGCACCGTAGAGAAGGTCTACCGTCGTGACGAGTGCCGGCTGATGGTGGTTCACCGCAAGAGTCAGACCATCGACATGTTCGAGAAGGACGCTGAAGGTAACGACACAGACCGCTATATACAGTTCCGTAGCATCATCGATTACTTCGATGAGGGTGACGTCATGGTGCTCAACGACACCAAGGTGTTCCCTGCACGCCTGTTTGGCACCAAGGAGAAGACCGATGCAAAGATTGAGGTGTTCCTGCTGCGCGAGCTGAACGAGGAGCTTCGTTTGTGGGATGTGTTGGTAGAGCCTGCCCGTAAGATTCGCATCGGCAACAAGCTCTTCTTCGAGGACGACGGCCCGATGGTGGCAGAGGTCATTGACAATACGACCAGTCGCGGCCGTACGTTGCGCTTCCTCTACGACTGCCCGCACGACGAGTTCAAGGAGGAACTGTTTTCCCTCGGTACTGCCCCCCTGCCTCACTACATCATTGACAAGCGCGAGGTTACAGCTGACGATATGGAGAACTTCCAGACCATCTATGCCAAGAATGAGGGTGCCGTGACAGCTCCCGCCTCAGGACTGCACTTCAGCCGTGAGCTGCTGAAGCGTCTGGAGATTAAGGGTGTCAACTTCTCCTTCATCACCGTACATTGTGGTTTGGGAGCCTTCGACTCCATCGAGGTGGAAGACCTTACGAAGCACAAGATGAGCTCAGAGCAGATTGTCATCCACGACGACGCCTGTCGTGTCGTCAATGCTGCCAAGGAGAGTGGCCACCACATCTGCGCAGTAGGCGTCAGCACCATGCGAGCCACAGAGTCTGCAGTCGGTACCGATGGCCTGCTGAAGGAGTACGAGGGATGGACCAACCGCTTCATCTTCCCACCCTATGAGTTTGGCCTGGCTGACCGTATGGTGGCTAACTTCTATCATTCAGAGTCGACCATGCTGATGGCCACTGCTGCCTTTGGTGGCTACGACCTCATCATGGAAGCCTATCAGAAGGCCATCGACCATGAATATAACTTCGGTTGCTACGGCGACGCCATGTTGATTCTGGATGACTGACCCGGGGAACGAGAAACGAACGCCGGAGGGTGTGCACCAGGTCTACCTGGGCTTGGGAAGCAACCTCGGTAATCGTCAGGCTAACCTCCGTCAGGCCATCCGGCTGATAGGCGAAAGGGTGGGAGAGGTCACTCGCCAGTCTTCTTTTTTGGAGACAGAGCCTTGGGGATTCCAGTCGGACAACAGGTTCCTGAATGCCGTCATCCTCTGCCAGACCGGCAAGGCACCACGCGAGGTGCTGGAGTTGACGCAACAAATAGAGCGCGATATGGGGCGCAGGCAGAAAAGCATAAGCCAAAGGCTAACTGACAAGGGCCAAGCCCGCTACACAGACCGTCCTATCGACATCGACATCCTGCTCTATGACGACCTTACCATCGACGAGCCAGACCTGAAGATACCCCATCCGCTCATGCAACAGCGCGACTTCGTCATTACTCCGCTGCGTGAGATCAAGGACGACCTAAAGATAGAAACCGTCAAACAATAAACAGTATATACTAATTTCTTAAAACAACGATAATATGAAAAAGCTATTCTGTCTCCTGCTGTTAGGCGTCACGCTGAGCGCCTCGGCCCAGAAGCACACTTGCGACAATGGCAAGGCATGTGCCAATTGTGAGAATCCCTACAAGCGCTTCACCCAGAATCTGCCTTTCAAGATGCCTGAGGTCAGGGCGCCTAAGTTCCCCGACCGTCAGGTTAACCTTCGTGATTTCGGAGCTATTGGCGATGGTATCGCTCTCAACACAGAGGCATTCGCCAAGGCCATCGATGCCCTTTCACAGCAGGGTGGTGGACGTCTGGTGGTGCCTGCCGGAGTGTGGCATACAGGTCCTATCACGCTCAAGTCGAACATCGACCTTCATCTGGAGGTAGGTGCCATCATTCTCTTTGCTGCCGACGAGTCGCTCTATCCCCTCATCAGCACTTCCTTCGAGGGTCTCGACACCCGTCGTTGCCAGTCGCCGCTGTCTGCCGTTGGTTGCGAGAACATTGCTGTTACAGGTCGTGGTGTCATCGATGGCAATGGACAGTACTGGCGCCCGGTCAAGCGCAGCAAGATGACTTCCTCGCAGTGGAAAGAGGTTGTTTCCCGTCCTGGTGGCGTGAGTGTTCGCGGCGACTATTGGGTGCCCTCTCAGGGCTATGCCAATGCCGAGAAGAATGCCAACATGAACGTGCCCAAGGCTACGACAGACGAAGAGTGGAATGCAGTCAAGCGTTTCCTGCGTCCTGTCATGATCAGCCTCGTCAAATGCAAGAACGTGCTGCTCCAAGGGGTTATCTTCCAGAACTCGCCTGCATGGAACATCCATCCGCTGATGTGCGAGAATATCATCCTCGACGATGTGCTGGCCCGCAATCCTGCCTATGCTCAGAATGGCGATGCCCTCGACCTGGAGTCGTGCAAGAATGCCCTTATCGTCAACTCTAAGTTCGATGCTGGCGACGACGGCATCTGCATCAAGAGTGGTAAGGACGCTGACGGACGTCGTCGTGGCATCCCTTGCGAGAATGTCGTCGTCGACGGTTGCACCGTCTTTGCAGGACATGGTGGCTTCGTCGTTGGTTCCGAGATGAGTGCCGGTGTCAGGAATATCCTCGTCAAGGACTGCCAGTTCCTGGGTACCGATGTAGGTCTGCGCTTCAAGTCGACTCGCGGACGTGGAGGCATCGTTGAGAACATCTTCATCCATAACGTCTCAATGACGGATATCAAGACCGATGCCATTACCTTTAATATGTATTATGGTGGCAAGTCTGTGGCTGAGATGCTGGCCGATGGCGACAACCCCGATACCAGCACCAAGGTTCCTGTTACCGAGGAGACTCCCATCTTCCGCAACATCGACATTCAGGATGTTGTCTGCAACGGCGCCGGACGGGCCATGGAGTTCAACGGCCTGCCTGAGATGCCCATCCAGAACATCAACCTCAAGAACATTGTCATCAAGGCTAAGAAGGACGCTGTCTTCAACAATTCAGAGAACATCACCAAGGAGAACATCAACATCACCTTGGAATAGCCTTCTGATGACATATCCATAAAGAAAGCCTCACCAATGCGGTGAGGCTTTTCTCGTTTTGTTCTCTATCTGATTACTTACGCAGGCCGAGAGCCTTAATCAGTGCACGATAGCGATTGATGTCCTTGTTGTAGAGATACTTCAGGAGCTTACGACGGCGACCTACCATCTTGGTCAGAGCGCGGGCGGTACCGAAGTCCTTGTGGTTTTTCTTCAGGTGCTCGGTCAGGTGAGCGATACGATAGGTGAAAAGAGCAACCTGGCTCTCTACTGAACCAGTGTCTTTGGCATCCTTACCATACTGGCCGAAAATCTCAGTCTTCTTTACTGAATCTAAATACATAATGTTTGATGAATTAAATTGTTAATATATACATCTTTCGGACGCCTGCCACAGTCATCATCCGTGGGGTACATCGTCAAATGCGGCTGCAAAGGTACAAATAATTCGTTAAATACCAAAGTTTTTCGAAAAAAAGTTGTAATTTTGCACCCGATTTTACGTAAAATACTTATGCAGGATATCAGAAACATTGCAATTATTGCGCATGTAGACCACGGCAAGACGACGCTCGTGGACAAGATGATGCTGGCCGGTAATCTGTTCCGTGAGGGACAGAACCTGTCGAGTCAGGTGTTGGACGCTAACGACCTGGAGCGCGAACGAGGCATCACGATTCTTTCTAAGAATGTCAGTATCAATTGGAAAGGAGTAAAGATTAACATCATTGACACTCCAGGCCACTCTGACTTTGGTGGCGAGGTGGAGCGTGTGCTTAACATGGCTGACGGTTGTCTGCTGTTGGTCGACGCCTTCGAGGGCCCTATGCCTCAGACGCGCTTCGTGCTGCAGAAGGCCTTGCAGATTGGTTTGAAGCCCATCGTGGTGGTCAACAAGGTAGACAAGCCCAACTGTCGCCCTGAGGAGGTCTACGAGATGGTGTTCGACCTGATGTTCTCGCTGAACGCTACTGAAGACCAGCTGGACTTCCCTGTAGTGTATGGCTCGGCCAAGAATGGCTGGATGGGCGAAGACTACTCGAAGCCTACAAACGACATTACCTATTTATTAGATAAGATTATAGAGGTGATTCCTGCCCCCAAGCAGATTGAAGGCACCCCCCAGATGCTGATTACGTCGCTCGACTACTCCAGCTATACAGGCCGTATTGCTGTGGGGCGTGTGCATCGTGGTCAGCTGAAGGACGGCATGCAGGTGACCATTGCCCATCGCGACGGTTCTTTGGAGAAGACTAAGATAAAGGAGCTTCACACCTTCGACGGCATGGGTCATGTGCGTACCAACCAGGTAGACTGTGGCGACATCTGTGCAGTCATTGGCCTGGAGAAGTTCGAGATTGGCGATACCATCTGCGACATCGAGCATCCCGAGCCTCTGCCTCCCATTGCTATTGACGAGCCTACCATGTCGATGCTGTTTACCATCAACGACTCGCCTTTCTTTGGCAAGGAGGGTAAGTATGTCACCTCGCGCCACATCAACGACCGTCTGGAGAAGGAGCTGGAGAAGAACCTCGCCCTGCGTGTGGAGCCTTTTGAGGACTCTACCGACAAGTGGATAGTCTCTGGCCGTGGTGTGCTGCACCTGAGTGTGCTCATCGAGACCATGCGCCGCGAGGGCTATGAACTGCAGGTCGGTCAGCCACAGGTCATCTACAAGGAGATTGACGGACAGCGTTGCGAGCCTATCGAGGAGCTGACTATCAACGTTCCCGAGGAGTTTGCCTCGAAGATGATAGATATGGTGACGCGTCGTAAGGGCGAGATGACGTCTATGGAGAGTCAGGGCGAGCGTACGAACATCGAGTTCGACATCCCCTCGCGAGGCATCATCGGACTGCGTACTAATGTGTTGACAGCCAGCCAGGGCGAGGCCATCATGGCCCACCGCTTCAAAGAGTACCAGCCTTATAAGGGTGAGATTGAACGTCGCGTCAATGGTTCCATGATAGCGCTGGAAACAGGCAATGCCTTTGCCTATGCCATCGACAAGCTGCAGGACCGTGGTAAGTTCTTCATCGACCCAGGCGAGGATGTCTATATGGGTCAGGTGGTTGGCGAGCATGTTCACGACAATGACCTTGTCATCAACGTTTGCAAGGCCAAGCAGCTGACCAACGTTCGTGCTTCGGGTACTGACGACAAGGCGCGTATCATTCCGAAGGTCGTCATGTCGCTGGAGGAGTGTCTGGAGTATATCAAGGAAGACGAATTAGTGGAGGTCACGCCTGTCTCGATGCGTATGCGCAAGATTATCCTTGACCACGACCAGCGTAAAAAGGCTAATAAGGTATAACAATAAATAAAGGCATTCTCATCAGGGGGAATGCCTTTTTCGATTGTTCATGCGTCAGCGAAGACCTTTCCATCGTCAAGCGTAATCTGTAACTTGGTGTATTCGCTGTGGAAATCATGCTCGAGCCTTTCCAGATAGCGGGCACTCTCCCATTTGCACATCGGCAGGTCGTGCAGCAGGTAGTTGCCACATGACTCAGGCTGCGTGGCAGGCACCTCTGTCTGCGTGAGAATCCAACGGAGACACTCCATCGTCAGTCGTCGCATATCCTCTACCGTGTATGTTCCTGTCATGATGATATACATGCCTGTCAGACATCCCATAGGACCCACATATACCACATCTTCCTTCACCTCGCTGTTGCGAAACCACGTAGCCATCAGATGTTCCATACTATGCATGGCACCTGGGGCTACGGCAGGTTCCTTGTTAGGCTCGGTGATGCGCAGGTCGAAGGTGGTGAAGCCTTTGTCCTCTCGCGATACGTAGATGCCTGGCTTCAGTTGCGTGTGGTCGATGGTGAAACTTTGTATAACTTCCATTGTCTTCTATTAGTTTAGGGCTGTTGTTCAGAGGCTCTCAACGAAGTTCTTGGTAATCTGGAATGAGTTCTCGGCGATGCTGTCCCAGAAGTTGTGATACTGCGAGGCATCGGTGTCGCGTAGCGGAATGTCGCTGATGACGCGGAACGAGATGAAAGGCACCTTGTTCAGGTAGCATGTCTGGGCAATGGCGCACGACTCCATGTCTACTGCCTTGGCCTCAGGAAAAATCTCTATGATGCTGCGCATCTTCTCGCGAGTGTCAACAAACCAGTCGCCAGTGACGATAAGCCCGGAGTGGATTCTTGGCTTTTGACTCTTGGCATTTGGCAATTGGCTGTCAGCCAGAGACCCTCGCATGGCAATGTCAAGCAACATCGGGTCTGCCTGATAGCGGACCGGCAGCCCTTGCACCTGTCCGTAGACGGTGGTGTTGTCGATGGCTGTGCCGCAATAGACGTCGTGGTAGGTCACTTCGGCACCCACTATGACGTCCTGTATCTGGACGTCGTCGCCATTGCCTCCTGCACAGCCGCTGTTGATGATGACGTCAGGATGGAAATCGTTTATCATACGCTGGGCACCCAAGGCTGCATTCACCTTGCCAATGCCACACTTCTCAACTCTCACATGGTCGCCTGAGAAAAGGTTCTGCAGCTGGTGCAGCTCCTTGTCCATGGCTACGATAATTCCTATTTTCATGTTGTTTTCTCGTTTAATGCTGCAAAGTTACGAATTTTATTCGTATATTTGCACCCAAAAACTAAGATATTTTGTTATGAAGAGTCTGAAAGCATGGCTGCCAGATGTGCTGGCAGTAGTATTATTTGCAGTAATCTCGTTTGTTTATTTCTTCCCTGCCGACATCGAAGGACGTATCCTTTATCGCCACGACTCCTCGGCAGGCAGGGGTGCAGGTCAGGAGATGAAGGAGTATATGGAGCGTACAGGCGAGCAGACACGCTGGACCAATGCCTTGTTCGGAGGAATGCCTACCTATCAGATGGCTCCCTCGTATAACAGCACGACGGTGTTGAAACAGGTGGGCAACGCCTATCATCTGTGGCTACCTGACATCGTATGGTACGTCTTTGCCTACCTGCTGGGCTTCTATATTCTGTTGCGTGCTTTCGACTTCCGCTGGTATCTGGCCATGCTGGGTGCCGTCGTATGGGCCTTCTCCAGCTATTTCTTCATCATCATTGCCGCAGGTCACTATTGGAAAGTCATGGCCCTGGCTTACCTGCCGCCTATGATAGCAGGCGTAGTGTTGGCCTATCGTGGCAAGTACCTGTGGGGACTGGTGGCGACAGCACTTTTCTCAGCTCTGGAGGTGTTGGCCAACCATGTGCAGATGACGTACTATTACCTCTTCATCATCGCGGCCATGGTCATCGCCTTCCTCATCGAAGGCATCCGTCAGAAGAACTATCAGCACCTGCTGAAAGCCACAGCGGTATGCATCGCCGGTGCTGCCATCGGCATCTGTCTGAACCTCTCCAACCTGTATCATACCTGGCTCTACGGTCAGGAGTCTATGCGTAGCAAGAGCGAGCTGGTGAAACAGAATGCTGCCAACCAGACGTCGAGTGGCTTGGATCGCGACTATATCACGCAGTGGAGCTATGGTATCGACGAGACGTGGACCCTCTTGGTGCCCAATACCAAGGGCGGCGCCTCGGTACCTATGGCACAAAGCAAGACGGCCATGAAGCATGCCGCCCCGGAGTATGAGGGCATCTACCAGCAGATTGGCCAGTACTGGGGCGAGCAACCTATGACGATGGGACCAGTCTATGTGGGCGCCTTCGTGCTGATGCTCTTTGTGCTGGGACTGTTCATCGTGCAAGGTCCTATGAAGTGGGCCCTGCTGGCTGTCACCATCCTGTCTATCCTATTGTCGTGGGGACGTAACTTCATGCCCTTTACCGACTTCTTCATCGACTATATACCCATGTATGCCAAGTTCAGAACGGTAGCCTCCATCCTGGTCATTGCAGAGTTCACCATCCCCTTGCTGGCCTTGCTGGCCCTGAAACGGTGGATTGAGATTTGCCAAGAGTCAAGCGCCAAAGGCCTAAAGCCCTTGATTATTTCCTTTGCGCTGACAGGTGGCCTTGCCCTGCTCTTTGCCCTGATGCCCAAGTTCTTCTTCCCCAGCTACATCAGTTCCAGCGAGATGCAGGCCATGAGCCAGATTCCCGCTGACCAGCTGACACCGCTGGTGCAGAACCTGACGGAGATGCGTGTCGCCATCTTTACTTACGACTGCTGGCGCTCGTTCTGGATTATCGCCATCGGCACCTTGTTGCTGCTGGAGTACAAGTATCGTAAAGTTAATGCCTGGCGTACTGTCGTCTGTCTGACCCTGCTCTGCCTGTTAGATATGTGGCAGGTCAACAAGCGCTACCTGAACGATGGCATGTTCGTCTCTGCCACCGTACTCGACGAGCCTATCCAGAAGTCGGCATCCATCGACCACATCCTGCAAGACAAGTCACTCGACTATCGTGTACTCAACCTCGCTACATCGACATTTAACGAGAACGAGACCTCATTCTACGTGAAGAGCATCGGTGGCTACCATGCTGCCAAGCTACGTCGCTACCAAGAGCTCATCGACGCCCATATAGAGCCAGAGATGCAGCGCCTTTTCAAGGCTGTTGCTGAGGCTGGTGGCGACATGACGCAAGTCAATGGCGACTCCATCTGCCCTGTACTCAACATGCTCAATACCAAGTATTTCATCCTTCCGCTACAGGGTGGACAGACGGTTCCCGTAGAGAATCCCTATACCTACGGCAATGCGTGGTTCGTCGACAAGGTGAACTATGTGGACAATGCCAATCAGGAACTCGACATGACTGGTACCCTGCCTCTGCGTCATGAGGCTGTCAGCGACAAGAGGTTCCGCGACATTCTGGGCGATGCTGTCGATCAGGACACACTGAGTATGGTCAGCATCAAGGCCTACGAGCCTAACCAGCTGACCTACGAGGTCAACTCGGGCAAGGGTGGCGTCGTGGTGTTCTCTGAGATATACTATCCTGGATGGAAGGCCACAGTCGATGGCGTCGAACAGGAGTTAGGACGTGTCGACTACGTGCTGCGCGCTCTACAGGTGAAGCCTGGCAAGCACGAGGTGGTGTTGAGTTTCTTCCCTGAGACCATCGACCGTACGGAGACGGTAGCCTATATGGCCTATGCCCTCCTGCTACTTGTCGTCCTCCTGCTTGTCTGGCGCATGGTGCGCAAGCCCAAGGAGGAGACAGTCCAACAATCCTAAATGCTGCCGGCTATGAAGAAGTTGCTATCATTGCCTCCCAACCTGGTGGAGTGCTTTCACGACGTGACAGGCTTTTCACGCGACGAGTTCTTTTGTACCAACGACCCTATAGGTCATAAGCTGGGTTCGGGTGGGGGCACCACCTGGCTGCTCCGGCAGGCTTATAACAGCGATAGGGAGACAGCGAAGACTGAGAAGGACTTCTCCGGGTGGCTTGCTCAGGAGAAACGTCTCATCCTGCATGCTGGCGGACAGAGCCGGCGCCTGCCCTCCTATGCCCCTAGTGGGAAAATACTCACCCCCATTCCTGTCTTCCGTTGGGAACGTGGACAGCGCCTCTCACAGACCCTGCTCGACCTGCAGCTGCCCCTCTACGAGCGTATGATGGCGCAGGCCCCGCAGCGACTGACCACCATGATAGTCAGTGGCGATGTGTATATCCGCGCAGCAGAGCGCATTGGCACTATCCCCGATGCCGATGTGGTGTGCTATGGCTTGTGGCTCGACGCCTCTATTGCCAAGGACCACGGTGTTTTTGTCAGTGACCGTCGTACCCCTAACGTGCTGAAGATGATGCTGCAGAAGCCTAATACTGAGCGCCTGACGGAACTGCTGAAAGACCATTTCTACCTGACCGATATTGGCATCTGGCTGCTCAGCGACCGCGCTGTCCAGCTGCTGATGAAACGCTCCGAGAACTCCGGGCCTGCTGAGTTCCCCATTAAAGAATACGACCTCTACTCCGAGTTCGGCTGTACCTTGGGCACCCATCCCACCATCGACGATGCTGAGCTGCGTGAGCTGTCAGTGGCCATCGTACCCCTACAGGGTGGCGAGTTCTACCATTTCGGCACCTCTGGCGAGATGATTTCCTCGACGGTAGCCATCCAGAACATCGTCAACGACCAGCGCGACATCATGCACCACGACCGCAAGCCCCATCCCAGCATCTTCACGCAGAATGCGCTGACGCACTATCAGTTTACCGGGCAGAACACCAACGTGTGGATAGAGAACAGCTGCATCGGTCCGCACTGGACGCTGACACACGACAACATCGTGACAGGTGTGCCGGAGAACGACTGGACCGTCACTCTCGAGCCTGGTCAGTGCCTCGACATCATTCCCATTGGCGACACACGCTACTGCGTGCGCCAGTATCACATAGGCGACAAGTTCGCAGGCAGCGAGCAGCAGAAGAAGCAGTTCCCTGTCCTTGAGACACTCGCAGGCCTGAACGACCTCTCCGACATAGAGCGCAGGGCTGTCGACCACCTCTCTGCCGAGGATATCTCCAACGTCGCCAACCTGCGCAGGCTCTTTGCCCAGCGTCGTCAGTTCCGCGCCCAGAACTGGCCTGCCATGGCACGCAACTGGCAGCACAGCGTCTTCTACCAGCTCGACCTCGACGAGGCTGCCCGCGAGTTCAGCGACCTGCAGCTGCCCATGCCTGCCCCGATAGCAGAGACGGCACCCCTCATGACGCGCATCCACGATGCCATGTTCCGAGGACAGAGCGACCATGCCTTTGCCCTGTTGCGCGAGGGACTGACAGAGAGCGTGTTGGCAGAGAAGCAGAACCCGCGCCTGTCGGTCTTCCCCGACCAGATTGTGTGGGGACGCTCACCCGTGCGCATCGACCTCGCTGGCGGATGGACAGACACCCCTCCCTACTGTCTGATGGAGGGTGGGGCAGTGGTCAACATTGCCATCGAGCTGAATGGGCAGCCACCCCTGCAGACCTATGTCAAGCCCTGTCGTGAACCCCATATCGTGCTGCGTAGCATCGACTTGGGAGCCATGGAGGTCATAGAGACCTACGACCAGCTGGCAGCCTTCAACAAGGTAGGCTCGCCCTTCTCCATCCCCAAGGCTGCCTTGGCGCTGGCAGGCTTCCTGCCTGCCTTCTCGCAGCAGACCCATCCTACGCTGCGCGCCCAGTTAGAGAGCTTCGGCAGCGGCATTGAGCTGACGCTGCTGTCGGCCATTCCCGCAGGCAGTGGCCTTGGCACCAGCAGCATCTTGGCATCTACCGTCTTAGGAGCTGTCAACGACTTCTGCTCGCTGGCATGGGATAAGAACGAGATAGGCCGTCGTACGCTCATCCTCGAACAACTGCTCACCACCGGTGGTGGCTGGCAAGACCAGTTTGGTGGTGTCTTGGGTGGCGTCAAGCTACTGGAGACACCTCGTGGCTTCGACCAGAACCCCTTGGTACGCTGGCTGCCCGATGCCGTCTACACGCAACCTGAATATGCCCAGTGTCACCTTCTGTATTATACCGGCGTCACTCGTACAGCCAAGAAGATACTGGCCGAGATCGTGCGTCGCATGTTCCTCAACCATCAGGGAGAACTCCGTCAGCTGCGCGAGATGAAGGCCCACGCCATGGATATGTACGAGGCCATCCAGCGTCAGGACTTCCGGGAGATGGGCCTGCTCATCCGCAAGACGTGGCAGCAGAACCAGCTCATCGACAGCGGCACCAATCCTGACAGCGTGCGTCGCATCACCGACCTCGTCGACGACCTCTGCCTGGGCTATAAGCTGCCCGGTGCCGGTGGTGGCGGCTACCTCTATATGGTGGCCAAAGACCCTGAGGCAGCAGCACGCATCAAGCAGATTATCAATGCTGCCCAGCCGAACGCCAATGCCCGCTTTGTCGACATGACGCTCTCGAAGAGTGGCCTGCAGGTCAGCAGAAGCTGAAGAAAAGGGGCAAGGTGCAAGGTGCAAGGTGCAAGAGAATTGTGAACTGATAATGGAGTTTAGGACTATAGTCGGCATATCGAAACCGGGCTTTGCGATTCAGCCCTGCGAGGAGCTGCTCTTTGTGGGCTCCTGCTTTGCCGACTCCATAGGGCAGCGCTTTCGCGACGAGGGTTTTCCAGTCACCGTCAACCCCTACGGCACCATGTATAACCCAGCCTCAGTGCTGCACACCATAGAGCGCTGCGAGGCCACGCCGCGAACAGCCTTCCTCACGCTGGGCACCAACCACGTCTATCGCCTCAAGGAGACGGGTCGGATAGTAGACAACTGCCAGAAGCGTCCTGCTGCCCTCTTTCAGGAAGAGGAGCTTACCGTCGACCAGTGTGCCAACTACCTGCTGCAGGCCGTCAGCCTGTTGCGCCAGCGCAGTCCCGAGGTGCGCATCGTGCTCACCGTCAGCCCTATACGCTACCGTAAGTACGGCTATCACGAGAGCCAGCTCTCCAAGGCTACCCTCCTCCTCGCCGTCCGAAAACTCCTGACCGCTGATTCCAAGCTCTACTACTTTCCTGCTTACGAAATCATGATGGACGAGTTGCGCGACTACCGCTTCTACGCCCCCGACATGCTGCACCCCTCGCCGCAGGCCGTCGACTACATCTGGGAGCGGCTGGTAGACACCTGCTTCTCGCCAGAGGCCAAGGGCTACCTCGACGAGTGGCGTCCCCTGAAGCAGGCGCTGGCACACAAGCCCTTCAATCCTGCCGACGAGCAGTACAAGGCACTCATGGATAAAACTATGTTAAAAATGGCCGAATTACGGAAAAAATACACTACCTTCGCATTATGAACTACACCATCGAGAAGATTACGACGCTCATCGGCGCCCGACGCATCGGCACTGCCGACGCACAGATAGGATGGCTGCTCACCGACAGCCGCTCACTTTGTTTCCCAGAGGAGACCCTGTTCTTCGCACTGAAGACTCCCCGTAACGACGGCCATCGCTACATCAGCGACCTCTATCGTCGCGGTGTCCGCAACTTCGTGGTCGAAAACGGCAAGGTCCAGAGTCTTACCGCCCAATGCCCGGACGCCAACTTCCTCGTCGTACCCTCACCCCAGGAGGCCCTGCAGCGACTGGCAGAGCGCCATCGCGACGAGTTCGACATCCCCGTTGTTGGCATCACAGGCTCCAACGGCAAGACCATGGTCAAGGAGTGGCTCTACCAGGTGCTTTCGCCCGATAAGGTTGTCACACGCTCGCCCAAGAGCTACAACTCGCAGATTGGCGTGCCGCTGAGTGTGTGGCTGCTCAACGACCAGACCGAGGTCGCCCTCTTCGAGGCAGGCATCAGCCAGCTGGGCGAGATGGAGGCCCTGCACGACATCATCCAGCCCACCATCGGCGTGCTGACATCCATCGGAGCGCCCCATCAGGAGAACTTCCGCAGCCTGGAGGAGAAGTGCATGGAGAAGCTCCAGCTGTTCCGCGACGCCAAGGTGCTCATCTACAATGCCGACGACGACCTCGTCAGTCGCTGCATCCGTCGCTCAGGCTTCAAGGGTCGGAAGATAGGGTGGCGACGCGACGAGCTGCTGCCCACCTACCAGCTGCCCTTCTACGACGAGGCCTCCATCCAGTGCTCGCTGGCAGTGGCCGCCACAGCCCTCTATCTGGGTGTCACCCCTGAACAGCTGCGTGAGCGCATGGCACACCTCGAACCTGTCGCCATGCGTCTGGAGGTCAAGGAAGGGCGCCATGGGTGTACGCTCATCAACGACTCCTACAACTCGGACATCAACTCGCTCGACATCGCCCTCGACTTCATGAACCGTCGTGCCAGCAGTGCTGACACCCGAGAGCCCGCGGCAGTCAGCCAGACGCTCATCCTCAGCGACATCTACCAGAGCGGCATGAGCGACGAGACCCTCTATCGCGAGGTCAACGACCTCTGCCTCAAGCGTGGCGTCACCAAGCTCATCGGCATCGGCCCCCGCATCCAGGCGTGGCACGACGTCTTCCGTGTGCCCACCTCCGTCTTCCACGCCTCTACCGACGCCTTCCTCCACAGCGACTCCTTCCGTCAGCTTCACGACGAGGTGGTGCTCATCAAGGGTGCCCGCGCCTTTGGCTTCGACCGCATCAGCGAGCGCCTGGAGCAGAAGGTCCACGAGACCATCCTCGAGGTCAACCTCAACGCCGTCGTCGACAACCTCAACTACTACCGCTCGTTCCTCAAGCCCGAGACCAAGCTCGTCTGCATGGTCAAGGCCGACGCCTACGGTGCCGGAGCCGTCGAGGTGGCCAAGACGCTGCAAGACCACCGTGTCGACTACCTTGCCGTCGCTGTTGCCGACGAGGGCGTCACCCTGCGCCGTCATGGCATCACGCAGAACATCATGGTGATGAATCCTGAGATGACAGCCTTCAAGACTATGTTCGACTACGACCTGGAACCTGAGGTCTACTCGTTCCGGCTCATGGAGGCCCTCATCCGTGCGGCAGAGAAGGAGGGCATCACCGGCTGGCCGGTGCATATCAAGCTCGACACCGGCATGCACCGTCTGGGCTTCGACCCGGAGCGCGACATCGACGAGGTCATACGCCGCCTGAAGTCGCAGAACGCCATCATCCCACGCTCCGTCTTCAGCCACTTCGTAGGCTCCGACAGCGACGACTTCGACCGCTTCTCTGCCCTGCAGTTCCGGAAGTTCGACGTCGCCAGCCAGCGCCTGCAGGCCGCCTTCAGCCATAAGATACTGCGCCACATGGACAACTCTGCCGCCATCGAGCACTTCCCCGAGCGACAGATGGACATGTGCCGGCTGGGCCTTGGACTCTATGGCGTCGACCCGCGCGACAACCGCATGCTGCACACCGTCTCGACGCTCAAGACCACCATTCTCCAGCTGCGCCGTGTGCCCAAGGACGAGACCGTGGGCTACAGCCGCAAGGGCATCCTTACACGCGACTCCGTCATTGCCGCCATCCCCATAGGCTATGCCGACGGACTGAACCGCCACTTGGGGCGCGGCGCCTGCTACTGCCTTGTGGGCGGCCAGAAGGCACCCTACGTGGGCAATATCTGCATGGACGTCGCCATGATTGACGTCACCGGCATCCCCTGTAAAGAAGGCGACACCGCCGAGATCTTTGGCGAGCACCTGCCCGTCACCGTTCTCAGCGATGTCCTCGACACCATTCCCTACGAGGTGCTCACCAGCGTGAGCAACCGCGTAAAGAAAGTCTACTTCCAGGATTAGCCGCAGTGGAAGTACTGGGTCACCAGTTTCTGTATCTCCTCTTGATAGTCCGCAATATTCTTGCGCAGCGTCGTGTCGTCGAAGGCCCGCAGCTGTGCTATGATGCCGTCTATCATGGCAGGCGAGAACACGCCGTGCTCCTCGAACACCTTGCGCTGGCGGTCCAGGCAGTCAGCCGACGCCACGCACGAGTCAGGCAGCTGCGCCAGCGTGGCCAGCCGGTCGGCATTCTCGGCAGCGTGGATGTTCACGCTCACATACGTCTTCTCGGCCACCTCCAAGGCGTTGTCCATCTCGAAGCCGTGGCGACAGGCCACACACAGCCCTGCCAGCAGCTGGTACAGGTCGGCACTGCCGTCGGGCGAGCGCATCTCCACCGTCTGCTTGATGCTCGTGTCGTAGTTCGACTCAGGCTCCAGCGGGTTGGCGGCATGGCACATGTCCACGTCGGCAGCCCACCCCAGCGGCACGCGCACCAGCACCGAGCGGTTGCGGTCGCCCCAGCAGACGTTGGTCGGCGCCTCCTGGTGGGGCACCAGGCGGAAGTAGCTCGTGGGGTTCTTGTTGCCGAAGGCCGTAATCGACGGTGCCAGGTCCATCATGCCCGCAATCATCCTGCGTGCAGGCTCGCTCAGCACACCGTTCTCCAGCATCTGGTTCCTGCCGTCCTTCACCATTCTCATGTGTATGTGCAGGCCCGAGCCGGCCTTGCCCGTCGTAATCTTCGGGGCGAACGTCACGTCGTAGCCTAACTGGTAGCCCAGGTTGCGGATAATCCACTTCGCCAGCATCAGCTGGTCGGCAGCCTGCTCCACAGGTACCGGCAGGAACTCTATCTCGTTCTGCTCGTAGTTCTTGCCGTTCAGGCTGAAGTTGCCCACCTCCGAGTGGCCGTACTTTATCTGGCCGCCCGTCTGCGCTATGTACTGCATGCACCTTGTACGGAACTCGTTGGCCTTGGCGTAGGGGGCCGACTCGTGGTAGCCCCTCTGGTCCTGGGCGGGGAACACCTCCTCGTCGTCGCTGATGACGTAGTATTCCAGCTCGCCCATGGCCTGGAACTCCATGCCCGTCACCTCCGTGAAAGCCACTGCCGCCTTGTGCAGCGTGTGCTCAGGCGACGACTCCAGCGGGTTGCCGTCCTTGTCGAAGTACGAGCAGAGCAGCGACAGCGTCGGAATCTCCGCAAAGGGGTCGATGAATGCCGTACGGAACCGTGGCAGCACATAGAGGTCGCTCGACCCTGCCTGGATGAACGAGAAGAGGCTGCTGCCGTCCACGCGCTCGCCGCAGGTCAGGATGGTGTCCAGATACGCCATGTCGTTGATGACGAAGTTCAGCGTCTTCAGCTTTCCGTCGCCGCCAGGGTACATGAAGTTCACCATGTGGATGTCGTTCTTTACGATGTAGTCAATGATGTCGGCCTTGGTAAAATCCGCCGACGGCTTCTGCAGTGCCACCACAATGGGATTGGCGTTCAGAATAAGATGTTCGTTGTTAATCATTTTAGGTTTCAGTTATAGATTTGACATATTCTCCGCAAAGATATGCAAAAAAAGTGAGACTCCCAAACAATCGGCCAAAAAACTATTTAAGAAAACGCCATTCTTCCGGGTTTGGCCGCAAAAGGGCGGATAACGCCCCTTTCGCAATGAAAAAGCCCCTGTCCTCGCGGACGGGGGCTGGGGGTGTTTAGTGTTAGGGTTCCGCCAACAAAACCTCCCCCTTCAGGGGGAGGAAGGAGGGGGCTGTGGGGCTTTACGCCGACTGCTCTGCAATCCAGTCCTGCAGCGGAGTGACCTTCTTGCCGTACTTCTTCTTGCTGGGGTCCTGCTCCTCGGGCGTCAGGTCGAACTTCTCCTCCACGCCGTAGGTGGTCAGCGCGCACTGGTCCTTGAAGGAGCGCGAGGTGATGTCGTCCTCGGAAGTGCCCTCGGGGCGGAAGCGGATGTGGATGGCCTTGACGTAGGTCGAGGCGTTCCACTTGCCTGCCAGGATGTCGGGCTTCGTGATGCCGTTCTTGGTCGACTCCACGGTGGGGTAGAAGATGCCCAGGCCGTCCAGCTTGATGGGGTTGCCCTCGGCAATGAGGTGCGTCATGCAGCTGACCATCTTGGTCAACACGCCCTCGATGACGTCGCGTCCGTAGATTGAGTTGTGCTCTGCCATGTGCTTGCACAGGCCGCGCAGCGAGATGGTCTCCTTCTCTACTGCCTTCGGGTAGTAC
>JAFPWS010000022.1 GCA_017412705.1 Prevotella sp.
GAGAAGGAGACCATCTCGCTGCGCGGCCTGTGCAAGCACATGGCAGAGCACAACTCAATCTACGGACGCGACGTCATCGAGGGCGTGTTGACCAAGATGGTCAGCTGCATGACGCACCTCATCGCCGAGGGCAACCCCATCAAGCTGGACGGCCTGGGCATCTTCTACCCCACCGTGGAGTCGACCAAGAACGGCATCACGAAGCCCGACATCCTGGCCGGCAAGTGGAACGCCTCGACCTACGTCAAGGCCATCCACATCCGCTTCCGCCCCGAGGGCACTTCCGAGGACGACATCACCTCGCGTTCCTTCAAGGACCAGTGCGCGCTGACCACCTACGGCGTGGAGGAGAAGTTCGACCTGACGCCCGAGGAGCAGGACCCCAGCAAGAAGAAGTACGGCAAGAAGGTCACTCCGCTGCAGGACTGGATTGCAGAGCAGAGTGCGTAAAAAAGCCACACAGGTTAACCTTAAACCATTAACCATAAACCGGAACCATTATGAAGAAAGAGACCTGGAAAACGATTCTGCAGTTCATTGTCAGCATACTGACGGCTGCCATCACGGCACTGGGAACGACCAGCTGCCTGGGGCACGGACCCTTCTGAAGTGATAAGTGACTCACCTTTCGCAAGCACCGCTTGCGAAAGGTGAATAATTATTGTTTCTTCTCCAATAACTTTGCCTTGATGTACTCCTGAATTTCCAAAGGTGTTATATCGTAGACTGGATTAAGTTCTTCAAATCCCTTTTCCTTGACAAAGCGTTTACCCTCGGACAACATTGCCAGCAAGCCACGTGTTTTCAACTTATGCTCAGAATGGGCAAGAGCCGCCTCTATCATTTCCCAGATGTCATAACCTTGCTCCAAGATGGTATAAATGTCATAATAATCACGGAACTTGGCACGCCGAAGCATCGTCTCCATTTTCATCACACCGATTGACTCGATGTCAGCCAGGTAAAGATTGTTCAGAAAGGGGATGCGGACCATCGTAGGAACAGCTTTTCGAGGAGCAGCGTAAAAAGAGACTTTCACACTCTCGAAATTCAAGGAAAAAAAGTCAAAGCCTCCAACCTCGCAGCCATTGACTTTTCCAACAGATTCAAACTCCTTCAATATGGCAGGCCAGTCCACCTCAGGCTTTTCACGTTTGGTGCCCAGCCATTTCATAAAGTCAAAATCCTCACTCTGTCGCTTTGCTATCTGCAAAGACAGTGCCGTTCCGCCAACAAGAGTGTACTGCTTGATACACTCTAAGCGGGAAATAACCTCAAAGACCTTTCCTGTATGTGGAGCCAGTGATTTGGAATGCTCACTATTCATGCTGCCATAAGTTTGTTGATGTATCGTGTCTCTAAGCTCTTTACGTATGCCTCAGGGCGCTTAGCACCAAAATAGTACCATGCATAGAGGATATTAAAAGTACGGAACATCTCTCCCTGTGGAGCAACACGGTCTAACCATACACGCTTCACTTTCTTGTAGCCGAACAAAGGGAAAAGCCTGTCAATATCGTCGATGTCAAGATATAGCAGGACATGTTCAATTAAAGCCTCATCGGAGATGTTGTCCATCTTCGATAAATCGTAAGACCAAAAATGATTGCCCTCTTTAAGCCTACTCAACAAATATGATTTCACATTTTCTTCCATCACCGCTGCAAAGATAGAAAAAAAAACCGAAACCAACAAAATATAGGCTGAAATTCTTATGGACGTATCATAAAGCGCAAGTCGTTTCCAGACTTGCGCTTCAACAGTTCAACAATATGGAATGTCATCTTCATTGCATCACTCCCACTCGATTATGCGAAATGCAGCGGACATCGGCATTTCCAGAGATTTTGCCGTTCTCAGTGGTCGTTTTTGGGGGTCGTATTCTCTCATCTTGTTCATACTCATTATCAATTACTTATGCAAAAATAGGCATTTTATTTTAAATTAAAAAGAAATCGGCCAGCAAAACAACATCATTTAACAGACGGCCACCCCTACATATATAATAATAAGGTGAGTAACCTCATGTCGCTCTCTGTGAATTGCAACTCACCACATCAACAGTCTCAGTGGCGAAAATTCCTGAGGACCTATTTGGGAAAATGCTGAGGCCACCCTTCCATTTGTCACGCTCCTAACTCTACCTTCACCGAAGGGAACAGTCCGAAACGGTGGTACACTTGTTCAATGATGGTGGTCAACTCGGCAACAGTCACACACTCGTTAGCCTCAACATCAAAGACTACAAGCGCATCATGGAGATTAACCACTCTGTAGCCTCGACTCCAACACTCTTTGAGTATCAGACGGAACAGCAGACTTTCGGCTTTCATCATCGTATGGGGCAGCTTATCGTCTGTGCTCACCTTCATGGCTCGTATCACCTTCCATACATTAGGGTACTTTCGTATGAACGACTTGCAGAACTTACTAACGTAACTATCGGTGATGTGACTGTAGAACACTTGGGCGAACACTCGCTTCTTTACCTCGCTACGTTCCATGTCACCAAACTCGGACACGAAATCATCGTAGAACGTTCCTCGTTGGGTCTTGATGATGTACTCCAGCACGTCTAACGGCACATCTATCTCGTTATGTTTCAGTATGTTGCTGACAACTTCCACATCATAATGATATTGGGCTTTAGCCTCTCTGATTATATTAGAAGGAATAGAATAATATTTAACAAGATAATGATTTAATAATAAAGGATGAGAATTGGATATGTCAAGTTCATATTTGATATTGAAGAACTCACGCAGTGAGCGAGGCAACGAGGTTAGATGATGGTAGATGCGGCCTTGCTCGTCTATCTTGTATATCCTTATATCACTCTCTTTGAAATCATCAATACAACTTCGATGGTATTGATAACTGTGAGTTTGTTTGTCGGCAATGGTCTCGTCAATGTAAACAAGTGCATCGTCTTTCCTCGTCAGTCGTAAACAAGTCAATGACTCCATGTATTTACGTGTGAACGGTGTGACCTCTACTTGTTCAAACATCTTTCTCCTATCAGCCTCAACCCTCGCCCATTTGATAAACTTCACATTGTGACTGGTCATATAGCCAACGTTCCATTTCATCAGTGTGATGGTCGTGGAATGTTTACCGACTGAATAAGTGCCAATGTTGATTATGCCCAGATATGACAAGTTCAGCAGCATATCGTTCCAATGGTCGTGAAAGATGTGGTCACGGTAAAACTGAGCGTTGAGGTGACAATGCCCCTCGTCACTCTGCTTGCAACGTGTGATGATAACGTGCAGCAAGTATTGATACTTGTGCATGAGAATTGTCTTAGACGGTTTCCTCTTACCGTCACTGAAGGACAAGATATGTCGCTCACAAATGGTTTCAAGCGGTATGTCCTTCAAATAAGCAATGGTGATTTTCGGTGTATTCTTCTTCATAATGTTATCCCTTTGAGCAAATATATCAAAAAAAGTTGTAAAAAGCAAATCTTTTCACCATTATTATGATATTTATTGAATAGAAGTAAACTCATTTCTACTTCATATAAATATATGGAAGATAACAAAAGTATCAAACAGCGACCTTCAAGGCAAGGAGCAAACAACCCAATGTGGGGAAGAAAGCACAGTGATGAGGCTCGTAGAAAGCAGAGCGAGGCGGCAAAGAAAAGACATCAGCAGTACCAGCAGTGGAAGGACAGCCAAGCCCATATAACGATGGATGAATTTCTCGGTAGTCAGCCCATGAGGGAGTACATCAGTTCACTAATCAGAGAGCAAATAGACAAAATGATATGGAAGGAGTAAGACAACAGTACATCGACATGGTGGGGCGGTTTAAGGAACAGTCCAAACGCAGCGTAACACGTATCAAGATGATATTGGCTTTCACAAGTTGGTACAGACAAAAGCAAGATACACTCACCGAAGAAGAAAAAGAGTACCTACAGAGCAACATCTGTCAAATACGTGAAAGTGAGTACCACTTCTAAAACAAACACGGTAAGTAAAGCCACTTGTTCAGCCTCAATGTTGCACAAGTCCTTTATTTATGGGCGTTTCAGCACTTAACCAGTGCAAAAAACAACGGTTTTCCGTCTCTATCTTCACTCAACTTGTTCAGATTTGCGGATGCCTCTGCCACCACTCTTAGACAAAAGTACACCCTTGCGGATGATACACTTCTTGTTTTGGTAGGGGTGTTCACTCGTTAAGCCGTAGTTACGTAGGCTCGCATAAGTAATGCCAAGTTCCTCGCTCGTGTAGAACTCGTACATGTTGGCAACTGAGCCGTAGTAGTGGTGTTCACCGTTTATCTCCAAGTGAATGACCGTTCTTTCTTTCTCCATCTTACTCGAATTTTGTGCAAAGGTAGTCAAAATATTGCAAATACCAAATAAATGCAACCTTTTTAACTGGGTTTAACGCTAAAAAGTTGCATATATTGAATAAATATCGTACCTTTGTACCGTGATTAGTAAACAACATGTCAAACTTCAAAATTCATACGACAATGATACAAGCATTAGCAATCAGCAGCAGCACAGTAGTAAGGGCAACCGTTATCGCCCAGCGTACCAACAGTGAGGAAATCGGCATCATCAAGGCCATGATGATTGCACAGTTGAAAGAAAAACTCGCCAACGGTGTGGCTCAATTCATCTTCATCAAGAAGAACGGAGGAGTTCGTGAGGCTTGGGGAACTACAAACCCTTCATTGTCAGCCAAGCACATCAACGGCAACGGTGTATCAAGAGAGGTGTATAAGACAACAGCCTACTTCGACATCGAAAAAGGTGGGTGGCGGTCACTCAGATGGGAGAGCATCGTTAAGGTGTTTTGAGGTCAAGGAGGGGTAACACCCTCCACCTCCAATGTACTCAAAAAATGGGGTGTACTCAAAAAACTCAAATATATCTCTCAACAAGTTCAAAAAGTAATACGAAACGTGTTCACAGATTTATCAAAGAATAATATGAAAACAGCAGTCATCTACTCTCGCACAAGTTCAAGCGGCTACCAACAGAACCGCCAAGACACATCAAGACAAGTGGCAGACCTCAAAGCATACGCAGACTACGCACAGTTTGAAGTAGTGAAGGTGTATGAGGAACACGTTAGCGGTGCAAGCAAACAGAAACCTACACTTGTTGAGGCTATCGACTACTGCAAGCGTGAACATGTTGACACCTTGCTCGTCAGTGAGTTGAGCCGTGTAGGTCGTAATGCTTTCGAGGTGCTTGCAACGGTGAAAGAGTTGGTCGATAACAAGATTAACTTGTTCATGCAGAAGGAACAGTTGACCCTACTCGATGAAAAGGGTGAGCCGACACTCTTTGCACCGATTATGATTGCCACTCTCTCAACATGTGCCCAGTTGGAACGTGACAGCATCAGTTTTCGCCTCAACAGCGGACGAAAGCAGTATGTGGAGAATGGAGGGCAGTTAGGACGTAAGAAAGGCAGCGTCAAAACACATGAGCAAAAGGAAAAGCAGTACAAAGAAGTGCTGACCTACTTACGAAAAGACTACTCCATCCGTGTGACCGCCAAACTCTGTAACGTCAGTGTTGCTACCGTACAAAGACTGAAAACAGAGTTTGAACTATGACAAAACGGCTGGTTTTCGCCAAAATTTTGTAAAATTGTCACTACTTTGAGCGTTTTTCCCTAAATAATGCGTAACTTTGTAGCGCAGTTCTGAAAAGGGCTGTGACATATTGAGAAAGCGCATTTTCGCTTATTCTGACAGCGTGAACTTGGACACTTCACAAGAGTAGCCGTAGGGCTATTGTTAAATCAGAATAATGGGAAGAACGCTCTCTTGGCTTGTATTCCGTATTGCACGAAATACATCCAAGTGGGGCATGTTCATTCTCCTTATCTGTTTAACAAGGGAGTCCAAGCCCTACGCTGAGGATAAGGCAGATGGAGGCTCCACTTTTTATATATGCCAACCATATCATATATTAACCGCACTCACTGAGCCGAAGGTGCAGAAGTTTTACGCCTATGGCTCAGTACAATTCATTCAAGACAAAGGGCAAGAAGATTCTTGCACCCTCGCAGTTTAAAAATACCCTTTTATCCCTTTTAGTGTTTTTATTAACACCCTGCATTACCTATGCACAAGAAGCATACGGTGTGCTTGTTGATGGTACTCTCACTATATACTACGATGATTTGAGAGATAGTAGAGAAGGAGAGACGTTTGGATTCTATTCTAATGCGCCAGAGTGGGCTTTTACAGAAAATGTTAAAAAGTTTACAAATGTTATATTTGATACGTCAGTTTCAGAATTTCGACCTACATACTTGGAATATTTGTTCTACAATTGCTCACAATTAAAAACAATCGAAGGACTCCACTACCTAAACACAAGTGAAGTAATCAGCATGGATGGTATGTTTTGGAATTGCACAAGCCTAACAAATCTTGACGTTAGTAACTTCGAAACGAGCAATGTTACAAATATGGCGAGGATGTTCTATGGTTGTAAAAACCTTATCAACATCGATGTTAGCAACTTTAACACGAGCAATGTCACAAGCATGTGGTCTATGTTCAATGGATGCAGCAACCTCACAAATCTTGATGTAAGCAACTTCAACACAAGCAAAGTTACAGACATGTACATGATGTTCGGTTGGTGTAGCAGCCTCACAAGCCTTAATGTTAGCAGTTTTACCACAAGTAATGTTGCAAACATGAGTGGTATGTTCTCATATTGCAAAAACATAAAAAGCATTGATTTGAGTGGATTTGACACACGTAATGTGACGGACATGTCAGCTATGTTCCATGATTGCAAAAGCCTCACAAGTCTCAATCTCGACAATTTTAATACAGAAAACGTCACAGACATGGTTAACATGTTCTATGGGTGTAGCAACCTCACAAGCCTTAATGTTAGCAGTTTTACCACAAGTAATGTTGCAAACATGAGTGGTATGTTCTCATATTGCGAAAACATAAAAAGCATTGATTTGAGTGGATTTGACACACGTAATGTGACGGACATGTCAGCTATGTTCAGTCATTGCAAAAGCCTCACAAGTCTCAATCTCGACAACTTCGATACCAGCAACGTAACAAGAATGCACCAAATGTTTTGTTATTGCAGTAGTCTTGGCAGTCTTAACCTCAAAAATTTTAATACAAGCAAAGTGACAAATATGTGTGAAATGTTTTCTGGTTGTAAGAATCTTATAAGCCTCAACGTTAGTAGCTTCAATACAAGTAATGTTACTACGATGAGTTTTATCTTCTCAGGGTGTAGCAGTCTTGCAAATATTGATGTTAGCAATTTCGACACAAGCAATGTTACAAACATGTCAGGTATGTTCCATGGCACTACAAGTCTTTCAAATTTATATATTGATTTTGAGACAAAAAAGGTCGAGAACATGGGGCAAATGTTTGGTTTTAGCGGAATAACAAGTATAGAGTTGGGTAAAAAAATAACGACAATACTTCCAAGAACATTTTATTGGTGCGAGAATTTGAGCAGTGTTATATTGGGAGAGAATATTTCATTTATTGATGATTTGGCTTTTAGTGGATGCCTAAATATAAACACGATTAAGTCAAACATTGATAATCCTTCTGCTTTTGTAACAAGTGCATTTGAAGTTTATGTTTACCCCAAAGCCACACTTATTGTTCCTGCAAATACGAAGAGTCAATACCAATCTACCGAAGGTTGGAAAGAGTTTAAGAATATTATTGAAGTTGGAGGTGAAGACAATAATGATGGGTTAGAACCAATAAATGAGGGTGATAACACCGACTATGGTAATGGGGGAATCAATGACGGAACAGACCTTAACGGCAATGTAATTGGTAATATCTATTACAACATCAGTGATGAAAACGGTGAATATAGTTCCGCTGAAGGGTGCATCATTCTGAGAAAGCCCACAACCGATGAACAGATGAATGAGGTGGTTGGAATGGACTTGTTTGGTGAGGACTTGAAGAACAACTACACAGGTATCATCTTCATGGTGCAAGCAGGTAGTGGAACTGTCAAGGTGAATGCTGAGACGGTTGGCAGCATGACCCTCAAAGTGAAGATTGGCAATAATCAGCCAGTCACTATGGAACTTGAAGGAAAGATGAAAGCCTCGTTCCCCTACAACGTAGCAGAACCCACTTATGTTTACATCTATGGCGGTGAAACAGCCTCAGCCAATGCAAGGGCTATGCGTAGGGCAGAATCTACCGAAAACGCATTGAAGATATACGGCATTGAGTGGAGCGAATCAGACATACCTTCACACGTTGAGGCTATCCGTGAAACAAGTCCAAACGACATGCCTATCATCTACAACTTGCAAGGCCAGCGGATGCAGTCAACAAGCAGAGGTATCAACATCGTGAACGGAAAGAAATTTGTTGTCAAATGAAATGATAAGTTATGGATAATCAAGAACTACGAGACAATTACAAAAGTCTCTTACACGAATCGTACAAGTTCACAGACAAAGAAAGGGAATGTATCTGTGATGTAATTGACTGCTTGGAGAATGTTCATGGAAGAACAAACACAGAAAACGAACTTGCAGAAAAATGTAAGGTTGCTTACAACATACTCAAAGAGAAAGGCCCATTCAAAGAGTTTGTACAAATTCTAAAGGCAGAAAAGAAAGTTGGTGATTTCAATTCCACTACATACTATAGATGAACAGAAGAACTGAGGTGGGCCAGGAAACGGCTCACCTCAGTTCTTTTTCAAGTTCAACTATCTCCTTATCGTACCTCGCTTGCTCTGCCTCGTACTCCTTCTGACGTTGTGAACGTTGGAGTTTGAGACGTTCAAGATGCCTACGTTTGTTATCCTCGACAAGTTTAACACACTTGTCACAGTAGGAGTCCAATAAGTCACTGAAAGCCTTGATTTTCTTCTCGTCAGTCCAAAGTTTTTTGTCAACACACTCCAGCCCTTCAAGTATCTCTCTGTATTGTTTGTAATACTCCAAGGCTTTCAGACGTTCACCCTTTTTACCCTCGTTTATCTCTCTCATGTAGCGTTGAGCACACTTGTAACGAGCATCCACATTCTCTTTATGTTCAAGGTATTCAACTTGTTCCTTACTAAAGCTCTTGTACATGTTTTTCATCATAACGAGCTTGTCATCCTTTGATAATCTTTTTGACATTTTTGTATTGTTTTAAGTAAATAATTGAAAGAACTCATTGTAAACAACATGTTTACATGTGCAAGAGTATAGAAAAAAAATTTATATTCCAAATTTTCAGAACACAAATTAACAAATCAAGCCCAAATTTCCGAAGAAACTTGGACTTGTTCTGTGTTTTGCTTGCACAAGTGAGGGTTGAGGCTACTTGAAGAACTGTTGCATCAGTTGGGCGTTTTCCTCTCTCGTTACCTTGATATACTTCATGAAGTTTGCCTCAGTTGTGTGACCTGTCAACTTCATTATACTTATTGTGGGTGCTCCTTTAAGATAGAGATTGGTTGCGAAACTTCTACGAGCCGTATGGCTCTTGATTAACTGATACTTCTTATACTTGATGCTCGTCACCTTGCCGCCTCGATTCTCCTTGATGATTACTTCATCGTTAATCTCGGCAAGGCGGCCTAACTCTTTCAGATGTTCATTGAAACGTGACTTGTAGCACATTTTGGGGAACTCACCTTCATACTTGGCATACAGTTCCTTGATGTAGCGGTGCATGGGTATCTTTACCTTCTCCGAGGTCTTTTCTGTTACAACGGTAATGGTTGGCTCTGTAGTCTCAACGTCAAACAGAGCCTTCTCTAAGTGGTTGAGGTCGCTCTGTCTGAGTCCAGTCCAACAGCCTATAATAAAGAGGTCTCTCGTTTCCTCTATCGTACTCTTTGCGTCAATGATACCCTTACTTTTCAGCATGGGAATATCCAAGGCGTACAGCCGTGATATTTCATCCTCAGTCAAGTAGATGTTATCCACCTCGTCTGACTTACTGATATATGACTTGTAGGTATCATCTTTTATCAAGCCTTGACGTGCCGCATCATTCAGCCAAACTTTCAGAACGGAGAAAGACGCTGGTATTGTGTTACTGCTATAGTTTTTGCTCGTATATGCCCAATTTATGAAAACCTCTTGGAACTGTCTGTCAAACACAGAAAAATCATCCTTTATATTCTTCTCTGCAAAAAATGTCTGATAACGTTTTAGCACCGTCTTATGGTGTCCGATGGTACGGTCAGCAATAAATTTTCTTGTACGTGGGTCAACCCTCTTGTGCATATTGTCAACATAAGACTGAAAGAACTGCAAGGGCGTGATACTTTTCTTTTCTTCTTCCTTACGTTCTCCTTCTATCAAACCATCAATGACACGTTGAATACTATCTTTCAAATACTCAGCAGTACCGAAATAAGATGGGTCATTGCCATTAAAGCCGTGACGTGACTCAAAGAACTTGTGAATACCATCATCTATAGCATCCAAGAACTTGTTTACCTTGCGACTCGCACGGTTTATACGGTCAGCAAAACTTGTTGAGATAATACAGCGTTGTGATTCATTATCCCACGTCTTAACATATACATACTGCTTGGTGGAAACCTTGAAACGTTTTTTGTGGTAGCCAATCAAATACACCAGCGTTAATTCTTCTGACTTGTCTTTCAGATTGTAGTTCAAATTGATTTTTCCCTTCTTGTTTGCCATATCTTTCTTATTTAACTGGTGCAAAGGTACGAAATAAAATTGGAACTACCAAATCTCAGGGGTCGTAAGGGGTCATGTTTAGGGGTCGTATTCGACCACTTTGTACAAAAAGACCACTACTTTGATAATCAAGCGATTAACCAAAATAGTGGTCTAAATAACTGATTTATAATGAATTTATAATATTCTTCTCAGTATTCAAAAGAGTTTCATATTATTCCCATTCGATGGTTGCGGGTGGCTTTGAGGAGATGTCGTAGCAGACGCGGTTGACGCCACGCACCTTGTTGATGATCTCGTTGCTGACCTTTGCCATGAAGTCGTAGGGCAGGTGGGCCCAGTCGGCTGTCATGGCGTCGCTTGAGGTGACGGCACGCAGGGCTACGGGGTTCTCGTAGGTGCGCTCGTCGCCCATGACGCCTACGGAGCGTACGGTGCTGAGGAGGATGGCCCCTGCCTGCCATACCTTGTCGTAGAGGGTGATGCCGTCGGTGTCGACATACTCGCGCAGGCCGCGGATGAAGATGTCGTCAGCGTCTTGCAGGATGCGTACCTTCTCGCGTGTGATGTCGCCCAGTATGCGGACGGCGAGTCCCGGTCCCGGGAAGGGGTGGCGCGTGATGAGGTGCTCGGGCATCTTGAGCTGACGGCCCACGCGGCGTACCTCGTCCTTGAAGAGCCACTTGAGTGGTTCGCAGAGCTGCAGGTGCATCTCCTTGGGCAGTCCGCCGACGTTGTGGTGGCTCTTGATGACCTTGCCGGTGATGTTGAGCGACTCGATGCGGTCCGGGTAGATGGTGCCCTGGGCGAGCCACTTGGCGTCAGTAATCTTTTTGGCCTCGGCATTGAAGACCTCGACGAAGTCGCGGCCTATGATTTTGCGTTTCTGCTCGGGTTCGGTGACGCCTGCCAGGTCGCTGAAGAACTTCTCGGAGGCATCGACGCCGATGACGTTGAGTCCGAGGACGCGGTAGTCGTCGAGCACCTGCTGGAACTCGTTCTTGCGCAGCATGCCGTGGTCGACGAAGATGCAGGTGAGGCGCTGTCCGATGGCTTTGTTGAGCAGTACGGCGGCAACGCTGGAGTCTACGCCGCCGGAGAGTCCGAGGATGACGCGGTCATTGCCTAACTGCTCTTTCAGCTCGGCTACGGTGGTGTCGACGAAGGAGGCGGCGCTCCACTCCTGGCGCGAGCCGCAGATGTCGACGACGAAGTTCTTCAGCAGCTGCTTGCCCTGTAGGGTGTGGAACACCTCGGGGTGGAACTGTACGGCATAGGCCGGCGCCTCATTGCCTGCCTGCCCCAGTGGGGTGGGCGACCAGTAGGCGGCGTATTTGACGTCGGCGGTGGAGCCGATGACGTTGAAGCCTGCCGGAATCTGGGTGATGGTGTCGCCGTGTGACATCCATACCTGCGAGTGCTGCTCGAAGCCCTTGAACAGTGGGTTGGCGGCGTCTACCGTCTCCAGGTTGGCACGTCCGTACTCGCGGGTGTTGCTCTTTTCGACCTTGCCTCCCAGCGTGTAGGAGAGGTACTGCGCTCCGTAGCAGATGCCCAGCACGGGCAGCTTGCCGAGGAAGTCGGAGAGGTCGGGCTTGAAGCCCTCGGGGTCGTGCACGGAGAAGGGTGAGCCGCTGAGTATCACGCCAATGACGGTGGGGTCGTCCTTGGGGAACTTGTTGTAGGGCAGGATTTCGCAGAAGGTGTCAAGCTCGCGTACGCGCCTGCCGATGAGCTGGGTGGTCTGCGAGCCGAAGTCGAGGATAATAATCTTCTGTTGCATAGCTGTTGTTTATAATGTTGATGTGTTCTGTATGAATTGCTCTGCCTGCTCGAGGGTGCCTGGCTTGCCGACGTCGAGGATGCGGAGGTCGTCCTTGACGAGTCCTACGATGTGCGAGCGGTGGCACACGGAGAGGTAGAAGTCGATGATGCCAAAGCGGTCGGGGAAGCGCTCCATGAGGGGGAAGAGCCTTGGCGAGAAGGAGTGGATGCCGCTGAAGGCGAAGGCGTAGAGCGGTGTGGCGGGTGTTGCGTCGGCAGACACCTGCAAGTCGCTGTTGACGGTGAGCCGGGCCTCGCGGAGCCAGGGGAAGGGCGACTTGACCTCGCCGGTCTCGATGTTGGTCCAGCCCATGAGGCGCATGGCGCTGTTGAAGAGCAGGTAGCGCTTGGTCTGGCGACGGCTCACCAGGAGCACGGCATCCTCGTCGGGCTGGTGCTGGCGTGAGAACCAGTCGTAGTCTACGTTGTCGAGTATGTCGACGTTGTGCAGGAGGATGGGTGCGTCGTCGCTGAACAGCCCTTGGGCTTTCTTCAGTCCGCCCCCCGTTTCGAGCAGCTGGGCGCTCTCGTCGCTGAAGTGCACCAGCGGGGCATAGTCCTGCCGGCTGACGTAGTCGGTAATCTGCTGTGCGAAGTGGTGGATGTTGACCACGAAGCGCCGGTAGCCTTGTGCCTGCAGCTTGCGGATGTTGTGGTCGAGCAAGGGCTGGCCTGCCACAGGCACCAGTGCCTTGGGCATGGTATCGGTCAGGGGCTTCAGGCGGGTACCCAGACCGGCAGCCAGTATCATTGCTTGTCTCATTTTTGTTCCTTTAGGTTGCAAAGGTACAAATAAGTGAGCGAAATACCAAGGAATTTACAATTATTTGCTAACTTTGCAGGCACAATAAAAAAGAAACAACCAGTACACGATGAAACGAGTATTCACTCTGCTGCTAACCCTATGGGTGCTTGGCGCCGCGGCTCAGACGCTGCTGATAAACGAGCTGATGCAGTCGAACATAGACTGTCTGATGGACGACCTGAACGACTACCCCGACTCGTGGGTGGAACTGTACAACCCTTCGGATGGGGTCGTCAGCCTGCAGGGCTATAAGATTGGCACCGGGGAGGACGCCTCGACGGCTTGGGCGCTGCCTGCCATGAGCGTAGGAGCCCACCGCTATGTGGTGGTGTACTGCGACAAGGCTGGCGGCGACGACGGCGTGAGCTCCCTGCATACGGACTTCCGCCTGGAGTCAGGGAAGGGCTGTAACGTCTATCTGTTCAAGGACGGGCAGGTGGCAGACCGGGTGGTGAACCTGCCGAAGCAACCTGCCCCGAACATTGCCTACGGACGCAAGACGGACGGCGGCGGCGAGTGGGGCTACCTGCTGGCACCCACCCCCAACGGCTCGAACTACGGACAGCTGAGTGCCGGCATGCTGGGAGAGCCCGTGTTCAGCGAGAAAGGCATGGTGGTGACAGGGGCTGACAAGGTGGCGGTGACGCTGTCGCTGCCGGAGAAATCGCCGGCAGGTACCGTCATCCGCTACACGCTGAACGGCAGTGAGCCTACGGAGAGCAGCGCCGTCTACGCAGCACCCTTTTCCTTCAACTCGACGCAGGTGCTGAGGGCCAAGCTGTTTTGCGAGGGCTATCTGTCGCCACGCTCCACGTGCCACTCGTACATCTTCTTCCCCAAGAGCCGCCAGCTGACGCTGCCTGTCATCAGCATAGTGACGGACAACAAGCACCTGAACGACGCCAAGAAGGGCATCCTGGTGGAGGGCAGCTACAGCAAGAGCAAGAAGAACTATGAGTACAACTGGCGCCGGCCTGCCAACATAGAGTACTTCGAGAAGGGCGACGAGGGCAGCAGGCTGAACCAGCTGTGTGAGACCAGGGTGGCCGGCGGCGCCTCGCGTGGTGCATCGCTGAAGACGCTGGCCGTCTACGCCCACAAGCGCTTTGGCACGAAGCGGCTGGCGTATGAGTTCTTCCCTGACCAGAAGCCCGGGCTGAAGGATTTCAAGAGTCTGATGCTGCGCAATTCGGGCAACGACTTTGACTACCTGTATATGCGCGATGCCATCATCCAGCGCACCATGGCCAGCCATGTGGATATGGACTGGCAGGCATGGCGCCCTGCCGTCATCTACATCAACGGCCAGTATAAGGGCATGCTGAACATCCGTGAACGCTCCAACGAGGACAATGTCTACAGCAACTACGACGGGCTGGAGGATATCGACATGTTCGAGAACTGGTGGGAGCTGAAAGAGGGTGACTGGGACAACTACAACGCCTTCAAGACCTTCTATGCTGAGCATGGGCACACGCTGGCGGAATACAGCGAGTGGATGGACTGGGAGGAGTTTATCAACCTGATGGCAATGAACCTGTACTACAACAACCTGGACTTCCCCGGCAACAACATTGTCATCTGGCGTCCGCGTGAGGCTGGCGGCAAGTGGCGCTGGATGGCGAAGGACACCGACTTCGGCCTCGGGCTCTATGGCATCAGCTACAGCTACAAGACGCTGGAGTGGCTCTACAATCCCAACTACGACGGTGACCACAACTGGGGTGCCAACAGCTATGAGGCTACCAGGCTGTTCCGCAGGCTGATGGAGGATGCCGACTTCAAGCGTGAGTTCATAGACCGCACATGCATCTACATGGGCGACTTCCTGAACGAGGCCGGAACCCTTGCCCTGTGGGAGCCTATGTACGAGCAGATTAAGACGGAGTTCCCGGCGCATCGCAAACTGTATCAGTACAACCAGTGGTGGCCCAGAAAATACGAAGACGAGATGGCGGATGCCCGCAACTGGCTGAAATACCGTACCAATGCGTTCTACACCCAGATAGGCAACTACTACCAGCTGGGTACACCTATAGCGCTGACGATTAACAAAGGGCAGGAGGACCAGCTGAAGACGCTGGTATTCAACGGTATAGCGCTGTCGAAGCAGGTGTTTGACGGACGCTTCTTCGCCAACCGGCAGATGACCGTTACGGGTGAGGCTCAGGAGGGCAGGGAGATTACAGGATGGAAGGTCACTACCACGCAGACGCGGGAGTATAGTGGCAGCGTGCTCTCCATACAGATGCCACAGGCCTCGAGTGTGACGATACAGCCTATTCTGGGCGAGGCCAGCGGCATCAGTGAAGTGCGACAGGAACCCGCTGCGCAGGCTGATGGCGACATCTACGACCTGACAGGGCGTAAGGTCGCCAATCCACGGCAGGGTGTCATCTATATCCGTAACGGAAAGAAGTTTATCGGGCAGTAAGCGTCTGCTGGATGTTCTGCTCGCGGTGGCAGATGCGCACCTCGATGCCGAACTTCTCATGGATGTGCTCAGCCAGGTGTTGTGCGCTGTAGACGCTGCGGTGCTGGCCTCCGGTACAGCCGAAGCAGAACATGAGCGAGGTGAAGCCGCGCTGTATGTAGCGGCGTACATGGGCGTCGGCCAGGTGGTAGACGCTGTCGAGGAATGTCAGAATCTCTCCATCGTCTTCCAGGAAACGGATGACGGGCTCGTCGAGTCCTGTCAGCTTCTTGTAGGGCTCGTAGCGCCCCGGGTTGTGGGTGGAGCGGCAGTCGAACACGTAGCCGCCGCCATTGCCGCTCTCGTCCTCGGGAATGCCCTTGGCATAGGAGAAGCTGTAGACCCTGACTACCAGCGGACCTTGTGCGTCGTACTTGGAGAACGTGGCAGGACCGTCCTGCGGATGGGGCTTGTAGGGATTGTTCTCGGTGGTCTTGAAACCGTCGGCGCGGGCAGCAGTAGCCTCTACCTGCCGGAACTTGGGCATGTCGGTGAGCTGTGTCAGCAGATGAATCAGATAGGGGTAGGGGTAGTTGCGTTCGCTGAGCAGTTCGCGGATGTTCTCCATGGCGGGAGGAATGCTCTCGATGAAGTGGGCCTTACGTTCGAAGTAGCCCCTGAAGCCATAGGCTCCCAGCACCTGCAGCTGGCGGAAAAGCACGAAGAGCGACAGGCGCTCTACGAAGCGGTGGGCTGAGGGCACCTCGGTATATTGTTTCAGCGCATTGTAGTAGTCGTAGACCAGTTCACGGCGCAGCTTGTGGGGATACTTGGCGCTGGCCTGCCAGAGGAACGAAGCCAGGTCGTAGTAGAAGGGGCCTCGGCGACCTCCCTGGAAGTCGATGAAGTAGGGCTTCTGGCCTTCAACCAACATGACGTTGCGTGCCTGGAAGTCGCGATAGAGGAACCCCTGCACGTCTTCGGCAGCTGTCAGGTCCTTGGCCAACAGGCGGAAGTCTGCCTCGAGTTTCAGCTCGTGGAAGTCGAGCTCGGTAGCCTTGAGGAAACAGTATTTGAAGTAGTTGAGGTCGAAGAGTACGGAGTCGGTGTCGAAGGCCGGCTGGGGGTAGCAGTTCGTGAAGTCGAGCTCGCGGGCTCCACGCAACTGGATGTTTGGCAGTTCGCGGATGGTGCGGCGCAGCAGCTCTTGCTCCTTCAACGTATAGCGTCCGCCAGCCTCGCGTCCACCACGGATGGCATCGAACAGCGAGATGCTGCCCAGGTCGGTCTGCAGGTAGCGGCGCTCATCGTCGCTGACAGCCAGAATCTTGGGGACAGGCAGCTGTCGCTTGTTGAAGTGCTGGCAGAGATAGACAAAGGCATGGTTCTCGTCGAGGCTGGTGCCGATGCAACCCACCACGGTCTGCCCTTGGGCATCCGTCATGCGATAGTACTCACGATTGCTGCCTGCACCAGGCAGCTTCTCAATGTTCTGAGGCTCTGTGCCACTCCATTGTCTATAGAGCTCTAATAGTTTCTGCATAATCTTTTCCTTATAGTATCTCCATCAATTGTGTCAGGGATGTGACCTCGTAGTCGACCGGCTCCTCGGCAGGGTATTCTGGCCAGCGGTTGAAGTAGGCTGTGGACAAGCCGTAGCGCTTGGCGCCAAGGATGTCTGTCTGGAAGTTGTCGCCAATCATCAGCGTCGTTTCCTTCCGGGCTTGTGTCCGGCGCATGGCGTAGTCGAAGAACAGCCCTGAGGGCTTGTTGGCTCCGGCATCCTCGCTGAGGATAATTGTGTCGAAGTGGTCTTGCAGACCACAGGCGCGCAGCTTCTTGTACTGCACCTCATGGAATCCGTTGGAGCACATGTGTATCTTGTAGCCTCGTCCCTTGAGGTAGTCCGTCAGCTGGCGTGCTCCCTCCACCAGTCCCGGCTTGGAGGAGCAGAAGTCGAGAAACAGGTCACTGGCCTGCAGGCAGAAATCTACGCTGGGTTCCAGGCCCTGCCCGAAGCTCAACGGACGGCGGAAGCGCTCCACGATGAGCTCGTCGCGTGTAATCTCGCCTTTCGAGTACCGCGTCCACAGGTCGATGTTGGTCTTCCAGTATTCGTCGTAGAAGATGCCGGCATCAGCAAACCAACGCTCCAGGTGCAAGGCATCGAACAGCTCGCGAAGGGCTATGACAGCGTTGCCGTGGGTGTCGTATAGCGTGTCATCGAAGTCGATGAACAGGTCAGTATATTGCTTCATAATCGTCTGCAAAGGTACGAATAAGCGAGCGAAAAACCAAATTCATTTGATTTTTTCCATTTCCATTATTGCAGGGTGACAGCCATGAGGCCGATAACCACATCGTTAGACAGTGCCTTGACGGTCAGCGACTGCAGCTTTTTCTGGCGGTTCAGTGGCATGCGCAGCATTTGTGCCGCTCCACCGGGAATCTCGCCGCCGTCGGCTCCCTTCGGTCCCAGCTCGCCACCTTGTGCGTTGGCAAATGGGAGGTTGAGGGCCTTGCCTAAGTTGCGGCTGACGGTTCCTGAGGCCAGGCCGATACGGTAGGGACGTGGCAGGCTGGCGCAGAAGGCCTTGCCGTCAACGTAGTAGTCGCGCTCTATGGGACACCAGTTGTCCGGGTTCACGAGTTGCAGGGTGTCAGCTGTTCCGTCTTTGTACTGGGCTATGACCTGTCCGTTGGCGATGCGGCTTTGCATGTGGTTGGTGCTGCCTGCCATGAGCAGCCAGGCCTGTGAGGCGCTGCCACTGACGGGGATGGCTATGGAGTCTGGGTAGTTGTCCCACAGGGAGGCATAGGCGATGTTAGGCCCTTCGGCAGGAGTGCGGAAAGGTACACCCATGACGACAAACTCGTCCTTGACGATGAGTGAGCGGAATACGGAGTCGTTGATATCCGGTGTATAGGTGGGATGGCACCATTCGCCTACTCCCTGTACGGGAATCTGCAGCGTGGTATAGGGTGGACGGGGCGACAGGTACTCGTTGCGGAAGATGTCGGTGACGTTGGCGTTCAGGTAGCTGCTGATGTTCTGCTTGTGGAACTTGTCCTGGAAAGTGGGCTCGTCAGCCCAGCCGGAAAGTCCTGAGAGAGCGGTGTAGCTTTCCACCAGTCGTACCTCAGGCAGTTGGGCGGGAATTTTTACGCGAATCACCTGATGTGCCTGGGTGGTTCCCTCCACATCACGGTAGCGTCCCAATCCGAGGTTCTGACGGATGACAATCTTCTGTGGCTGGCGGAAGTGTTGGGTAACCTCATAGACGGCCTCGTCGCCCTGCCGCTTATACCTATAATATATATAAGGTGTACGGATGGAGGCAGAATCCCATGCCTCGGGGAATCCAGGACGGATGGTGCAGCGTCCATGCAGGGCGTCGGGTAAGATGCCGAAAAGACCTTGAATCAGCGTGCGGGCGGAAATGCCGATGCAGTCTCCGAAGTCGCGATAGCACTCGCCGCGTGCCGCGTCCAGTTGACTGATTTGTCCGAAGTTGGCAGGAGACTGTCCATAGTACATCTGGTCAAGCACGTTGGCTTTCATCAGCTTATAGCCTTCCTCGGAACGCCCTGCCTCGAAGTAAGCCAGAGCGGTATGCATCACCTCGGCAGCAGCCACATTGTTGATGCTCCACGAATAGGGGAGCCAGTTGCTGGTGGCAATGGTGCTCAAGCCTGTCTTGCCAACAGAAAGATGGGGAATATCCTTGTCGATGTACTTGGTGGCCCTGTAGGCTTGTTCCGGAGAGCAGGCACCACAGTCAATGGGGGTATAGATGCTCCAGACAGCGGCACTCTCATGCGGGCGGTGAAGTCCCAGCAGGTCCTGGTATTCGGCCCAATGCCCTTTTTCCTGCAGCCACAAGCGGTTGTCCATAGCCTCCAGAATGGCTTTTGCCTCAGCCTGGTAGGGTGCTCCGTTCTCGCCAATCAACTCTGCAATGCGGGCTGCCAGCAGGTTGGCGCGATAGTTGTAGGCGGAAGAGTGGGTGACGGCACCCCCGCTATAGTAAAGTGCATCGGAGGCCCAGATACAGCAGTAGGCATCGTACAGGTGGTCGCCGTCGGGGTCGAAGTTACGTTTCTCCCATGCCAGGTGACTCGTCAGCACTGGCCACATCTGTTTCATATAGGCACGGTCGCCGTCGTACTGGAAGTGCCACAGAAGCTCGTCGATGTAGTTCAGGTTCATGTCGTAGTGGTGCATCTGGTCGTTGCGCTCCGGGTTACGGCAGATGTAGCCGTTGGAGTACATCTGGGTTCCCCATTCCTTCTTGGCTCGTGCCAAATGCAGCTTCTCGTCTTGTGTCGGGTGGGGCTGCTTGGCTGATACATTTTTGACCTGACTTTTAGCATACGCGTCGAAATGGCTCTTGGCTCTCTCCGGCCATCCTAACACATCGCCTAAGTAGCCGGCACGCCAGCCAGCCAGTGGCATACGCCATCCGACACAGCCGTGCAGCCAGGTCTTTCCGTCCCAGTCGCCGTCGGCAGCTACCACCAAGGCACCACCTAAAGTGTTGATATAGGGGTCAGGCGTGTTGAACTCTATTCTTGCTGCCAGCTCTTTCATGCCTTGCTCTGCTTCGTCGAACAGGTCCCGGTCCCTGAGGCTTATGCTGAAGACTGCTCCATCGCAACTTACAAAGCACTCATCCTCAAACTGTTGTGACAGTTGTTGGACAGGATTCTTTCCGTCAGCCTCGAAGGCATCTCTGGCATCCACTCCCAGGTCGCCGTTACGCGACAGCTTTGGTCGGAGAATGTTGCTTACGATGACATCCAGCTTGACAGCCTCGTCAAACCCTTCTGTGCGAAAACACCAAAAAGCCTGTTCGCTATTCAGCGAAGCCACCACCTTCAGACGCAGTACAGCCTTAGGCCCCCAAGTCTTGTGACGAACCACGTAGCTGCGCATACCGTCAGCATAGCGGGCTTCGCAATAGTCTGTGGCATCGAGCTTTACGCCGTTGATGCGGAATTGCACATTGCGACAGTTGTTCTTCTTGTAGACGGCAAATACAGGACGGTCACTGGTTTCAATGCGTCCATCTGTAGGACTGCCATACAACGCCCGGGTATAACGGTTCTGACCATTCACGCAGACAAAGGCGCGTCCCTCGGGACGGTATTGCTGGGCTGTCGTGCCTAATGACAGCAGCAAGGAAAGTAAAGCACAGATTTTTCTCTTCATGCCACAAAAGTACACATTTCTTTGGAAATGGCCAAACATCAGGGCAAAATAAAAACCGGTTGTCCTCACGACATCCGGTTCCTAAAACAAACTACTTAAAAACTAATCTACTAAAACAAATCAAAAAAATATCTCTATTCTGTGAGATTCTAATACGATGTTGCCGGGGCTTTTAACCTTTCGACGGTGCAAAGATAGGAACTTTTCCCACATGATGCAAGCATTTTGGGAAAAATCGGAACCTTTTTTGATTTAAATCAAGTAAGTGTCAGGCTTTTCGGCCTGACACTCACTTATTTGATAACTTGATATTGCAAAATACCTGTCTAAAAGTCGTGTTGCTATTGCTCCTGCGAAACGCTATTAGGCATGGAGTTCCAAGACGAAACGTACGCCCTTGGTAAAGGCTGGGTCAATAAATAAGTCGCCTTTCATCTTGAGGGCCATCTGCTTACAGATGGGAAGTCCCAAACCGTCGCCTGTAGTCAGGTCGCGAATCTCGAGGAAGGGCTTAAAGATGTCTTCGCGCAGCTCCTCTGGAATATTGGAACCTGTGTTGGAAACAAGGAACTGGTGAGTATGAGCCCCACGCTTCTTGTAATCAAGGCCAATGTGACCTTCTGTTGGCGTATAGATGGCAGCATTGTTCAGCAGATGGAGCAGGATGTGTGATACATACTCCTTATTGATGAGGGCACTCATCTTGGGAGCATCCATCTTGATGGTGACATCCTTCTTCACCTTGTCGCTAATCTGGCTGATCAGACCTTCGCAGAACTGTGCGACTTGTGTCTCTTCCAGCTCCACCTCTTTATCCATGCTGTTCTCAAGTTCCGACAAGGTCTGGATGTGTTCCGAGAATCCAAGCAGGGCCTTTACCTCGGGCAGGCTGCTGTCGAGCTTCTTCAAGGTAGGCTCCAGCTGGGCGGAGATGTTGCTGATGAACTTGGCCTTCAAGGCATTGTTGTCGTTGGAGTGTTTGATAGCTTTCTTCTGGTTGCGTGTCAAGAGGATGAAACGCAGCAGGACGATGGCACCGACAATGAGTGCGGCAGCGAGTGCAGCGGCAAGGATGCCCAGTCCTATGATGATGGCCCATCGGGTGGTCAGTGAACTGTCCTTGTCAGCAATGGTGGCCTCGTTGTCAGCTATCTGCTTCTTCAGGCTGTTAATCTCGTCAGTATGCTTCAGGACACTGGCCGAGTCTTTCCAGGCGATGTACTTGTTGTACGCTTCGGCAACCATGTTGGTACTGCCGGAACGGCGTCCGCTGGCGATGAGTGTCTGGTAGGCGTCTTCAACTTTGTCATAGTCCTTCGAGGCGGTCAGCTTCTCTGCCATTTCTTTGAAGACGGCATTACCCTGCTCGTTCATGCCGAAGGTGTAGAAGTAGATAGCCTTGCTGTACAGCAGGTCGTTTTTGACAGCGTCGTCATTAGAGGCGTTGGCATAGTTCTCCATGATGTTGAGATGGTCTTTGGCGCTCTGCATCCTTCTCATCTTCATATACATCTCCATGCGTTCCTTGCTGACCAGATAGTGCAGAGCTGCCTTCTCGGCATCATTCTGCCCATTGGCATTGATGTTTTGATCCAACGTACGACACAGGTCGAAGGCTTCCTGGTAGGAATTGGCCTTGTAGTACTGCTCAACGGTTTTCGTGCCGTTCTCTACACTCGTTTGAAGTTGACTTTTCTGTCCGTCCTGTGCCATGATGGTGGTACAGCAGAAGAAGAGACTTGATAATAGGATGGCAAACTTTCTATTCATAAGATGTGTCTTTTTATTACTGTTGTTCTATTTGACTATTTCGCGAGCACGAGCCAGTGCCAGATCAATGTGGTTACAGATGTTCTCCTCGCCCAGCAGGTCGTTGAAATGATTGCGCTTCAATACTTCCTCGACCTTGGGGCTGACACCGGACAGCACTACGGTGATACCTTCCTTCTGACTCATGTGGCACATGTTCTCAAGGTTGTGCATGCCTGTAGAATCGATGAAAGGCACCTTACGCATTCGGATAATGCGCACTTGCGGGTGTTTTCCATAGCGAGCCATGATGTCCTCAAAGCGGCTGCCTGCTCCAAAGAAGTAAGGACCGTTGATCTCATAGACCTCTACCCCCTCTGGAATAGTCAGGTGCTCCAGGTTGCCACGCTCCATGTCTGCATCCTCGTTCAGGTCTATCTCGTTCAGGACAGCGTGTACGTCTGTAGTCTCTGCCATACGGCGCATAAAGAGCAGGCAGGCGCAGATGAGTCCGAACTCGATGGCTACCGTCAAGTCGAAGACGATGGTGAGGAAGAACGTCAGCAACAGCACCGTCACGTCGCTTTTGGGGTTATTCCTGGCCATAGCCAGGAATGAACGCCAGCCACTCATGCCATAGGCAACCACTACCAGTACGCCTGCCAGACAGGCCATGGGAATGTATTGTGCCAAAGGCATGAGGAACAGGAAGATAAGCAACAGCACGACGGCATGTACGATGCCGGCTACTGGAGTGCGTCCTCCGTTGTTGATATTGGTCATGGTACGAGCGATGGCACCTGTGGCGGGAATACCTCCGAAGATGGGCGATGCTATATTCGCAATACCTTGGCCTATAAGCTCTGTGTTCGAATTGTGGTGGTCTCCAATGACACCGTCTGCCACCGTTGCAGAAAGCAGCGATTCAATGGCTCCCAGCACTGCAATGGTGACGGCAGGGCCCACAAGTCCTTTGATGGTCTCCCATGTCAGCTGGGGCACCACAGCGCCAGGCAGTGTGGAATTGATGCTGAAACGGTCGCCAATAGTCTCGATGGTAGTAATGCCCGCATATTGCTTCAATAGCAGTGCGGCAATCGTCATGAGGATGATGGCTACCAGCGAACCGGGCAGGGCCTTGAGGGGGGACAGGTGGAACATGCGGGCCAAGACGGGCCATAGGGCTATGAGTGCTACGCTGACGATGCCTATGATGGCACTCCACCAGCCTATTGTACCTATATTATATATATAGGCAATCCACTTCTCTATGAAGTCGCTGGGTACAACGTCCATGGTCAACCCCAGCAAATCTTTTATCTGCGTGGTGAAAATGGTGACGGCAATACCGCTGGTGAACCCCACGACGATAGGGTAGGGGATGTACTTGATGATGGTACCCAGGCGCAACACGCCCAACAAGATGAGAAACACACCTGCCATGAGCGTAGCAACGGTCAGTCCCTGCATGCCATACTGCTGTATGATGCCATAGACGATGACGATGAAGGCTCCGGTAGGACCTCCTATCTGCACCTTTGAACCACCAAAAAGCGATATCATCAATCCTGCCACGATGGCTGTAATGATACCTTTTTCGGGACTGACACCGCTGGCAATACCAAAGGCGATGGCAAGTGGAAGTGCTACGATACCCACAATAACTCCGGCCATCAAGTCGGCTACGAAGGTTTTACGGTCGTAGTTCTTGATGGCCGAAATCATTTTGGGCTTGAAATCTAACCCTTTCTCCATTTAGTTGGTCTTCAGCAAATCACGAATCTCAGCCAGCAGCTCTTCCTGGGTGGGACCGGCAGGTGCTGCAGGAGCCTCGGGCTCTTCCTTCTTACGACTCAGCTGGTTCATGCCCTTAATCATGAGGAAGATACAGAAGGCGATGATAAGGAAGTCGATAACGTTCTGGATGAACTGTCCATAAGCCAGTACTGCTGCACCAGCCTCCTTGGCCTCGGCCAGTGTCTTGTAGGTTCCGTCGCCCAGCGTTACGAAGAGGTCAGTAAAGCTGATGCCTCCGGTAACGGTACTGATAAGCGGCATCAGCACGTCGTCAACGAGACTAGACACAATTTTGCCAAAAGCACCACCGATGATAACACCGACTGCCATGTCCATTACGTTGCCTTTCATGGCAAACTCCTTGAATTCACTAATAAATCCCATAATGTTCAATTTTTAATGTTTAACGTATAATGTTTAATTTGCTATCTTCGTTTTGCAATCTTGGGTATTCACCCTTGATATTGCTCACTTTTCACTTTTCACAATTAAGACTGAAATCAAGTGCAAATATAGGAATTTTTTCGTAACTTTGCATCCGAAATCAAGAAAAAGTGTTGAAAAGGCACGATTTTTTAGACATAGAACAAATATTTATAAACCCTTTAATAAAAAATTTAGGTAAAAATGACAAAAGTAGCAATTAACGGTTTTGGCCGTATCGGTCGCCTCGCTTTCCGTCAGATGTTCGAGGCTGAAGGTTATGAAGTAGTAGCTATCAACGACTTGACAAGTCCTAAGATGCTGGCTCACCTGCTGAAGTATGACACCGCTCAGGGTGGTTTCTGTGGCAAGTTCGGTGAGAACAAGCACACTGTTGAGGCTGGTGAGGACTACATCGTAGTTGATGGCAAGAAGATCACTATCTATGCTATTCCTAACGCTGCTGAGCTGCCTTGGGGTAAGCTGGATGTTGACGTAGTTCTGGAGTGCACTGGTTTCTATACTTCTAAGGAGAAGGCTTCTGCTCACCTGACTGCTGGTGCCAAGAAGGTTGTTATCTCAGCTCCTGCTGGCAACGACCTGCCTACTATCGTTTACAATGTAAACCACAAGACTCTGACTCCTGCTGACACTGTTATCTCAGCTGCTTCTTGCACCACTAACTGTCTGGCTCCTATGACCAAGGCCCTGAATGACTTCGCTGCTATCCAGAGCGGTATCATGACAACTGTACACGCTTACACTGGCGACCAGATGATTCTGGACGGTCCTCAGCGCAAGGGTGATGTTCAGCGTGCTCGTGCTGGTGCCCAGAACATCGTACCTAACTCTACTGGTGCTGCTAAGGCTATCGGTCTGGTTATCCCCGAGCTGAACGGTAAGCTGATTGGTGCTGCACAGCGCGTTCCGACTCCTACAGGTTCTACCACTATCCTGCACGCTGTTGTTAAGGGTGAGGTAACTGTTGAGGGTATCAACGCTGCCATGAAGGCTGCTCAGAACGAGAGCTTCGGTTACACTGAGGAGAAGCTTGTTTCTTCAGACATCATCGGTATGAAGTTCGGTTCACTGTTCGACGCTAACCAGACTATGGTTTCTAAGATTGGTGACGGCAACTCTCTCGTACAGGTTGTTGCTTGGTACGACAATGAGAACTCTTACACTTCTCAGATGGTTCGCACCATTAAGTACCTCGCTGAGCTGAAATAATATTTGAGCCACAAATAGAAAAAAACCGTTTGATTTTTTGTCAAACGGTTTTTTTTGTTTATCTTTGCAGCCGAAAAGGTAGATAATATTGTTTTAACCGATTAAGAACTTTGAACTTCGTTAAGAAAACATGGGCAGCAAAGTGGCTGGTGGCAATACCTATAATGTTGGTAGGTTGTCAGGCAAAGAATGGTAATGTGCGGAGCAATGATGATTTCGTGCAGGTTCAGGATACGGCTGTTATCCTGAACAAGGTGAATTCCGAAATGTCTATGCAGATAGAGCGTGGAGTTGTTTTAGAGCGCGTCAAGGATATTTTCGGAATAGTCCGCAGTACTACGATGAGCAGTGGCGGAGCCTATATTGGCGACATGTTGGACAGAGCTTATTGCTCTAAGTCGTGGAATAAGATGTTGATGGATGTACGTTGCAAGGAGGAACAAACCTGTACTTTGTTCTTCGAGATAGAACATTGGACCATGACGACAGAACCTGGCTTTGTCAGTTTTGACGAATTTGAAGTTACCCAGCTTTCTATGGATTCTCTGATGAAAGCCTCGGTGTCTTTTATAGCATTGGACAGTCGTTCATATACTCCTGCCCGCGTGGATTTGGTGTATGAGGATGGTCGTTGGGTGATAGACAATTTCTACGACCTGAAGTATAAAATGAATGTCCGTGAAAGCATGAAGCACTTCCTAAGAAAAGAATTTATTTAGTGTTTCTATCATAGGGAGATATGCCAATCCGTGGTGCTTCCTTATTCGTGATTTTGCAAACGCTAACCTAAGAAGATGTGTCATGAAGATGATAACCATACTTGGACCTACAGCCAGTGGGAAGACACCATTGGCTGCGGCATTGGCAAAGGAGATAGGGGGAGAGATTATCTCTGCCGACTCTCGCCAAGTGTATCGACGTATGGATATTGGGACGGGCAAGGACTTGGCAGACTATCAGCTTTCGTCAGATGGCCAGACCGTTACCATCCCCTTTCATCTCATTGATATAGCGGAACCTGGAACGAAGTATAATCTGTTTCAGTACCAGCAGGACTTTTTCGATGTCTATAATAATATAATAGGTAGAGGTGTTGTTCCCATCCTTTGCGGAGGAACAGGACTTTATATCGAGGCCGTGCTGAAAGGATATCATCTGTCGCCAGTGCCCCAAAACCCAGAACTGCGCCAGCGTTTAGAAGGTAAATCCTTAGAAGAACTGACTCAGATACTCTCTGAATTAAAGGCCCGCAATAATTCCAACATGCATAACAAGACGGATGTAGACTCCTGTCAGCGAGCTATCCGGGCTATTGAGATCGAAGAATATAATCTGCATACTCCAACTCCCAAGCGTGAGATTCCCCCTATTGACTCTTTGATTATTGGAGTCAACATAGACCGTGAGGCACGTCGCGAGAAGATAACCAAACGTTTGAAGGCACGTTTGGAAGAAGGAATGGTGGATGAGGTGAAGAGTCTGCTGGCTGAGGGTATCCCTGCTGAAGACCTTATCTACTATGGCTTGGAGTATAAGTACCTGACGGAGTATGTGACGGGAAAGTCCACCTACGACGAGATGTTTACCCGTCTGGAGATTGCCATTCATCAATTTGCCAAGCGGCAGATGACTTGGTTCAGGGGAATGGAACGTCGTGGATTCACGATACACTGGATAGATGCATTGCAACCAATGGAAGAGAAAGTAAAGGAGATATTAAGGATATGGCAGTAGAGAAAGAGAGGTGGGGCATCTTGTATTGCCCGAAAGGTCGCAATCAAAAGCAGCGCGAGAAGATTCAGCGTGTGCTTGACGAAAGCAAGGTAGAGTATGACTTTGTGCAGAGCGAGTCGTCAGGCAGCGTTGAGCGACTGATGACGATGCTGATTCATAATGGCTATAAAACTATCATCATTGTCGGTGGTGACTCGGCTCTGAACGATGCCGTCAACTGTCTGATGAAAGAAGAGAAACAGGTGCGTGACGAGATTGCCTTGGGTGTCATTCCCAATGGTGTGCTGAACGACTTTGCCCGCTATTGGGATTTCAAGGAAGGCAATGTGGAGCAGACCGTAGATTGGTTAGTCAAACATCGTGTCCGCAAAGTGGACCTCGGCGTTATTCGTTATACGAATAAGAAGGGAGAGCAGTGCCATCGCTATTTCTTGAACTGCGTCAACGTGGGACTGATTGCCGACGTGATGGACCTGCGTCGACAGACACGTTCCCTGCTTGGGTCAAGAATGTTGTCGTTCATCGTCAGTCTCTTCCTTATGATCTTTCACCGTATGGAGTACAAGATGCATGTGAAAATCAATTCCTCCACGGTAGACCGTAAAGTGATGAATATGTGTGTGAGTAGCGGTCCCGGCTATGGTCAGACTCCCAGCGCAGTGCCTTATAATGGTATGCTGGATGTATCGCTGGTTTATCATGCAGAAGTATTGCAGGTCTTTGCAGGTTTATGGTTGCTGATTACCGGCCGCTTTCTGAACCATCGCAGCGTTCATCCTTATCGGACCAGAGAGGTGGAGGTTGTAGAGGCGAAACATGCGCTGGTTGGTGTTGACGGAAGATTGTTAGGAACCCCTGTCGGTTCATATCGCATTAGCGTCGAACAAGAGGTCGTAAACTTCCTGATTCCTGACTAAGAAATGTGAAATAAGCGAAAAAAAAGGCGTTTTTGAAAAAAAATGCCTTTATTATTTTGTAGTCACAACGAAATTGTGTACTTTTGAGGGAAATTTAAGAATCCTAAAACAATTTGAAACCCTAAAATAGGAACTATGAGTTATTTGCGATTAGAAAAAGCTGTAATGACCAACTTGGAGGAATCCCTCCGTCGTGAATTGCTTCGGACTAACCGTTCTGGCGCCTATAGCGCATCTACTCTGGTGGATTGCAATACGCGCAAGTATCATGGTTTGCTCGTTGTTCCCGTACCTGAACTTGATGACGAGAACCATGTGTTGCTCTCGTCGTTCGACTGTACGGTAATTCAGCACGGTGCAGAGTTCAATCTCGGCCTCCACAAGTATCAGGGCAACAACTTCAGCCCCAAAGGTCACAAGTACATCCGTGAGTTTACCAGCGATGTAGTGCCCACCACGCTTTACCGCGTAGGTGGCGTAGTGTTGAAAAGGGAGACCATCTTCCAGACATATGAGGACCGCATCCTCATTCGCTATACTTTGGAAGATGCACATTCGGCAACGACTCTCCGCTTCCGCCCGTTCCTTGCCTTCCGCTCTGTACGCCAGTTCACTCATGAGAACTCAACGGCATCGCGTGAGTACCATCCTGTGGACAACGGCATCAAGACTTGCATGTATGCAGGCTACCCGGACCTTTACATGCAGTTCAACAAGAAGAACGAGTTCGTATTCCATCCCGACTGGTATCGTGGCGTGGAGTATCCTAAGGAGCAGGAGCGTGGCTATGCCTCGAACGAGGATCTCTACGTACCTGGATATTTCGAGGTAAGCATCAAGAAGGGCGAGAGCATCGTCTTTGCTGCTTCAACCAAGGAAATCAAGAGTAATACGCTGAAGGCGCTGTTCCAAAAGGAGATTGAGCTTCGCCAGCCGCGCGACAACTTCTACCACTGTCTGGTGGCAGCAGCACATCAGTTCCATTTCCGCGACCGTCGCAGCGGCAGTTCGCCAGAACATCTCGATGACAACGACGACCGCTATCTGCTGGCCGGCTATCCTTGGTTCAAGGCTCGTGCCCGCGATACGTTCATCGCCTTGCCCGGTCTGACGCTGGCTATTGGCGAGCAGGACTATTTCGAGCACGTCATGAAGACGGCAGAGAAGGGCCTGCGCGAGTTTATGGAAGACAAGCCTCTGAGTGTTAAGATATATGAGATTGAGCACCCCGATGTTCCTCTGTGGGCCATCTGGGCCATCCAGCAGTATGCCAAGGATGCAGGCAAGGAGCAATGCTACAAGATGTATGGCAAGCTGGTGAAGGACATCGTGAAGTATATCGTGGACGATGGCAACTCGAATATGCGCCTCGACGATAACGGTCTGCTCTATGCCAATGGCCGTGACAAGGCTATTACATGGATGAACTCTACGGCCAATGGTCGTCCTGTCGTTCCACGTTCAGGCTATATCGTCGAGTTCAATGCCCTTTGGTACAATGCCTTGAAGTTCTGTGCAGCCTTGGAGGCCGAGTATGGCGACAAGAAGGTGGCCAATAAGCTGGAGAGTCGCGCAGAGCTGTGCAAGCAGTCTTTTGTGGAGACTTTCCTCAATGAGTATGGCTATCTGCTCGACTATGTCGATGGCAACATGATGGACTGGAGTGTTCGTCCGAACATGATTTTCGCCGTTGCCTTAGACTACTCTCCTCTGTCGCAAGACCAGAAGAAGAGTGTGCTCGACATCTGTACCCGTGAGCTGCTGACTCCGAAGGGACTGCGCTCGCTGTCGCCTAAGAGTGGCGGCTATAACCCCATGTATGTCGGTCCGCAGACACAGCGCGACTATGCTTACCATCAGGGAACGGCCTGGCCTTGGCTGGGTGGTTTCTACATGGAAGCCTGTCTGAAGCTCTACAAGCGCACTCGTCTGTCGTTCATTGAGCGCCAGATGGTGGGCTATGAAGATGAGATTAACTATCATGCCCTGGGAACCATCAGTGAGCTGTTCGACGGTAATCCTCCATTCCATGGACGAGGTGCTATGGCCTTCGCCATGAATGTGGCTGAGATTCTGCGCACGCTGAAGCTCTTGGAGAAATATACATATCAGAAATAAATAAGGAGGAAACGCTATGAAAGTTTTAATGTTTGGATGGGAGTATCCTCCTCACGTGTTCGGTGGATTAGCCACTGCTAACTATGGTATCTCACAGGGTTTGCATGCCCAGGGTGACATGGACATTACCCTTTGCCTGCCGCATCCCTTTGGCGATGAAGACCGCTCGGCCTGCAATATTGTGGCCATGAATGCTGTTCCTATTGCCTGGCGCGACGTGTCGGCTGACTATGTTCGCGAAAGGGTGGGCAACATCATGGACCCGGAACTCTATTTCCGTCTGCGCGACCACTTGTATGCCGACTTTAACTACATGCACGTCAACGACCTTGGTGCCATGGAGTTTGCCGGCGGCTATCCCGGCAACCTGCACGAGGAGATCAACAACTACTCAATCATTGCAGGTGTGGTGGCCCGTACGTTTGACTATGACATCATCCATGCCCACGACTGGCTGACCTATCCTGCCGGCATCCATGCCAAGCAGGTCAGCGGCAAGCCTTTGTGCATCCATGTCCATGCTACCGATTTCGACCGTTCCCGTGGCAAGGTGAACCCCACCGTCTATTCTATCGAGAAGAATGGTATGGACAATGCCGACTGCATCATGTGTGTATCGGAGCTGACTCGTCAGACCGTCATTAACCAGTATCATCAGGATCCACGCAAGTGCTACACTGTGCACAATGCCGTATATCCTCTGCCCGAAGAGTATCAGGCTATTCCTCGTCCCGACCATACCGGCAAGGACAAGGTGGTCACCTTCCTCGGACGTATCACCATGCAGAAGGGACCTGAGTATTTCGTTGAGGCTGCTAACATGGTGATTCGCCGTACCCGCAACGTGCGCTTCTGCATGGCAGGTTCCGGCGACATGATGGACGCTATGATTCATCTGGCTGCCGAGCGTGGCATTGCAGACCGTTTCCACTTCCCGGGATTCATGCGTGGCAAGCAGGTTTACGAGTGCCTGAAGGATTCTGACGTCTATGTCATGCCTTCCGTCTCCGAGCCGTTCGGCATCTCTCCCTTGGAGGCCATGCAGTGCGGCACGCCTTCCATCATCTCCAAGCAGTCAGGCTGCGCCGAGATTCTGACCAATTGTATCAAGGTAGACTATTGGGATATCCACGCCCTGGCCGATGCCATCTACTCTATCTGTGCCAACGAGTCGCTCTTCCAGTACCTCAAGGAGGAAGGCAAGAACGAGGTTGACCAGATTACCTGGGAGAAAGTCGGCGCATGGATTGCCACGCTCTACAAGCGAACGTTAGGATGGGAGTAGCCCCCTCGTTCCCCCCTGAAGGGGGATGAAAGATACGACAAATAATAGTAAAAAAACAGACCCAATGCCCCTGTGCTGGTCTTCCCCCTTTCAGGGGGATAAGAGGGGGGCCGCATTATGAAAACAATTTGTTTATATTTTGAGATACATCAGATTATCCATCTGAAGCGCTACCGTTTCTTTGACATCGGTACCGATCATTATTACTATGATGACTACGAGAATGAGCGTAGCATCACCGACATTGCCAACCGCTCGTACATGCCTGCCCTGAATGCCATCGGCGACATGATTCGCGACAATGGCGAGTATTTCAAGGTCGCCTTCTCGCTGTCTGGTACAGGTATCGAGCAGCTTGAGATGCATGCTCCACAGGTGCTGGAGAAGTTGCAGGAGCTCAACCAGACCGGTTGTGTGGAGTTCCTGGCAGAGCCATACTCACATGGTCTCTCCTCACTGGCTAACGAGGAGACCTTTGCCCTCGACGTGAAGAAGCAGTGTGCCAAGATTGAGGAGTACTTTGGCAAGAAGCCTACCGTAGCCCGCAACTCATCGCTTATCTACAGCGACGACATTGGCGGACAGATAGCAGCTATGGGTTTCAAGGGTATGCTCACTGAGGGCGCCAAGCACGTGCTGGGCTGGAAGTCGCCCCACTATGTCTACAACTGCAACATCGCCCCCAACCTGAAGCTGTTGCTCCGCGACGTTGAGCTGTCTGACGATATCTCGCTGCGCTTCAACAATACAGAATGGGAGGGCTATCCCCTGTTTGCCGATGCTTACATCGACCGCATTGCCCGCTTCCCCGAAGAAGAGCAGATTATCAACATCTTCATGGAGCTCTCAGCACTGGGTATCGCTCAGCCACTCAGCTCCAACATCCTCGACTTCCTGAAGGCTCTGCCTGCTTGTGCCAAGGAGAAAGGCATCACGTTCTCTACCCCGACTGAAATCTGCATGAAGGTGAAGAGCGTGGGCAACCTCGACGTGCCCGACACCCTCTCTTGGGTTGACGAGGAGCGCGACTGCTCGTGCTGGCTGGGTAACGCCATGCAGCGCGAGGCCTTCAACAAGCTGTACAGCGTGGCCGACCGTCTGCGCATTGCCGACGACCCGCGCATCAACCAGGACTGGGACTACCTGCAGGCCTCCAACAACTTCCGCTTCATGACCACCAAGCCCTCTAACGTAGGACTCGACCGTGGCATCTACAGCGGACCCTTCGACGCTTTCACCAACTACATGAACATCCTGGGCGACTTCATCAACAGGGTGAATGCCCTCTATCCCCCTGAGATAGAGAACGACGAGCTGAACGCCCTGCTCACCACCATCCGCAACCAGGGTGACGAGATTGAGATGAAGGACGCAGAGATTACCCGTCTGAAGGCTCGTCTGGAGAAGTATGAGCCCAAGGAGGAAGAGAAGGACGCTCCGGCCAAGAAGCCTGCCGCCAAGAAGGCTGCAGCCAAAAAGCCCGCTGCCGCCAAGAAGGCTGCCGCTGCCAAGAAGAGCTGACATCCTTGCTTTACACACTATAACGAAGCGCCTCCTCAATGGGGGCGCTTTTTGGTGGAATCAAAAGAAAACGCCTCCTTTAACTTTCTTTATCGTTTTTTTTTTTTGTTTCACGCTTTTTGGCGTACCTTTGCGCCCGAAAACGAAGGGAACTCTATTATTAACATTATTAAAGCATTCAACTGTAATGAAAACAAAGCGTGACTATCGGCAGCCGGCCATGGTTGTGGTCGGGCTGCAAGCAAGAAACCGACTGCTCAGCGGCAGTGACACCCGGCAAGCCGGCGTGCAGAACTACAACTGGAACGATGAAGTAGAAGAGTAACGAACCCACTAAAATCAAGAAAGCAATGAAGAAGACAATGAGATTTCTCAGCATGGTCGCCCTTGCATTGGTGGGCGCAGTGATGACCGGCTGCTCCAGCGACGACAACAGCATCAGCGAGCCGCAGCAGCCCGCAAGCAAAAGCAATGTAGTAACCCTGACCACCACCGTTAGCCTGGACGGCGGAGCCACCACCCGCGCACTGACCAGTACGGGCGTGAAGACCTTCGCCGCTGGCGAGACGATGGCACTGGTATACAAGAATACGAACAACGAGACGGTGAAGGCCGTGAGCGCAGCGCTGACCGAGAGCAATATCACCAATGAAGGTCAGTCGGCCACGTTCACCTTCGAGCTGACCGACCCCAGCACGTCGGAGAACGTCACCTACATCTATCCCGCAGCCATGGCCAAGGACGACGGCTCGGTGGACTACGATGCGCTGGCCTCGCAGGACGGCACCCTCGCCACCCTCTCCAGCTCGCTCGACCTCGCTACTTATACTGCTGCATGGGACGGCACGTCGCTGCCCGCCGCCACATTGGAGAACCAACTGGCCATCCTCGCCTTGACGCTGAAGAATGCTGACGGCACCAACGACATTACCAGCACCATCACGGGCTTGACCCTAAGCGCCGGCTCCAACAGCTACGCCATCACTCGTGAGGCCGCAACAGGTCCCATCTACGTCGCCATCCAGCCCACGTCGTCCGCTACCATCACGGTAACCGCCACCACTGGTACCACGGTTTACACGAAGTCGCTGACGGACAAGACTTACGCTGCCAGCAACGGCTACCCACTCAGCTGGAGGATGAACGTAGGCGGCAAGTTCACCGTCAGCAGCGGCAAACAGGTGTTCTTCTCTCCCGGCAACCTGCGTTACACGTCTGGTGAATGGAGTTTCTTCGACAAACAGTGGGACTACTACACAGAATACTCTGCCGATTCATGGGACAAGTTCGGTTGGAGTACTTCCGCCACCACCTACGGTATGAATACTTCCTCGAACAGTTCAGATTATTCCGGCGACTTCGTGGATTGGGGCGCAACGATAGGCACAGGCTGGCGCACGCTGACCAGCGCCGAGTGGACATACCTGTTCAACACCCGCACGGTCAACGGCGGCCAAGGCAGTGGCAAGAGCTATACCCAAGGCCAGAGCGTGAATGGCAAGTCTGGTGTCGTCATCTATCCTGACGACTACACAGGTTCGGAATATGCAGGCAGCGACTGGCCTAAGTTCGAGGCTGCCGGCTGTGTTTTCCTGCCCGCAGCGGGCTACCGGGAAGGGACGTCGGTCAGCTATGCCGGCTCATTCAGCCGCTACTGGTCGTCGTCGCCCTATGGCACGGACAAAGCCTACTTCGTGTACTTCGGTTCGGGCGATCTGGATCCCGCGAAAAGCAACTACCGCTACTACGGGTACTCGGTGCGCCTCGTTCGCCAGGTCGAGTAGGATTTACCCCTTGCCCCCACAACGGGCAAGACAAACCCCCTCTACGCGTAGTGGATGCGTAGGGGGGATTTTTCCATTTTCTTTTAAGACAGCAGCCCAACGGCTGTGAAGGGCCTGGCGGACGGGGCGGAGACCGTCAGAGGACGGGGCAAAAACGATGTTTGCTCCGTCCTTTCGTTGTTTAAGTCGGTGGCGGAAGTTAAATCCTCGTCGAGGATTGTTAAATCTACGTCGAGGATTGCTAAATCTACGTCGTGGTTTATTATATCCTCGTCGTGGATTTGGCTTTTTCATACCCTTAGTCTATCATTCGTAAGACGATTTTCTTGTTTTTATTTGGTCAGTCCGTTTTTTATTCGTACCTTCGCAGCCGCTTTCAGAGAGCAGGGGTACTTGCGAAACCTAAATAGTTAGGCGGACCCCCTTTAACAAAACAAGAGATTATGGAACAACAAGACAATCGTAAAGTCAGCGTGTTGTTTATGCTTTTCGGCACGCTGTTCTGCGTCTGCCTGATTACGGCAAACGTACTGGAGACAAAGCAACTCTCGTTCGGACCAGTCAACTTGACGGCAGGTATCATCGTTTTCCCCGTGTCGTACATCATCAATGATGTGGTGTGCGAGGTGTGGGGCTACCAGCGGACCCGTATGCTCATCTGGATGGGTTTCGCCATGAACTTCCTCTTCGTCATCTTCGGTGCCATAGCCGACTGGATACCCGGAGCTCCGTATTGGCATGGCGATGAGGGCTTCCACGTCATCTTCGGACTGGCGCCGCGCATCACGCTGGCCTCGTTCATTGCCTTCATCCTGGGCTCGTTCATCAATGCCTACATCATGTCGCGCATGAAGCTGTCGTCACAAGGTGCTAACTTTTCGGCACGTGCCATTCTGAGCACTGTCGGTGGCGAGAGCGTCGACTCCATCATCTTCTTCCCGCTGGCCCTGGGCGGCGTCATTCCCTGGGAGGAGATGCCTTCGCTGATGATTTCGCAGGTGACGCTGAAGACGCTCTACGAGATTGCGGTACTCCCCCTGACCATCCGTGTCGTGGCTTACACCAAGAAGCACGACCACGAGGATGTCTTCGACAGAGATATCAATTACAACATCTTTAATATCCTGAAAATATGAACAGAGAGCAAGACAACCTGCAGCAGCTGGGCAAGAAGACCGAGTACAAGACGGACTATGCCCCGGAGGTGCTGGAGACCTTTGAGAACCGTCACAAGGACAATGACTACTGGGTGCAGTTCAATTGTCCCGAGTTCACCAGCCTGTGTCCCATCACCGGCCAGCCTGACTTCGCGGAGATCAAGATTATGTACCTGCCCGCTGAGCGCATGGTCGAGTCGAAGAGCCTGAAGCTCTATCTCTTCTCGTTCCGCAACCACGGTGACTTCCACGAGGACTGCGTCAACACCATCATGAAGGACCTGGTGCGGCTCATGCAGCCCAAGTACATCGAGGTGACGGGCATCTTCACCCCTCGTGGCGGCATCAGCATCTATCCTTACGCCAACTACGGCCAGCCAGGCACCGAATATGAGCAGATGGCCCGGCAACGACTGTTAAACAGACAAATGATATGAGACAGCTCCGTTTTTTATCCCTATGCTTCTTGGCTTTGCTGCCTTTAAGCATCCTTGCCCAGGAAGAGCGTGCCGAAGTACTTCTGGAAACCACCGAGGGCAACATTCGCATAGCGCTCTTCAACGAGACACCCCAGCACCGCGACAACTTCCTGAAGCTGAATCGCATGCATATCTACGACTCACTGCTCTTCCACCGTGTCATCAAGGACTTCATGATACAGGCAGGCGACTTCAAGAGCAAGAATGCCAAGCCCGGCCAGCGCCTGGGTTCCGGCGAGCTGGACTATACGGTGGAGGCTGAGTTCCGTGTGCCCAAGCTGTTCCATCGCCGCGGCGTGGTGGCAGCGGCCCGTGAGCCCAACAGAATCAATCCCGAGCAGCGTTCCGGTGCCCTCCAGTTCTATATCGTCTGGGGGCGTCCCTGCAACGATATGATGCTGGACCGTGTGCAGGTCTATCTGGACAGCATGACGCAAGGCCGTGTGCAGCTGACGCCGGACATGATAGCCACCTACAAGAGCGTCGGAGGCACGCCTCACCTGGACGGGCAGTACACCGTCTTTGGCGAGGTCATAGAGGGTCTTGACGTCGTGGGGCGCATCCAGGAGATGGAGACCGACAAGTACGACCGTCCCTACAAGGACGTAAGGATTCTCCGTGCCACCATCGTGAAAGACCCTTTCGCTCCCAAGGAAGAGCCGAAGAAGCCCAAGCCCCCGATAAATAAGAAGCGTAAGCGGATGTAGCTTTTTGCAACCCAGTTGCAATACTTTTACCGTACCTTTGCACTCGATAAATATAAATAAAGGTATGGCAAAAGAACAACAACATCATCATCATCACTCCCCCTCGGGGGAGCCGGAGGGGGGGCATCACCACCACGGAGGAATGAAATCTCAGCTGACGCTGATAGTGGTAACGGCAGTGCTGCTGCTGGCAGCAGTATGGGTTGAGCACCGGTTCAGCCTCACTACATGGCAACTGCTGCTGGTCTATCTCGTACCTTATTTAATAATAGGGCACGGCACGCTGAAGGAGGCAGCCGAGGGCATCGTGCACGGCAATGCTTTCAACGAACACTTCCTTATGTCGGTGGCTACGCTGGGTGCACTCTGTATCGGTTTCCTGCCTGGGGCGGAGACGGAGTTCCCCGAGGCCGTCTTCGTCATGCTGTTCTTCCAGGTCGGCGAGTTGTTCGAGGGCTATGCCGAGGGTAAGAGCCGCGAGAGCATTGCACACCTCATGGATATTCGCCCCGATGTGGCGCATGTGGTTAGGGCAGGCGAGGGCGGAAGCCGGGAAGAGGTGGCTGATGTGCATCCCGAGGATGTCAGTATAGGCGAGGTCATCGTTGTGCGTCGCGGCGAGAAGATACCCTTGGACGGCATCGTCGTGGAGGGCTCTACCATGCTGAACACCGTAGCGCTGACGGGTGAGTCAGCCCCTCGTGAGGCTCATGTGGGCGACGAGGTCTACTCCGGTTGCATCAACATGTCGGCCCACATCCGTATCCGCACGACGAAGACGTTTGGTGAGAGCACCGTCTCCAAGGTGCTGGAGCTGGTGGAGAACGCCAGTGAGCGTAAGTCGGAGAGCGAGACCTTCATCACGAAGTTTGCACGTATCTATACGCCCATCGTGGTCTTTGCCGCCCTGGCCCTGGCTATCGTACCTCCATTGGTGGACGGGGCGTGGTCGACGTGGATATACAGGGCTCTGATGTTCCTGGTGGTGTCGTGCCCCTGCGCCCTGGTGTTGAGCGTTCCCCTGACTTTCTTCGGAGGCATCGGTGGAGCGTCGCGCAAGGGTATCCTTGTCAAGGGCGCCAACTATATGGATGTGTTGTCGAAGGTGACGACGGTGGTCTTCGACAAGACGGGAACGCTGACGCATGGTCAGGTGAGTGACGAGCAGCAGGTGACGGGCGACAGTCTGAAGGGCGATGCCCCTGCAGCCATGGAGGCTCTGAGAGCTGCCGGTGTGCAACGCATGGTCATGCTGTCGGGCGACCGCCGTGAGGCTGTCCGGCGCATTGCCGACCAGCTGCCTTTGCTGACCGAGTGGCATGCCGGGTTGCTGCCTACTGACAAGGTGGCTCTTTTCGAGCAATACCTCAGTCAGGGACCTGTGGCCTTTGTGGGCGACGGCATCAACGACGCCCCGGTGCTGGCCCGGGCCGATGTAGGTATCGCCATGGGAGCCTTGGGTAGCGACGCTGCCATCGAGGCCGCTGACGTGGTGCTGATGGATGACAAGCCGTCGAAAATAGCCACGGCCATTCGCGTCGCCCGTCGTACGCTGGCCATTGCCCGGCAGAATGTGTGGCTGGCCATTGGCATCAAGGTGGCTGTGCTGGTGTTGGCGACGCTCGGACTGGCTACCATGTGGATGGCGGTATTCGCTGATGTAGGTGTCACCGTGCTGTCTGTATTGAATGCAATGAGGGCTTTGAAGTGTTAAAATACTTTTCTTTGCCGTTAGTGTGGGAAAAAAATGCTATCTTTGCAGTCACTAATGATATAAGAACACTTATTATACTTACTATTATGAAACCAACATTATTTCTTTTAGCAGCTGGCATGGGTAGCCGCTACGGCGGTCTGAAACAGCTCGACGGGCTGGGCCCCAACGGTGAGACCATCATGGACTATAGTATCTACGACGCCATCCAGGCAGGCTTTGGCAAGATAGTCTGGGTAATCCGCAAGGATTTCGAGGACCAGTTCCGCCAGCAGATACTTTCCAAATATGAGGCAAAGATACCCTGTGAGCTTTGTTTCCAGGGACTGGACGCCCTGCCGGCAGGCTTCAAGGTGCCCGAAGGTCGTCAGAAGCCATGGGGTACCAACCATGCTGTGCTGATGGGTAAGGACGTCATCAAGGAGCCTTTCTGCGTCATCAATTGCGACGACTTCTACGGTCGCGATGCTTTCATGCAGATTGGCAAGTACCTGTCCGGACTGCCCGAGGGTGCCAAGAACGAGTATGCCATGGTGGGCTTCCGCGTCTGCAACACGCTGTCCGAGAACGGTAGCGTGGCCCGTGGTGTCTGTGCCTACAACGACAAGCGCCACCTGACGGATGTCGTGGAGCGGACGGAGATTATGCGCATCGACGGTACCATCAAATACAAGGACGAGGAGGGCGAGTGGCAGCCGCTGGAGGAGAACGTTCCCGTATCAATGAATATGTGGGGCTTCACGCCTGACTACTTCCAGTATTCGGAGGAGTACTTCAAGGAGTTCCTCAGCGACCCGAAGAACATGGAGAACCTGAAGGCCGAATTCTTCATTCCGCTGATGGTCAACAAGCTGATAAACGACGGTACGGCTACTTGCGAGGTGCTCGACACCACCTCTAAATGGTTCGGCGTGACCTACGCCGCCGACCGCGAGGATACCGTCAAGCGTATCCAGAAGCTGGTAGACGAGGGCGTTTATCCTAATAAGCTGTTCTAAAAGGAGAATGCTGAACAATATCATGACAGACGGGGAGTGCACGATGCTGCGCTCCCTCATTGATACAGCAGAAACCATCGTGGTCTGCTGCCATACCAATCCTGACGGAGACGCCATAGGCTCTATGTTGGGATGGGGCAATGTGCTTCACCAGTTGGGCAAGGAACCGCTGCTCGTTGCCCCCGACCAGTATCCCGACTATCTGCAGTGGATGCCCAACTCAGAGAAGATAGTCCGCTACGACAAGCGTAAAGACTATGTGGATACGGTGCTGAAGATTGCCGACCTGGTGTTCTGTCTGGACTTCAACACCTTGTCGCGAACGGAGTGCATGGAGCAGGCATTGGCTGAGTCGCCGGCCAAGAAAGTCCTGATAGACCACCATCTGAACCCCGATATCGATGCCGTGCTGTCGGTATCCTGCCCTGAGTCGTCCAGCACCTGCGAGCTGGTGTTCCGCGTCGTGTGGCAGATGGGACTTTTCGAACAGCTGGGGAAACACTTTGCCGGACCTGTCTATTGTGGCATGATGACGGATACGGGAGGCTTTACGTTCAACTCCAACGACCCGGCCATCTTCTTCATCATCAGCCAGTTGCTGACTAAGCGCATCAACAAGGACAAGATATTTCGCAACGTCTATCATAACTATTCCGAGCATCGTCTGCGCATGGTCGGACATGTACTGTGTAACTGTCTGGTGGTCGACGAGACACACCATGCCGCCTATTACACTCTGACTCGTAAGGACCTGAAGCGCTTCAAGTTCATGAAGGGCGATGCGGAGGGGCTGGTCAATATGCCGTTGCAAATCAAGGGCTTGAAGCTCAGCATCTCGCTGCGTGAGGACAGTGAGCGCGACAACCTGGTATGGGTCAGCCTGCGTTCGGTCGACGACTTCCCTTGCAATAAGATGGCCGAACAGTTCTTCAATGGTGGAGGCCACCTGAATGCCTCGGGAGGACGGGTCAATGGCACCATGGACGATGCGGTCAATACCGTCCGCAAAGCCATTAAGGCCTTTGAGGGCCTACTGATAAAGTGAGATGGGAAAAGTTAAAAAACTCCAAGGCCTTGTGATTTCTTTGGGCTCATTTCTCATTTCTCGCTGAAAAAGCGTAACTTTGCAGCCGAATTGACATTCAACCTGCGAGAACAGGCTACGCCTCAGCAATTCGAGCGAGCTCGATTGCATTCGGCTTGCACTGTCCTTGCGCCGATTTAAGAATATAAGAAGCATGAAGAGACTGATTTATCCCATATTAATGCTGTTGGCTGTGCTGTTCTACACCAGTTGTCAGAGCTATGAGACCTATGGTGACAAGAAAGCCAAGGAGCGCGAGGCTATCGAGCAGTTCATCACCAAGAGAGGCATCAGGGTCATCGACGAGGAAACCTTCGCGGCACGAGGCAATAAGACCAGCGTCGCCGACAACGAGTTTGTCAGGCTGAACCGTTCCGGTGTCTATATGCAGATAGTCCGCGAGGGATGCGGCGCGCCTCTGGAAGAAGGCAAGTCCGTCAACCTGCTCTGCCGTTTCAGCGAGTATAACATCCTGACCGACTCGCTCATTGTGTGCAACAACAAGCAGTTCCATTTGTATAACTCGACGTATGGCATAATCGATACCTCCCAGTATGTCGACAAGATGAGTGTAACACGCTCTGGCACAACCATCACCGCCACCTTCATCGAGGGTGTCATGCTCTTGTTCCATTCGCAGACGGCATCGGTGCCCACGGGTTGGCTGGTTCCCCTGAACTACATCAATGTGGGACGTCCGGAGAAAGAGGGAGACCAGATAGCCAAGGTGAACCTGATAGTGCCGCACTCACAAGGCACCTATGAGGCCACGACGAGTGTCTATCCCTGCTACTACGAGATTACTTACGTAAGAGAAAAATAAAACCCCAACAATATGACTCTGATTAAATCTATTTCCGGCATCCGCGGTACCATAGGCGGACGCACGGGTGATACCCTGAACCCTTTGGACATCGTAAAGTTTACCACCGCTTATGCCACTTTCATTCCACGCAAGTCGGGAAAGATTGTCGTAGGTCGTGACGGACGCATCTCAGGTCCCATGGTCAGGGATGTGGTCTGTGGCACCCTCGTAGGTATGGGCTTCGACGTCATTGACATTGGCTATGCCACGACGCCTACTACCGAGCTGGCAGTTCGTATGAGCGGAGCCGATGGTGGTATCATCATTACCGCCTCGCACAATCCCCGTCAGTGGAATGCCTTGAAGCTGCTCAACAGCGAGGGCGAGTTCCTGACGGCTGCTGACGGCAATAAGGTGCTGGAGATTGCTGAGAAGGAGGACTTCTGCTATGCCGAGGTAGACCAGCTGGGCCATATTACTGTGGATGACTCGTTTGACGACCGCCACATCCAGTCTGTCCTTGACCTGAAGCTGGTAGACAGCGATGCCATCCGTAAGGCGCGTTTCACCGTCTGCGTCGACAGCATCAACAGCGTAGGAGGCATCATCCTGCCTAAGTTGCTGGAGCGTCTCGGGGTGGGCTATAAGTTCCTCAATGGCGAGGTGACGGGCGATTTCGCTCATAACCCCGAGCCTTTGGAGAAGAACCTGCAGGGCATCATGCAAGAGATGCGCACAGGCCACTACGATTTAGGTATAGTGGTAGACCCCGATGTGGACCGCTTGGCATTCATCTGCGAGGATGGCACCATGTTTGGCGAGGAATATACGCTGGTGTCAGTGGCTGACTATGTGCTCTCCGAGACAGCGGGAAATACTGTCTCAAACTTGAGCTCTACCCGTGCACTGCGCGACGTGACAGAGCGTCATGGAGGAAAGTACACCGCTGCTGCTGTTGGCGAGGTGAACGTGACGACGAAGATGAAGGAGGTTGGTGCCGTGATTGGTGGCGAGGGCAATGGTGGTGTCATCTATCCTGAGAGCCACTACGGACGCGATGCCCTCGTAGGTATTGCCCTGTTCCTGACCTCGTTGGCCAAGAATGACTGTAAGGTAAGTGAGTTGCGTAAGACTTTCCCCGACTATCAGATAGCCAAGAACCGCATAGACCTGACTCCCGAAACGGATGTAGATGCCATATTGGTTAAGGTGAAGGAGATGTTTGCCCAGGATGCCACCGCACAGGTTAACGACATCGATGGCGTCAAGATTGATTTTCCAGACCGTTGGGTGCATCTGCGCAAGTCGAACACAGAACCCATCATCCGTGTCTATAGCGAGGCCCAGACCATGCTGGAGGCTGATGAGTTGGGTAAGCGGCTGATGCAGGTCGTCTACGACATGCAGTAATTAGAAGTTCACGCCTGCATTGATGAAGATACAGCGCGAGTGTGCCGTGTCGAAGTCGTCCTTGCTGATATTGGCAAGGCTTATGTCAATGCCGGCCTCTAAATAGATCATTTGGTACTCTGCTCCGCATCCCAGGCGCAGTCCACCGTCGAAACGCTTAAAGGTGTTGTAGGTGGATTGTGACACACGGGTGTGGTAGTTCTTTGTTTTACCAGAGACACCCACCGACAGGAATCCTCCTAAGAAAGGCTGGATGCGGAAGCCGCTGATGTCGATGTTGTATTTGCAGACAATGGGTATCTGCATGTAGCCCAAGCGGTATTTGACGTTATAGCCGTCAACGCGGTTTACGCCACCCTTTTCTGAGTAGGCCAGTCCAAGCTCTAACCATAGTGGGGCATAGTAGGAGAGCTGGATGCCATAGACGCCACCCAGGAAGAGACCGGCATAGCTGTCAGCGTCGAGGTCCAGGTTGCCACTGCTGATGCTGGCAATGTTAAGACCCAGTCGCAGTCCGAAATAGTTACCTTGTCCGGCACGGTAGTAGCGGTCGTTGCCCTCCATGTGACGGTAATGCTGCGCTGTCGTCGGAAGGACGAACAGCGCAGTCAGTATCAGTATTAAGAGTTTCTTCATTCGTTGTAATGTGTATCAAGGTAGGTTACGTGGGTAACGAGGTATTCCTCGATACCGTGCTTGCCATCAGCACCACCGATGCCCGACTTCTTCACGCCAGCGTGGAAGCCCTGCATGGCCTCGAAGTGCTCGCGGTTGATGTAGGTCTCGCCGAACTCGAGCTCGCGAGCCACACGGGTTGCCGTGTCGATATCCTTGGTGAAGACGCTCGATGCCAGTCCGTATTCGCAGTCGTTGGCCCACTGGATGACCTGCTCGATAGTGTCGAACTCAACCAATGGGATGACGGGACCGAAGGTCTCTTCGTGGATGATGTCCATATCTTGGGTGCAGTTGTCCAGTACGGTGGCAGCATAGAAGTAGCCCTTGTTGCCTACACGGTGTCCGCCGCATAGCAGCTTGGCTCCCTGACTGATGGCACGCTCTACCTTCTCCGTTACGCTCTCCAGAGCACGAGCCTCTACCAACGGCCCCATGTCTACGGTGTGGTCCTGGCAGACGTCGCCAACCTTGACTGCCGACATCTTCTCGACCAGGATGTCGGTGAACTCCTTCTTGACAGCCTTGTCCACATAGACGCGTTCTGCATTGTTGCAGATCTGACCGTTGTTGCCAATGCGTGAGTCGACAATCCACTGGGCTGCCTTCTCCAGGTCGGCATCCTTGCAGACAATGGCAGGAGCCTTGCCACCCAGCTCGAGGCTGACCTTCGTAATGTTCTTCGATGCGGCAGCCATGATACTCTCGCCGGCACCTACCGAACCTGTCACACTGACAATGTCAATCTTCGGGCTTCCAGCCATCTCGTTACCAATGACGCTACCCTTGCCGGTCACGATATTGATGACGCCCTTGGGCAGTCCCACCTTGTCTACCACTTCACCGAATACGGTACAGTTCTCTGGTGTCAGCTGTGAGGGCTTGATGACGATAGTACAGCCTGCAATCAGCGCAGCGCCAGCCTTGCGGGCAATGAGGAAGAAGGGGAAGTTCCAAGGCAGGATGCCTGCTACTACACCGATGGGCTTCTTCGTCAGGAAGATGGTCTCGTTAGGACGGTCGCTGGGGATGATTTCACCCTCAATGTGGCGTGCAAAGCTGGCCATATAGTCAAAATACTCTGCTGTCACGTCCACCTCGATGGTAGCCCACGTCAGGGTCTTGCCCTGCTCGCGCATGATGATGTCGATGAATTCCTCACGACGCTCACGGATGCCGTTGGCCAGCTTCTTCAGCCATCCTGCACGCTCGATGGCAGGAGTCTTGGCCCATGACTTCTGAGCAGCACGGGCTGCGTCGAGCGCACGGTTTACGTCTTCAAGGGTTCCTTCTGGCTGACGGGAGATGACTTCCTCTGTCGATGGGTTCAACACGTCAATCCATTTGCCGTTACTGCTCTGGCAGAACTGGCCGTCAATGTACATTCTTAAGTCTTTCATAAGCATGTTTGTTTTTAGTAGATAGTTTTTAGTAGTTTATAATATGTTGTCTTTCTCAATGTCTTTGAAATATTTGTAGGTAGAAACCTTCAGCTCGTCTGTGGCAGGCTCGTCAGCTACGATGATGCCGTGCTGGTGCATCTGCAGGGCCGAGATGGTCCACTCGTGCGTCACAGCTCCCTCGATGGCAGCCTTCAGCGCACGGGCCTTGTGGTGGCCGTTCACCAGAATCATCACCTCGTGGGCGTCCATCACGGTACCTACGCCAACGGTCAGCGCTAACTTGGGCACCTTGTTCACGTCGTTGTCGAAGAAACGGCTGTTGGCAATGATGGTATCCGTGGTCAGTGTCTTCACACGGGTACGGCTGGTCAGACTGGAGTAGGGCTCGTTGAAGGCAATGTGTCCGTCAGGACCTATGCCGCCGATGAACAGGTCAATGCCACCTGCCTCCTTTATCATCTCTTCGTAGTGCTGGCACTCTGCTGCCAGGTCCTTGGCATTGCCGTTTAGGATATGGATGTTCTCCTTCGGGCAGTCAATATGGTCGAACAGGTTGCGGGCCATGAAAGAGTGGTACGACTCGGGGTGGCTCTCGGGCAGGTTCACATACTCGTCCATGTTGAATGTCAGCACGTTCTTGAACGATACGCGTCCTTCCTTGTTTGCCTTTACCAGACAGGCATACATACCCTCGGGCGACGAGCCGGTTGGCAGACCTAATACAAATGGTTTCTCCTTCGTAGGCTGGAAGGCATTGATGCGCTCAATGACGTGTTCTGCAGCCCATTGCGACATTTTCTGATAGTCAGGTTCAATGATTACTCTCATAAGTCTATAAATGAATGTGTTTGTTAATCCTTGCAAAGATACTGCAATTCGGGCTAATAACCAAGAAAAAAGCAAAATAAAATGCGATTTTTCTTCACATCTGACACAAAAAAGGGCAAAATAGTTTTTGTATTTGCGATTTTTCCCTTACTTTTGCACAGCTAATGTATGCTGATGTGGAATTATGAGGAAGACCTTCTGGTGGATATTGGGAATTCTTTTGGCACCGATACTGCTTTTTGTGGTGTTGGTGGGACTGCTCTATCTGCCTCCTGTGCAGAACTGGGCTGTCGACAAGGTGGCTGAGGTGGCCTCAGAGAAGACCGGCATGCAAATTAGCGTTGGCCATGTGCAACTGAAGTTCCCCCTCGACCTGTCCATTGACGACTTCATGATGATTGTCCCCCACGACGCTCAGTACGACACCATCGCCGACGTGGAGCACCTGGTGGTCGACGTGCAGCTGTGGCCCCTGTTGCACAAGCAGGTGGTCATCAACGAGCTCGAGATAACCAATACCAGACTCAATACCAATGGATTCATCGATGCTGCCCATGTGAAGGGCGGCTTCAAGCGTCTCTTCGTTACCAGCAAGGGTATCGACCTGGACCGGCAGACAGTAGAGGTAAACGGTGCCCGACTGGAGGAAGCCCGACTGGACATAGCCCTGTGCGACTCTGTACCCGAGGATACGACCACCAGCGACAACCGTTGGAAGATACATGCCGACAGTCTGACCATCGCCCGTTCTCAAGTAGCCCTGCACATGCCTGGCGACACCATGTGTATCCATGCCACACTGGGCTCGCTGGTGGCTCGCGAGACCCTCGTCGACCTTGAGTCGAAGACCTATACCGTCCATAGTGCCGACTGGAACAATGGCTCCTTGCAGTACGACCAGAACTACCAGCCCCGCATCGAGGGACTGGACTACAACCACATTGACCTTACCCATATTAATATAGGTATAGACAGCATCTACTACCACGACCCCGACCTGCGCCTCCACCTGCGGCAGATGGCCCTGAAGGAGAAGAGTGGCTTGCAAGTCACCGATCTCGCGGGTCCTGTGGCTCTGGAGAACGGTAGTCTCAAGCTGCCTGGCTTCCGTCTGAAGACTCCCACCAGCGACGTCTATGTCGAGATGGATATGCCCCTGTCGCTGACAGACTCTATCGACCCTGGCAAGATGCGCCTGCGCATGGATGCCCAGTTGGGACGCCAGGACCTCCTGCCTTTCATGTCACAACTGCCTAAGGCCATGCAGGAACGCTGGCCCCAATATCCACTGAGTGTCAGGGGACAGCTCGATGGCAATCTGGAGTACATGACGTTCAGCGACCTCGACGTGTCCTTGCCCACAGCCTTTGCTGCCAAGGCCGATGGCTTCGTGGCCAACCTGAACGATATGAAACGCCTGCGTGCCGATGTGCAGTTCAAGGCCCAGACGCAGAACCTTGACTTCGCCATGGCTTCCCTGCCTCGCGACGTTCAGCGCAGCTACCGTGTGCCACCACTCTCGGCAGAGGGTAGAGCCAAGGCAGACGGAGCGCAATATGAGGCTAATGTGACAGTACGTGAGGGCCAGGGCGTCGTCAAGCTTACAGGCAACCTCAATGCCGATGCCATGCGCTATGATGCCAAAGTGCATGTCAGCAACATCAATGTCCACCACTTCATGCCTCACGACTCCATCTATACCATTACGGCAGACCTGACGGCACATGGTCAGGGCACCGACCTCTTCTCGCCCCGCACCACTATGGATGTCGACGGACAGATAGCCCACCTGCGCTATGCTCACTGGAATCTGGACAACATGACTTTGCAGGCACAGCTGCAGAACAGACGCGCCAAGACACATGTCAACAGCCATAACGACCTGCTCGACGGAGTGATAGGCATCGACGCCCTCATGGACCGTCATCGTCTGGAAGGCACTTTGACAGCTGACGTCACCGAGGCCGACCTCTACCGCTTCGGACTGGTGGGCAATCCGCTTACCATAGGATTGTGCGGACACGTAGACCTGAGTTCCGACATGAAGCTCACCCACATGGCCAGTGGACTCTTCAACGACCTTACGCTGCGCGACTCTTCTAAGGTCTATCGTCCTGCTGACATCGGACTGCTGGTGAAGACACGTCCTGACACAACCTATGTGCGAGCCCAGAGTGGCGACTTCATTGTCAAGCTTGACGCCAGTGGCGACTATGAGCGCCTGCTCAAGCAACTCAGCGTGCTGGGCGACACGGTGATGGCCCAGATGGAGCAGAAAATCATAGACCAGTCCGCCATCCGCCGACTGCTGCCCGTCATGAAGGTACATGTGGAGAGCAAGACGGAGAACCCCATGGCTGCTATGCTAAAGGCAGGACAGAACATCGATTTCAAGGCGTTGCTCTTCGACGTGACGTCGTCGCCCGAGAGTGGCCTGAACGGCAATGGCTATGTCCATGCGCTCACCATGAGCGATGTCCGTCTCGACACCGTCAACTTCCGCATTACCCAACGTCCCAAGCACCTCTCCTTTGGTGGACAGGTGTGCAACAACAAGAGGAACCCCGACTTTGTCTTCAACGCCCTCTTCGACGGTCTGGTACAGGAGCGCGGTGCCACCTTTGGCGTGCGCTACTACGATGCCGACAACAAACTGGGTGTCCGTCTGGGTGCCAAGGTTGAGATGGTAGACAGTGGCCTGAACCTGCATCTGGTGCCCGAGCGGCCTACCATAGGCTATAAGGAGTTCAACTTGAACAAGGATAACTTCATTCTCCTGACGGCCAAGAATAAGGTAAGGACCAAGATAGACCTCGTGGCCGACGACGGTACGGGTGTCAAGATATATAGCGAAGACACCGACCCCACAGCCCTTCAGGACATCACTGTCAGTCTGAACAAGCTAAACTTGGGCGAGGTCAGTTCCGTCCTGCCTTATATGCCTCGTATGACAGGTCTGCTCAATGGCGACTACCACGTGGTGCAGGACGGCCAGGGCCACTTCTCAATGGTCAGCGACATGGATGTGCAGAACATGACCTACGAGAAGAACTTGCTGGGCAACCTCAGCACCGAGTTGGTCTACCTGCAGAAAGAGAACGACGCCCATGCCGTGGAGGCCCGCCTGATGAAGGATGGCGACGAGATAGGACTGCTGACGGGTACCTACTATAACGAAGGTACTGGTTCGCTGGATGCCCTGTTCCGCATGGAACGCCTGCCTCTGTCGCTGGTCAACGGCTTCATTCCCGACCAGCTCTTTGGCCTGCATGGCTATGGAGAGGGCGAGCTGGCCATCAAGGGCAAACTGTCAGAGCCTCAGGTCAATGGTGAGATATACCTCGACTCGTCCTATATAGAGAGCATACCCTATGGCATGACGCTGCGTTTCGACAACGACCCTGTGCGCATTGTCGACTCCAAGCTGCTCTTCGAGAACTTCACCGTCTATGCCCATAACAACAACCCGCTGAACATTCAGGGCGACGTCGACTTCCGCCACCTCGACCGCATGATGGTCAACCTGCGTATGCGTGCCAAGGACTTCCAGATTATCGGTGCCGAGGAGAACCCCCAGAGCATCGCCTACGGCAAGGCCTTCGTCAATGTCTTTGCCTCTATGCGCGGACCTGTTGACAACCTCAACATGCGAGGCCGACTGGAGGTCCTGGGTTCCACCGACATGAGCTATGTGCTGCGCGACTCACCCCTCACTACCGACAACCATCTGAACGAGCTGGTCAAGTTCACCGACTTTGCCGATACGGCACAGGTGGTCGTCGAACGCCCTGCGCTGAACGGTTTCCAGATGGACATGAGCGTCGACGTGTCGAAGGGTGCCCACATCATGGCCTATCTCAATACCGACCACTCCAACTACATCGACCTCATGGGTGGCGGCACCCTGCGCATGCAGTACAGCCCTGCTGACAACCTGCGACTGCGGGGTCGCTATACGCTGTCCAATGGCGAGATGAAGTACTCGCTGCCTGTCATTCCGCTGAAGACCTTCACCATCCAGGACGGCTCCTATATCGAGTTCACTGGCGAACCCATGAACCCCACACTCAACATTACCGCTACCGAGCGCACCAAGGCTACTGTGTCTGACAACAGCGGGGTAGGGCGCAGCGTGGCCTTCGACTGTGGTGTCAAGATTACCAGGACGCTCAACGACATGGGACTGGAGTTCACCCTCGATGCCCCCGAGGACATGCAGCTGCACAGCGAGCTGCAGGCCATGAGCGTCGAGCATCGCGGCAAGCTGGCGGTGTCCATGCTCACTACGGGCATGTACCTGGACGACGGCAACACCAGTGCCTTCTCCATGAACTCTGCCCTTACGTCGTTCCTCAACTCTGAGATTAACACCATTACGGGCAATGCCCTGCGCACCATCGACATGTCCTTCGGCATGGACAACTCCACCGATGCCACAGGACAGAGCCATACCGACTACTCGTTCAAATTTGCCAAGCGCTTCCTCGACAATCGACTCAAGATTTCCGTGGGTGGACTGGTGTCGTCAGGAGGCAGCTATCAGCAGCGCAACAACTCGTTCTTCGACAATGTCTCGCTCGAGTACCGCCTGGACCATACAGCCAATAAGTTCATCACGCTGTACTACCAGAACAACGCCTACGACTGGCTCGACGGCTATATGCAGAAGTATGGCGGAGGCTTCACCTGGCGACGCTCGCTGCAGAGTTTCTGGGACATCTTCCGCTTCAAGGAGCGCACACAGGCTCTACCGACTGCTCCGAGTCCTCAGAACACCCCGACCGATTCAATAAAGACTCCCACCGATGAAAAGAAATAGCTTGCTATATATATTAATAGGTATACTCTTCGCCTCGTGTTCCATGACGAAGAACATTCCCGATGGCGACCAGCTGTTTACGGGCCTGACCAAGATCAGCTACGACGAGCCGGCCCCAGAGACCGACTCGCTGGTGGCACCGGCATCGTTCGCCACCACACGGGAGGAGGTGGAGGCCGCACTGGCCACTGCACCAAACGGAGCCATCTTCGGCAGTTCCTACTACCGCATGCCCTTCTCCCTCGGTGTCAGCGTGTGGAACCACTACCAGGGCGCCGAGTCGGGCTTCGGCAAGTGGATGCTCAAGACCTTCGGCAAGCAACCCGTACTCATGTCGTGGGTCAATCCAGCTCTGCGTGCCCAGGTGGCACAGTCCGTGTTGCGCAACCATGGCTATTTCAACGGTCATGTAGACTACGAGGTTGTGCAGCAGAAGAATCCCAAGACAGCCAAGATAGGCTATCACGTCACTCCGGGTCGCCTCTGGCGGCTCGACAGCGTGGGCTACTTCGACTTCCCCGCTGACGCCGACACCCTCATACGCAGCACCCTGGCCGAGGCCAAGATACACAAGGGCGACCCCTTCGTGGTTAGCAACCTGGAGGCAGAGCGTCAACGCATCAGCCTGCTGCTGCGCAACAACGGCTACTACTACTTCCAACCCAGCTTCACCTCCTATCTGGCCGACACCTTTGTCGTCGATGGCAAGGCACAGCTGCAGTTGCGCATGGCAAAGGGCATCCCTACAGCAGCAACGCGTAAGTGGTACATCGGGCGTGTCAACATCAACATGCGGAAGTCCTTCATGGAACAGCCCACCGACTCCTTCCGCGGACGCTTCTTCACCGTTCGCTTCTCAGGCAAGAAGCCACCCATCCGCCCTCGCGTCCTCATGGCCGACCTGCAGTTGCGTCCGCGCCAGCTCTATAGCTACGACGACTACCAGCAGTCTGCCAGCAAGATTAATGCCATGGGCCTCTTCTCCATGACCGACTTCACCTTTACACCACGCGACACGCTGGGCAGCGACACCCTCGACCTCACCCTGAACTGCATCTTCGACCGTCCGTGGGACTTCTACATCGAGACCAACTTCAACGCACGCACCATCGGACGGCTCGGTCCTGAGCTTCGTCTGGGTGTTACCCGTCGCAACGCCTTCCGTGGAGGCGAGAAGATTGACGTCAACCTGCATGGCTCCTACGAGTGGGCCACCAGTGGAGGGTCCTCCATGAACAACTACAACTACGGTGCCGACGCCTCCATCGAGTTTCCGCGCATCATAGCCCCCTTCTTCGGAGGCAACCGCATCCGTCGCGACAAGCAGGGACGCCCCATACGCCGACGCCGTTTCTACACCACGCCTACCACGCTGGCCAAGGTCAGTGCCGACATCATCTACCGTCCCGACTACTACAAGATGCACGTCGTCTCGGGCGAGTGGACCTATCGCTGGCAGACCTCCGCACAGAGCCGTCATGAGTTCTCGCCGCTGACGCTGAAGTACCAGTTCATGAACAGCCATACCGAAGCCTTCGACAGCCTCGTCAAAAAGAACTCCTACCTTGCCGTCGCCATGCAGGACTACTTCATCCCCGAGATGCGCTACACCTACACCTACACCTCGCCGGCCAGCTACCTTAACCCCATTCGCTGGGAGACCACCATCGCCGAGTCAGGTAACTTTGTGTCGCTGGGCTATATGATAGCCGGAAAGTCGTGGAGCGAGAAGAACAAGAAACTCTTCAAGAACCCCTATTCGCAGTTCGTCAAGCTCGAAACCGACTTCACCAAGACGTGGACACTCACAGCCGCCTCCCGGCTTGTGGGCCATGTCAACGCAGGCTTCCTCTGGTACTACGGCAACAGCTCGTGGGTGCCCAACAGCGAGCTCTTCTTCGTGGGAGGAGCCAACAGCATACGAGCCTTCTCCGTACACGACATCGGACCAGGCGACCAAGACTCCTATGGCGACCGTGCCAGCGACTACATGATGCGTAACGGTAACCTTAAGTTCGTCGCCAACCTCGAGTATCGCCACCAGCTCTTCGGCAATCTGCACGGAGCCCTCTTCCTCGATGCCGGTAACGTCTGGAACGTACCCAATAACGACGACGACACCACCATGCCAGGACGCTTCAAACTGAAGAACATGCTGCGCGAAATGGCTCTCGGTACGGGTGTCGGACTGCGCTACGACATGGGCTTTCTCGTACTCCGCCTCGACTGGGGTATCGGTCTCCACGTGCCCTACGACACAGGCAAGTCAGGCTTCTACAACGTCGACAGCTTCAGTCGCAGCCAAACCCTCCACTTCGCCATCGGCTATCCCTTCTGATACGTTGATAGTTACATGCCGACAAACCACCAGTTTGTCGGCATGTAACCCTTGCTTACTCGTAATGTAAAGGCTACTCACTGTATGCATCGATAAATAACAGGTAGTAGTACCTATATACTTATCTACTTCGACAGGAGATGTAATTCACCAGCAGTAAGCTGGTTGGCGGAACTCTTCAAAAGAAGGGTGCCTGCGGTCTTGTTGCTCTGGATGATGACTTGGGCCAGTCCGTTGAAGGCAGGAATGCTGAACTCACGGCAGTCGAGCTGCTTGGGATGGTCTTCGCCAGGATAGGCGGGGTCGCCATTTCCGGCACCGAGGATGCGTCCCTCGCCCTCAAGGCGGAAGGTGAGCATGGGACAGGCATCAGGAACGATGTGTCCTTTTTTGTCCTGTACCTCAACGGTGACGACGGCAACGTCGCGTCCGTCGGCGGTGATGCTCTGACGGTCGCACTTCAGCACGAGCTTAGAGGCAGGCTTGGTGGTCTCTATGACTTCGGTAAGTATGCGCTTTCCGTTCTTGTATCCGGTGGCGACGACCTTGCCGGGCTGGTAGGTGGCCTTCCACTTCAGGTGGCCGTTCTTGGGCATCTGCTGGCGTCCGAGCTTCTTGCCGTTGACGGTGAGCTCTACCTCGTCGCAGTTGCTATAGGCCCAGAGCTCTACTTCCTCGCCTTCGTGGCCTTGCAGGTTCCAGTGGGGGAAGATGTGCAGGGTGGGCTCATCGGTCCACCACGACTTGAGATACCAGGCCTCGTCTTTCCAGAATCCGCAGTAGTCGAGGATGCCAAACTCGGAGTCGTGGGCAGGGAAGGACAGCGGGTTAGGTTCGCCACGGTAGTCGAAGCCTGTCCAGTAGAAGAGACCTGCAGCCCAGGGACGGTCGGCATAGAACTGCCAGCCACGCTCGATGACGTTGGCCATTGGCTTTTGGCTATTGGCTATTGGATGAAGGTTCATGCTGGGCATGCGTCCTGTGGACTTGTCGCAGGGGAAATAGATGCCTCGTGTGCCACAGCCTGTGGTTTCCTCGGTACCTACAATCTTCCACGTGGGATTGGCTTTCTTGCGGTTGTCGACATCGTTCTGCACGATGTAGTTGAAGCCCACGACGTCAAGGCCCTTAATCATCTCGGTGCCTCCGGCATTGGCGATGGTAGAGTGGCGTGTGGGGTCGAACAGACGGGTATACTCGCGCATGGCTGCCGCAATGCGGGTGCCCTGTACGGTATTCTCGATGCCCCATTCCTCGTTGCCGTCGCTCCATAGGATGATGCTGGGGTGGTTGCGGTCGCGCTTGATCATACGCTCCAGTAGGCGCAGGTGCTCGTCGTTGATGCCCGTCAGGCGGTTTTCGTCGATGACGAGGATGCCCTCGCGGTCGCAAATGTCGAGCTGGGCAGGTGTCATGGGGTTATGCGAGGCGCGATAGGCGTTGCAGCCGAACTTCTTCAGCTGCTGGATGCGCCAGTCCATGAGGGCTTCGGGGATGGCAGCTCCTATACTGGCATGGTCCTGATGCATGTTGACACCCTTGAGTTTTAGCTGCTGTCCATTGAGCAGGAAGCCCCGCTCAGCATCGAAGGCAACCTCGCGCAGGCCAATGGTAGTGGTATAGACGTCGCAGACCTTGCCGTCAGTCTTGACGGTGGTTTCTACCTGATAGAGGTAGGGGTCGGTAGTGCTCCACAGGTGGGGCTTGGCAAGTGTCATGAACTGTTGGGTGGTTTGGGTATCCTTGGCCTTCAACTGGTGAGGGTTGTTGTCGTCGAGGCGCAGCACTTCCTGGCCATCGGCGTCAAGCAGTCGCTGCTGGACGGTGTAGTCCTGCTGCTGGAGTGAGCTGTTGGTGACCTCAGTGTCGATGTGGATGACGGCCTGGTCGTAGGGGGCTTTCAGGTCGGCATAGACGAAGGTGCCGAAGTGTGCAACACTGACGGGGGCCGTCTTCAGGAGCCAGGCGTCGCGGTAGATGCCTGCACCCTCGTAGAACCAACCTTCCTCAAGGGTGGCGTCGGCACGGACGCAGATAAGGTTGTCGCCTCCGTAGTTGACATACTCGCTGACGTCGTACACTTGTGTGACATAGCCGCTGGGTTCGGTGCCCATATAGAAGCCGTTGAACCATATGGTGGCATTGCGGAATATGCCGTCGAACTGCAGTGCGATGTGCTTGCCCAGGTCTTCAGCGGGAATGTTGATGACCTTACGATACCACCCGACACTGGTAGCGGGATATTTCCATCCTACGGTCTTGTAGCCATGGGAGTGGCTGGCCTCGGAGGCGTAGGGCAGGGTGGTCACCCAGTCGTGGGGCACACGGACTGTGGTCCACGTGGAGTCGTTGAACTTGGTGGCGTAGGGCCCTTCGTTATGGATGCTGTTGGCCTTGGTGAGGTAGTTGAAATATTCAGTGCCGTTGCCGTAGTCTTTCTGAATGTCGGAGGCATGTCCAAAGGCGAACTTCCAGCCTTCGTCGAGGCGAATCTTCTCACGTACGTTTTGGGCTTGGAGGGTGGTAATAGTCAGGCAGGTAATTACCACGGTGATGGTTTGTCGTAGGTTCATATTGTTCGTAGTTATTGGTTTTAAGGAAAAACGGGCTGGCCATATGGGGACAGCCCGTTTTATAGGATTGGTTATCTGATGTGATTTACTCCTTGGCAGCGTTCTCGGCGTCGATAGCCTTGATCTTGTCGCGTACCAGCTGGACTTCGTCCTTGAGCTTCTGCACCTTGCGGTTCATCTCGTCGATGAGCGAGTTGCCCTTCTTGCTAGAGGCATTCAGGAAGCCGAGGTTGTTCTCGTAGGTCTGGACCTCGCTCTTGAGCTGCTCATACTGGCGCATCAGGCGTGAGCGCTCGTTGTCGAGGGCGTTCTCGCCACGTTCTGCCACCTGCTTGAGGTTGTCCTTGAACTTGCTGAGACGACGTTTGGCTACGGTGATGTTGAGGTCTTTGTACAGCTTGTCGAGCACCTCGTGGTATTCTGCATAGAGCTTGTCTTTCTCCTTGAAGGGTACATGGCCAATGCCCTGGTACTCCTCGACGAGCTTCTGCACACGCTCCTGCAAATTCTCGCCAGCCTCCTCTGCAGCAGCCTTCAGACGGGCAATGACGTCGCGCTTCTTCTCCAGGTTGTCGCGCTCCTCATTACGGGTGCCGGCACCTGCAGCGTTGCGGGCCTCAAAGAACTTGTTGCAGGCTCCAAGGAACTCTTCCCACAGCTGGTCGCCCAGCTTCTTGGGCACCATGCCTATGGTCTTCCACTCCTTCTGGAGGTTGATGAGTTTGTCGCTGGTAGACTTCCATTCGGTAGAATCTTGCAGCGCCTTGGCCTTCTCGATGAGGGCACGCTTCTTCTCGGCATTATCCTTGAACTGGTCTTTCAGACCCTTGAAATACTCAGCCTTGCGTCCGAAGAAGTCGTCGCAGGCGGCACGGAAGCGCTCGAAAATCTTCACGTTCATCTTCTGGGGTGCGAAGCCTATAGTCTTCCACTCTCCCTGTAGCTCGATAATCTCCTTGGTGTGGCGCTCCCAGTCGGCACTGCCCTTGTTCTCTTCAGCGGCGATGGCCTCTACCTTCTCGCAGAGGGCTGTCTTCTTGACGAGGTTCTCTTCTTCCTTGGCACGGATGCCTTCGAAGTGTTGCTGGAAACGCTTGTTGACAGTAGAAGAAGCGGTCTTGAAACGCTGCCAGATTTCCTCGCGGAGCTCCTTCGATACGGGACCTGTCTCGCGATACTCCTGATGCAGCTTCTGCAGCTGATGGAAGGCGCTGATGACGTCGGCCTCCTCAGCGAGTTTCTCTGCTGTCTCACAGAGCTTGGTCTTCAGCTCGAGGTTCTTCTTGAAGTCGTATTCGCGGGCTTCGGAATTGAGTTTCAGCAGGTCGTAGAACTGCTCAACATAGAGCTGGTAGTTACGCCACAGCTCGTTGGCACGCTCAGCGGGCACGTTCTTAATCTCGCGCCACTCGTCCTGCAGGGCTTTGAAGTCCTTATATGACTTGTTGGCCTCCTCGGGTGAGGTGACCATAGCTTTAATCTTCTCGATGATGTCGAGCTTCTTCTGCAGGTTCTCCTGCTTCTCCTGCTCCTGCTCTCTGAACAGTTGCTGACGCTTCTCCCTGATGAGCACCATCTCGGCCTTGAAAGCTTCCTCGTCGGGGTCAGGGGTAATCTGATACTGTTCGGGATCTCCGCCACCGTCGATATATTCCTTTAACTTAGCCTCGCGCTCAGCAATATGCAGCTTGTAGAAGCAGGACTTCAGATAGTCGACCTCTTCCTTTTGGGGAGTATCGCTGCCATGTGCTATCTCGCGCACACGCTCCAATACTTCCTTCTTGGTCTGGTACTGCTTAAGCTGGGGGGCTTCGGGAGTTTCACTGGCCTCAGTGCTTGCTGCGGGTTCAGCGACTGCCTCTTGGGGAGCCTCGGCTGCGGTTTCTACTACGTTCTCCGACTCGGGAGCTGGAGTCTGGTTTACATTCTGCTCCTCAATGGGAGCTTTTTCTTGAGAGTCCATCATCTTAATTGTTTTAGTGCATGATAGGGTTAGTTCACATATAAATATTGCCCCACCGAAATGGGGGCCAGGCATAAGCCTTGGGGGACAAAGTTAATGAAAAAATCTGAAACGGCCTAATTTTTTTCGAGAAAAGTGAATTAAATCAGTCGTTTATGCCTGAAAACGAGCAAAGAGATGACTGAAATGCCTACCGAAAGTACTATGGCAATGATAAAACCTACGGGGCTGCTTTCCAAACCATTGATGAGGTTCATGCCAAAGAACGAGGCCACCAGGGTTGGCAACATGAGGATGATGGTAACAGAGGTGAGCGTACGCATAATGGTGTTCATGTTGTTGTTGATGATACTCTGGTAGGTGTCCATGGTTGACTCCAGAATGTTGGAGTAGATATTGGTGGTCTCTCGTGCCTGTGTCATCTCGATGTTGACATCCTCGATGAGGTCGGCGTCGAGCTCGTCAATCTGCAGCTTGAACTTCAGTTTGGAGAGTAGTGTCTCGTTGCCTCGGATGGAGGTGTTGAAGTAGGTCAGCGAGTCTTGCAGACGGCTGAGTCCGATGAGCGACTCGTTATTCACCTCCCGGTCCAGGTTACGCTTGGACTTCTCTATGAGCATGGAAATCTGCTTCAGACGCTTCAGGTACCATACTGCCGATGAGAGGAACAGGCGGAAGATCATGTCAACATAGTCGGTAAACCCCACACCACGCTTCTGCTGGAACGACACGAAGTCTATCATCATGTTGGTCTCGTAGTAGCAAACGGTGATGGTGACATCGCGCTTGTGGATGATACCCAGCGGGACGGTGGTGTAGGGGGTACGCGAGCGTACCTCCTTGACGTAGGGTATACGCAGGATGATGAGCATCCATCCGTCGTCGTACTCATAGCGGGCACGCTCGTCGGTATCACTAATGTCGGAGAGGAAGTAGTCAGGGATTTTGAATTCTTCTTCCAACATCTGCTGGTCTTCTTCTGTCGGACACGTCATCTGTATCCAGCAGTTGGGCTGCCACTCGTTAATCTGGCTGAGCCCTCCTTGGGTGTTCCAATAGGTCTTCATTGTGCTAATCCTTTAATGAGTTTAGCGGCAAGAGGATTAGCGGTCTTGCCTGCTGTCCTCCCGCCTACGAATTGTAATGATTCGCCGGGTAATCGTCCATTTTGTTATTAATATTTTGGTTATTCGGGTGCAAAGATACAAAAAAAAGGTAAATGTCAATAATGAAAAAGTGAAAAATTTGCTGCCGCCTGTCACTTTTTTCTTTCGTCAAAGCCGTACGGGAGCAAATTCTTCACTTTTCACTCTTTTCTGACCTCAGGTCAGCGTGTGTCGGTGCATTTCTTTTTACTTTACAGGAACATCCTCAAGCGTCTTCTTCAGCAGTTGCCAGAAGGGTGCTACGGTCTCGATGAGTGCACGCTCCGTAGTGGTGTGGGGCGACTTCATGGTGGGTCCAAAGCTGACCACGTCGAGGTGCGGATACTTGCCCAGTATGACAGAGCACTCCAGACCAGCATGGTCTACCTGGATGATGCCGTCCTTGCCAAACAGCTGTTTGTATTCATCCAACAGCAGGTGCAGGATGGGGGAGTCAGGGTTGGGGTCCCAGCCGCCATACGAGCCAGCGGTTTCCACCTTCATGCCTGCCATGGAGAAGCAGCTCTCGAGTGTCTTGACGATGTACTCTTTCATGTCTTCACGACTGGAGCGAGCCAGTATCTTCAGCGAAGCCTTGCCTTCGCCAATGTTGATGATGGCCAGGTTTGACGAGGTCTCTACCACCGAGGGGTAGGAGGGAATCATGCGTACGACACCGTCGTGACAGCCATAGATGGCGTTGATGAGGTTGTCCTGAATCTCCACGGGAACCTCCTTCTGTGGGGTTGCTACCTCTTCGACGGTAATCTCGATGCCCTGGGGCTCGATGAGCTTGAACTCGTCGTTGAATGTCGCCTTCCAGTCTTCTGCAATCTCCTTTAGCAGGGCAATATTCTCCTTGGGCAGGGTCAGCACGGCTTCAGCCTTGAAGGGAATGGCATTGCGCATGTTGCCGCCTTGCCAGGATGCCAGACGGGCCTCGGTCTGCTCAATGGCCTCGCGTACCACCTGTACCAGTAGTTTGTTGGCATTGCCGCGGCCTTCGTTGATCTCCAGTCCGCTATGTCCACCACGCAGTCCGCATACAGTCACCTTGGCTGCAGCGTCCTCAGCGTCGGTATCTGCCTCCTGATAGTCGAGTGTTGCGGTGATGTCGATACCGCCGGCAGAGCCTATGACGAACTTACCCCAATGCTCGGAGTCGAGGTTCATCAGGATGTCGCCCTGCAGTTCCCCTTCGGGCAGGTCGTTGGCACCATACATACCTGTCTCCTCGTCGGCAGTGATGAGGGCGTCGATGGGTCCGTGCTTCAGGGTCTTGTCTTCCATGACAGCCATGATGGATGCTACACCCAGGCCATTGTCGGCACCCAGCGTGGTACCCTTGGCCTTTACCCATTCGCCGTCAATCCACGGCTCGATGGGGTCGGTCTCAAAGTTATGTTTTGACTCGGGAGTCTTCTGAGGTACCATGTCCATGTGGGCCTGCAGAATGACGCCTTTGCGGTTCTCCATACCTGCCGAGGCGGGCTTGCGGAACACAATGTTGCCTGCGGGGTCCTTGAAAGTCTCAACACCAGCCTGTTTGCCGAAGTCGAGCAGGAACTGCTGGATTTTCTCTAAATGTCCACTGGGGCGTGGAACTTGTGTGAGTGCGTAGAAGTTCTTCCACACGCACTGTGGGTTCAGGTTTTGAATTTCGTTCATTGTATTACTGTTTTAGGGTTTGGTTTTATTGTCGTGAAGGAGAGTGCCAGCCAGGCATAGATGCCAAGCAGGACGACGAGCATAGTCTGTACGGTGTGGACGATGAGCGCGAAGTAGAGTGCATGTTCGTCCTGCACACCATAGAGTATCAGCATGGTCTTGACAGCGAAATGCCACGGACCGGCGCCATTAGGTGTAGGAACGATGACGGCTATGGAGCCTACGATAAACGTTACCAGTGCACAACCTATTCCGAGGTCTGCTGTGAAGTCGAAGCAGAAGAACGTCAGGTAGTAGTGCAGGAAATAGCTGATCCAGATGGCCAGCGTGAAGATGGCGAACAACGGGATGTTGCGTACATCCTTCAGCGAGATGACACCCTGCCAAATGCCCTTGACGGTTGCGCGTACCTTATTATATATGGATAGCTTACGCAGCAAGAAGTGCAACAGGATGAGAATGGCGATGAGGCAGATACCCACCACCAGATAGCCTGCCCATGAGAAGCTGTGCAGGATGCCATGGAGGCTGGTGCCCGTCTTGTGGAAGAAGGTGCCGAAGGTGCTCATCTCCAAGAGTAGCACAATGGCTGTGATGCCCATGACCAGTAGGGAGTCAATGGCACGCTCAGTCACCACTGTACCCAAAGCCTTGGGGAAGGATATGCCGTCGTAGCGGTTCAGCACACCGCAACGTGTGAACTCGCCCACACGGGGGATGACCAGGGAGACGGCATAGCTGAGGAAAATGCTATGTACGCTGACGGAGTTGCGCGGATGCTCGTCCACAGGTTCCAGCGTCTGCCTCCAGCGCCATCCGCGGAAAGCCTGTGCCAGTATGCCAAAGGGAAAAGACAGCAACATCCACGTCCAGTCCATTTCGTCTGTCATGACGTGCAGGATGGTCTGCCAGTCCTCGCCTCGGTACATCCAATAGAGAATGCCTGCGCCCAGAACCAGCGGCATGAGTATCTTCAGTATGATATTGCTTATCTTCATTCTGAGTACAAAGGTAGTGCAAACCGAACGAAACGCAAAATAAATTAATATTTATTTTCAATTAGATAAGTTTAGGAGTTTGCTTTTTTTTTATTACCTTTGCGCACAGATATGAAGCAAGTAAGACCCAAGAAGAATCTTGGTCAGCATTTTCTGACTGACCTTTCGATAGCCAGACGCATTGCCGACACGGTGGATGCCTGTCCCGGCCTTCCTGTATTGGAGGTAGGACCAGGCATGGGTGTCATGACGCAGTATCTGGTGGAGAAACCTCGTCCGCTGAAGGTGGTGGAGATTGATCGCGAGAGTGTGGCATACCTGAACGAGCACTTCCCTAAGTTGCGTGAGAACATCTTGGGCGAGGATTTCCTGAGGATGGACCTGTCGCAGGTATTCGACGGAGGACAGTTTGTGCTGACGGGCAACTATCCTTACGACATCTCGTCGCAGATATTCTTCAAGATGATAGACAACCGGGAGCTTATACCTTGCTGCACAGGCATGATTCAGCATGAGGTGGCCCAGCGCATGGCATCGCAACCAGGAACCAAGGCCTATGGAATCCTGTCGGTACTGATACAGGCCTGGTACGATGTGGAGTACCTGTTTATGGTCGACGAGACGGTGTTTAACCCGCCTCCCAAGGTCAAGAGTGCCGTCATTCGCATGACTCGTAACCAGACACAGCGCCTGGGGTGTGACGAGCAGCTGTTCAAGCGTGTGGTTAAGACGGTGTTCAACCAGCGTCGCAAAATGCTGCGGGTGAGCTTGAGGCAGCTGCTAAGTGACGGCGCCTTGTCCGTACTCAATACCCAGCTTGTATCCTCCTCGACAACACTCTCGCTGACCCTGCGTCCAGAGCAGCTGACAATTCCCCAGTTTGTAGAGTTGACGAATATGGTGGAAAAAGGGCTGTGTTCGGCCACAAAGTGAGTGTGTCCGTGCACAAATGATTGATTTACGTCAAGAATAGGCCCCTTTTTTCAGAAAAAGAGGGGCTTTTTAGTACAACATCCCGAAAAACGTCGTACCTTTGCAGTGTCTTCAATAAAGAGTTAGTATATAAAGGTAAAAGTTTTCAGGAAAATCGACAGTAGGTTTAGACAGATTTTGAGGTAAATAAAAAAAGATTGTAGAAAGGATAACACCGACGTCGCGAGACGCATTTTCATAAGAATAGGTTTTTAGTTATTGATAGTAGAAAGATGCAGCCCACGGGTGGAATCCCGAGTGCTGCATCATTTCTTTTTCTCTCTTTATAGGCAGACCGCGTTTCGTCTTTTGTTTCTTCAGTCTTGCATCTTTTTTAGCCAGTTGCCATAGAACATGTTGCCCAGGAACATAAGTCCCCGGAACGTCAACTCGATAGCCATGGCCATCCATACGCCAGGCAATCCGTACGTCCTGGCCAGCAGGGCGGCAAGTGTCAGGCGTACTCCCCACATGGAGAGCAGGCTCATGATGGCAGGCTTCAGCGTTTCGCCAGCACCGATGAAGACACCGTTGCAGACGATGGCGGCAGCAAACATAGGCTCGGCAAATGCCTCAATGCGCAGACAGCGGGCTCCCAGCTCAATGATTTCGTCGACAGGTGTCAGGATAGACATCAGCTCCGGAGCGAATACCCACATCAGGACACCCATCATCGTCATGACTCCAATGCCCAGTGCCGTTGACATACGGGCAAACGACTGTGTCAACAGTCGCTTGCCTGCTCCGTAGCTTTGGCCTACCAGCGTGGTGGCGGCCTCGGCGATGCCAAAGCCTGGCATGTAGCACAGGCTCTCGACGGTGATGGCCAGCGAGTGGGCGGCAATGGCGACGGTGCCCAGTGGGGCGACGATGAGTGTGCTCACTACTTGTGCTCCTCCCATCAGCATGTGTTGCAGGCCCATGGGTGCTCCTATCTTAAAGGCGTTGCTTACCACATCAGACTTGGGGCGGAAGGAATCCCAGGTGTTTTTCTGAGAGGTGCGGAAGATGCCAAGTATGTCGGAACGATAGAGCAGAAAGTAGAGCATGAGTCCTGCTGTCACAAGCATGGCAAGACCTGTGCCGATGGCTGCACCCATGACACCCCAGTGGAGTATATAGATGAATGCGTAGTTGAATGCCACGTCCATGACGCACATCAGTATATTCAGTGCAGAGGGAATCTTCATGTTGCCGGAGCACTTGAGCATGGAACCTGCCAGACCTTCTATCTGGAAGAAGATGCCACAACCGGAAAAGATGGCGAAGTAAAGAGTGGCATCGTGGGCTATTTCCTCGCTGCCACCTAACCAGTAGGGCAGGTGGGGACTGATGAGAAGGGCTATTGTCGTGGTGGAGAGTGCCCAGATGATGCAACACACCAGCGACTGGCGCAGCACCATGCGGGCTCGTTTGAAATCGTTGGCACCAATGGCATGGGCTGCCTGGACGCTAAATCCCATGTTGGCAGCAGAGGCCAGTCCCCCCATGAGCCAGCCCGTGGTCTCCACCAGTCCGATGGCAGCGGAGGCACGGGCACCCAGGTGGCCCACCATCGACGCGTCGATGAAGAACATGAATGTAGCTGATATCTGGGCAAGGATAGACGGAATACTCAGGCTGACAATCAGCCTGAGTTTCTCGCTTTGCGTCATCTCGCGACCTTCGCGGATGTATGCCAAGAGGTCGGTCTTCTTTCCCTTGCTCCTAAACATGGGAATCGTTTTGCACTTTACTGTTGCATGATGCTTTCGCTTTTATTCGGCTTCCAGATAGAGCACACGGCTGGCCCAGTCGCTCTTCTTGTTCCACTCCGTCTCATTGCGATAGGGAACATCCAGGCCATGCGACATCAGATAGGCGCCGCTGAACGACTTTCCTTCAAACTCCAACGGATTCACATCGATGCGGTTCAGCTCGTGTACCTTATACATACGGGTGGGATTCAGGCCTGCCATCTTCACACGGGGCAGGTGCTCGTTCTGGAACGACTCCGTCTTCCACCAGTACCAGACGGCCTTCGACTGCTCGTCGTTGACGTACATCATCGAGGCAAGGCCTTTCCTGTCATAGGGTGACACCAGTCGGAAGATGTTGCCAAACTGCACGACGGGACGTATCTGCTTGTACTCGGCAATGGCCTTACGACAAAGTGCTTTCTCGTCGTCCGTCATATTCTTGGGCTGGATTTCCATGCCTAAGCGTCCTGACATGGCGACATCGATACGATACTTCAGCGCTGTGGTACGGAAGACGGTATGGTTAGGCGTAGCTGAGATATGGCTGGCCATGGCTATAGCAGGGAAGAAGTAGCTGGTACCCCACTGCATATAGATGCGCTGCAGGGCGTCGGTATTGTCGCTGACCCAGAACTCGTCGAACCAGGGCATGACCCCCCAGTTGGCTCGTCCGCCACCAGAGGCACAAGCCTGGATGGTCAGGTCGGGATACTTTGCGCGAATGCGCTGGCATACCTTCTCAAAACCTCGGTGATAGGCAATGTAGAGATGACTTTGGTCGTTCATGGTCAGATACTGCGAGCCATGGTTCATGATGGCCATGTTGGCATCCCACTTGATATAGTCAATCTCAGGATATTTGCTCATGAGGTTGTCGACGATGCTGAACACGAAGTCCTGCACCTGAGGGTTCGACAGGTCGAGCACCACCTGCGTGCCGCCGCGCCCCAGCACGGCATCGCGCTTTGGGGCCTTGACAATCCAGTCGGGATGCTGCTCGTAGAGCTCACTGGTGGTGTTAGCCATCTCAGGCTCTATCCAGATGCCGAACTTGACACCGTTCTTCTTGGCGTCACGCAGCAGGCCTTCGATGCCCTCGGGCAGCTTGTTCCTGTCTACCACCCAGTCGCCCAGGCTGGAGTTGTCGGTCTTGCGCGGATACTTGTCGCCAAACCATCCGTCGTCCATGACAAACAGCTCGCCACCCATCGAGGCAATGTCTTTCATCATCTGGTCCATGCCCTGCTGGTTGATGTCGAAGTAGACACCCTCCCAGGAGTTCAGCAGAATCTTGCGCTCCTTGTCGCCGTGCATCATCTTGTACTTGCGGCCCCACTTGTGGAAGTTGCGCGACACGCCGGAGAGACCCTTCTCAGAGTAGCTCAGCGCCAAGGCTGGGGTGGTGAAGGTCTCGCCCTTCTTCAGGTGGTATTCCGAGTTGTCCTCGTTGATGCCGGCAAAGAAGTAGTGGTAGTCGGTATCGTCGGTCACCACCTTCAGGCGGTAGTTGCCCGAGTAGCACAAGGCAGCGCCAATGACGGCACCGGTGTTCTCCTGGCCCTTTCCGTCAAGCGAGAACATGACCTCGCCATGGTCGGTATGCGAGTTGCGTGTGCCGTCCTTGTTGACGATGACTTTCTGGCCTGGCGTCAGCGGCTCCTCTACCAGACGGGCCTCGTTGGCCCACGAGCCATAGAAGTGGCTCAGCCAGACATCGCCGCGGCGGATGGGGAGCATGGCTGAGGCAAAGGTTGTCAGCGTGACGGTACCCTTCTCGTTATTGGTAATCTCCGTCCACATCTCTATCATGTCCTCTTTTACGTAGGCCTTGTAGTTCAGGGTCACGGTGATGGGATAGACGGGGTCTTTCAGCGCAATGCTGGTGACAACGGCGTGGGGAGCCTTTACCTGAGACTTACCCTCAACGACCAGTGCTGTCGACAGGTTGCCGTCAGCATGGCGCAAGGCCAAGGCAGACTCTGCGGGGGTGTTCAGACCATGTGCCGGATAGGCTTCCATGCGCCCGAAGACGGCAGGCCACTGCAGGTGCTGCAGCTCCTGGCTGCTGAGCTTCTTGCCGTAATACACATACTTGGGTTGTTGCCCTACCTCCACGTTCAGCACCATACTGGTGTTCTGGGTCTCTATGACCAGTTGCTCTGCCTGGGCTGTTACATTCGCCAGGCAAAATGCCGTCGCAATCGTTAGAAAGTGTTTCATATACCTATCTTTTAATACTTATAGTTTGACTTTCAAGCTACAAAAGTAGTCATAATTTCTGAAATAATCAAGCAGATTGTATAAAAAGTGAACCATTTGCTCATAAATTATCAGAAAGTTTTGTATCTTTGCGCCGGTCAAAAAGAAACAAGAAGATGAATTACAGAAAACTTTGGCTGATGACAGCCGTCATGGTATGCACAGCAGTTAGCGGACAGATCCAGACAGAAATACCTTCGTTCCTTAGCAAGGATGAAGCGCCCAATGCACTCCTATATGTTCCTGCGCCACCCTCCCTCACCAGTCCGGAGTATTTGAACGACGTGTATTACTACCAGTGGGGCAAGCTGCAACGCAACGATTCTGTAGTGGCAGCGCAAGCTGCTTCAGACGAGTTGGCGCGGTTGTCAATAGTCTTCTCCGGCACGGTAGGCTTTACCATCAGCCCAGAGGCTACTCCAGAGATTTACAAGCTGGCAGAGGGAGTGAAAAAAGAAGCCGAAGGCGTGAATGGAAAGATAAAGAAACATTATCAGCGTAAGCGTCCCTTTGTACAGTTCAACGAACCTACGCTGGTGGCACAGTACGACTCCATAGCAGCTTTCTCTTACAGTTATCCCTCAGGACATGCCACCCGTGGCTGGGCCTATGCCATGGCGTTGGCAGCAGTAGTGCCCGACTCGACGGGAGCCCTGATGGCGCGTGCCCGACAATATGCAGTGAATAGGCTGATTTGCGGTCGCCACTATAAGAGTGACATCGATGCTTCGTTGATGGTCTCCTCTGCTCTGTTCGCCCGACTGCTTTCCAGCGAGGCCTTTCAGCAGCAGTTGGCCAAGGCCCGTAGGGAGTATGCCGAAATGAGGAAAGAGTAGCTTTTCATAAGTGTTAAGGGTTAACGCTTCGCCCTTCAGTCGTAATGTGAAGGCTGCTCAGTCGTAATGTGAAGGCTGCTCAGTCGTAATGTGAAGGCCGCTCAGTCGTAATACGAATTCCAGACACACTGTCCGCAAAGCGAGGGTAATCACCCACTATCTCCCCATACGCCATTTGGTGGTATCTGTTAATTTTTCAAGTTTTTAGTGAATACAGAGCTGTCTTTCAAATATTCTTCGTAAATTTCAACAGATAACAAAAAAGGACGACAATGGCAGACGATACAAGAGAGAGGTATATCAACCCCTACACCGACTTCGGCTCCAAGAAGGTGTTCTGGGACAATTATAGCGTGATGAAAACTGCGCGAGACAAAGGTGTGCACGAAGGTTTGGCCAAGGGTCGTGCCGAGGGAGTCTTGAAAGAAAAGACAGAAACCGTTCGTCGACTTCAGGCAATGGGGCTAACCATTGAGCAGATTGCCCAAGGTGTCGGCATTAGCATTGACGAAGTCAAGAAATTGTTGGCAAAGTGATTCTTAGGTGCTGATATAATTTTTCTTGAGGATTGTTTGTCATGTCGGAAAAATGTCGTACCTTTGGAGACATGAAACAACCGGTAGGTTTTATAATTTTATGGATTTTGTTGCTGATAGGCTGCACTACAGAGCGGCAACGCACTGCTATGCGCCAGGGTTTGGACAGTATCAATGTGCGCAACCGCACCGACCGGCCCTTCACCGTCCGCGACGTCGAGCCCTATGTCCGCTTCTTCGATGACCACGGCACCCCTAACGACCGCCTCCTGGCCCACTACCTCCTTGGCCGCGCCTACTACGAGCACGGCGAGGCCCCCATGGCCCTGCAGTGCTACCACGACGCC
>JAFPWS010000084.1 GCA_017412705.1 Prevotella sp.
ATACGGATGCACATTATGAAGAATACTACGCGTACACCGTTCTGCGAATACTTGCTGAAGCATGTGCTGAAGGAGGACATGGCGTTTAGTTCGAGAACATTCACAGGCTATGCGGATAAAAACAAGGACGCCATACAGGACTTCACAGATTCGGGTAAGCTGAAGATCAACTTCAACGTCCATGCAGAGCCAAGCGGCAAGCCGCTACAGGACGCTTTCCACGAAATCGGCTATTATTTCCACAATTCCGGGTATTTCAAGCACCTGCGAGAGATGCGCGACAACATGAAAGGATTCATGATTTAAGCCCTGTAGATGGGCATTTCCGCACAGACGGCATACAGTGAGGCTCCGACGAAGGGCCTCACTTTTCTTTCCACTCGCCTGCGTTGCTTTTTCCAATTGGAAACAACCAGTAAAAATAATACGTACCTTTGCACCGAACATCACGAATTGGTGAAACCAGGTCAAAGTCTGTGAAAGTTCAAGTCGTTCTCATAAAGGAGTCATATTGAAGTCATATCGGAGTCATATAAAACTCTAATTGAAGTCATATTCAACTCATATCGGACGCTCATTGACCGCAGTCTCCAAGGGTAGGATTAACAGTAGTTCTTAATACGTTACAACAATGAAAAAGAATTATGTAATGGTTGACGGTTCCTCCAACCGTCGTGTGAAGAACCCCAAGACCAACGCGCAGACTCTTCAGCGCGTCTTGGTGAAGGCTGTAGGCATGCTCTATGCCATGTTGAAGTTCATCTGCAACCACTCCTTCGAGGGTGTGAGCAATGGCTTCCAGTGCATGAACAAGTTTCGCAAGGTGAACCTGAAGTACCTCCGCGAGCGTGCTGCAACGCTGCAGAGCTCGGGACAGAGTCTGTACCAGTTCTACCAGTTCATGCCGCTGCAGAGCGACAAGTGGACACCCTTTGCCGCCATCATCTCGCAGGGCCATCTGCCCAGCGTGTCGGTAGGCATCGATGCCGAAGGCGGACACAAGGCGTATGTCAACGCACCCAGCCGCACATACGCTGACTTTGTGAACACATGGGGACTGCAGCGTGGCGACCAGGTGACCTTCGTAACCGTACAGAAGCGCCAGGGTAAGTATGAGGTGGGCTATGCCCGCATCGTGCTCAATCCCCGCAACGCCGACGGCAGCGGTGCTCCGATGACCACCGAGATTGTTGACAGTCAGGGTGAGTTTCCTTGCTCTGACTGGAAGAACCAGTTGAACTTCTCGACGTTTGAGTTCGACACCGACCACTACAACTTCGTGTTGGGCCGTGGTGGCGACGTGGTGGCAGCCGGCATCATCGTCAGCCGTAAGGACAGGAGCGGCGGCTGGTTCCGCAGCAACTGCCAACTGGTGCTCAATGAGGCCGCCCTTGGCTCGGACCTTTGCAGTCTGGCGCAGGCCGTGGAGAGCAGTTATGCTGCCTACGAGATTGACATGGAGTCGGAGTTCTACCTGAACAATGCTGGCGTGACCGGTACTGGTTCGACCAGCGACGTCACTCCTGACGGTGGCAGTGGTGGCGTGACTCCCGGTCAGCCCAGTTACAACACCTCGGCCACCATCAACGGCGTAAGCCAGAGCATTGCCAGCGGCAGTGTCAACGCTACGGCTCCCATCACCAGCGTCGCCGTCAGCGGCAGCAATCTGGGTGAGGTGGAGTTTACGGCCAAGGTGGATGGCGCGGGTGATGCCATCAGCCCTGCAAGCCACGATGCCAATGGCGCGACGTTCACGGGGCTGAGCGTAGAGGCTGGGCACAACCTCGTGGTGTATCACGGTGGTACGGTCTGGTTCACGATCACGGCTCAGGCTTCTGGCGATCCTAATGAGTGATTGGAGTACAAGTTAATGGATCGGCAAGCATGGCTATAGAGTTCCTTGCTTGCCGATTTTCCATGTCAAAAGACATCACTACGTAAGGTAAACATGATGTCAAGATTTGTGCCGATACCTTGGATTTTTGTCGAAAAGCTCTGAGTGTGTGCCTAAAGCTAAAAGGATAATTTCACGATGCTTATCATCCTGCTTCCAAATGAGCAGCCAATCAAAAGAAAGATGACATTCCCAACAGCCTTTATACTTTCCTTGTATAGGATGTTTAAGGAACTCAGCTGGTAATTGGCCACCACCGGCAAGAAGTTCAATCACTTTTGCAAGATCATTCTTGCTACATCCACGTTTTATGGATAGTTTTTCAGAGTGTTTGAATTGGCCAGATTGTCGTATATAATACTTATTGCCTGATTCAAGCTTCTGATTTACACTTTGGGATTTACCCACTTTCTCTTTCTTGCTGATTGACCGTAAATGGACAACTAATGGTTTTGCTTTCTTCTTCATTTGTCTGTCTGTTTTTGTTGAAGCACATGCTTCACAGACATTCTATAGATATCTCTGTCGTAATCCTAGGGCACATGGCAATGGATAATTATACATTATGGTGATAACCAATTAAAACAGAGAGATATATGTTTATAAGCATGCGTCGTCGTCAGCATGTCACAAGGCATTTTAAGCACTCCGGTTTACCTGCTTTTTGCTGATTTTTTGCATAAATATGCCGCTTTATTGGTGTTTTGGGGTAGTTTCGAGATAATTCTTAGGACAAAATGGGCTAAAATGTCACACATCTTTTAAGTTGTTTAACATTTAGAGGAACGACTATCTTATTTTGGTACTATCATGGCTGGCAAGGCTTTACCTCTTGTGAGGATGACCTGGACAAATAGACGAACTATCCCTTTGAGGTAGCGGTGTGCCTGTTCGCGGAAGAAGAAATGTGTCACGACGAACCGCAACAAGTTCGTGCTGGGGCCGTCGGGCAGCGGGAAGTCGTTCTTCATGTGCCACGTTGTGCGCCAGTACTATGAGCAGGGGACGCATGTGGTGCTGATAGATACGGGCCACTCGTATTGGGGACTGTGCAACCAGATCCACCGAAAGACGCATGGCAGGGACGGCATCTACTACACCTACACCGAAAAGCATCCGATTTCGTTCAACCCGTTCTATACGGACGATTACGTCTTCGACGTGGAGAAGAAGGACTCGATAGTGACGCTGCTGCTGACACTCTGGAAGAGCGAAACGGAGAACGTGACCAAGACGGAATCGGGCGAGTTGGGCAGCGCCGTGTCGGCATACATCAGCTTGATCCAGGCAGACCACAGCATTGTGCCTTGCTTCGACACCTTCTATGAGTATATGCGCGACGTGTACCGCCAGCAGATGCAGGAACGGGACATCAAGGTCGAGAAGGATGACTTCAACATCGACAACTTCCTGACGACGCTGCGCCAATACTACAAGGGCGGACGCTACGACTTCCTGCTGAACTCGAAGGAGAACATTGACCTGCTGGGCAAGCGCTTCATCGTGTTTGAAATCGACTCCATCAAGGACAACAAGGAACTGTTTCCCGTGGTGACCATCATCATCATGGAGGCGTTTATCAACAAGATGCGACGATTGAAGGGCGTGAGGAAGATGCTGGTGGTGGAAGAGGCATGGAAGGCGCTGACCTCGGCAAACATGGCCTCCTACATGCTCTACATGTACAAGACCGTGCGAAAGTTCTTCGGCGAGGCAGTGGTGGTTACACAGGAGGTGGACGACATTATCTCGTCGCCCATCGTGAAGGAGAGTATCATCAATAACTCCGACTGCAAGATACTGCTCGACCAGCGCAAGTACATGAACAAGTTCGACCAGATCCAGAACCTGCTCGGACTGACGGAGAAGGAGAAGGGCCAGATTCTGAGCATCAACCAGGCCAACAACCCCTCACGGCTCTACAAGGAAGTGTGGATAGGTCTGGGCGGTACACAGTCGGCTGTCTATGCCACCGAGGTAAGTCCCGAAGAGTACCTTGCCTATACGACGGAAGAGACGGAGAAAATCGAGGTGCAGCGACTGGCAGAGGAGTTGGGTGGCGACATCGAGGGTGCCATCAGACAACTGGCAGAGAAACGCAGGGAAGAAAACAAATAAACGGTGCAGCAATGTACCAAGTTATAAACCAATTAAAAACAATTCAAGTAATGAGAACAAAAGTATTAGTGATGATGAGCCTTTGCATGACGTTGTTCGTCGGCAAGGCCAGTGCGCAGTGGACGGTCGTTGACCCGA
>JAFPWS010000023.1 GCA_017412705.1 Prevotella sp.
CGAAAGATGAAGACCAAGAAGTAAACAGGGTAAAATAAAAATGACCCCGCCAGTCAGGACTTTAGAGGGGTCAAAATAAAAAAGTTTTCGGGGGTCAACATCGCTTTGCCCTCGGGGGTCAAACACGCTCGGCTTTTCCAGTTAGTTTTAGGCAGTGAGTCTGCTTTTTTCAATGATTTCAATATTCATTGCCGGTTTCTTTGGCAGCCCATCCCTTCATTAGAAAATAAAAATGCAATTTGACATACACACCTACATTTTCTTTGTAAATCATTGATATACACATAAACATGCAGTGTATGTAGGTAGTGTATGTATATTCATCTCTACACTATCTTTCTCAGCAGAAATCAGTCGGTACCTGAGTGGGAGTTTAATGCCGAGTGACTGGTGGTTTAATGCCGAGTAACTGGTAGTTTAGTGCCGAGTAACCCGGAAGGAGCTGTTTTGGGCCGAATTTGTCGAAGTATCTTCAAATTAATGTATGTAACATACATTTTCATGTATAAACATACATTGTTTAACGTGCTGAATATTAATACAACAACAGGGATAGTGTGGAGATGTATGTTATTTTTAAAATAAAAATACTCTTAAAGTAAAAAGTACCTAACACTTCTTACACTTCTTACATTAAGTCTTTATTTATAGATAGTTACGCAGCAATTACCTGACACTTGACCTAACACTTGACCTGACACCTAAGCTTTCATAAAGTTTGTCGGCATGTAATGGAAATAGGGGGATGTCGTGAAGGATAGGTGTAAGGTTAGGTGTAAGGTTAGGTGTAAGGTTTGGTGTAAGGTGCTGATTTCATAACTATCTGATATTCAATTATTAGTGTGAGAAGTGTAAGAAGTGTCATGTACTTTTTTAAACCACTGGGCAATGGGTGTCTTGTAGATATGTAGGCTTTGACTTCGTCGAACTTACTTTTCGCTCGGAAACAGAAAAGAAAATGGTTTTTCTTTTTGTTTCTCTCACTTATTTCGTAACTTTGCATGCTGTAATATTAAACTAAAACATCATACTATGAGACGATTATCGATATTAGCGGCAGTGCTAATGGCTGCAATGTATGCCTCGGCCTGTACTAATTTTATTGTAGGAAAGAAGGCTTCGACAGATGGCTCTGTCATCTGCTCTTACAACGCAGACTCCTACGGCGCTTTTATGAACCTGGCGCACTATCCTGCCGGCAAGCACCAGAAGGGTGAGATGCGCAAAATTTACGAGTGGGACACCAATAAGTACCTGGGGGAGATTCCTGAGGCTGAGGAGACCTGGAATGTCATCGGCAACACCAACGAGTGGCAGGTGACTATTGGCGAGACAACCTACGGGGGCCGTGAGGAAATGGTTGACTCCACGGGTATCATCGATTACGGCTCGCTCATCTACATTGGCCTGCAACGCTCCAAGACAGCCCGTGAGGCTATCAAAATCATGACGACGTTGGTAGAGACCTACGGCTACTACTCCGAGGGTGAGACCTTCACCATCTGCGACCCCAATGAGGCGTGGATGATGGAGATGCAGGGCTGTGGGCCCGACCGCAAGAAATCGAAGGAACGTGTTGTGTGGGTAGCCTGCAGAATTCCTGACGAGGCCATTTGCGGACATGCCAACCAGAGTAGGATAGGGAAGTTCCCGTTGAAAGACAAGGAGAATGTGCTGTACTCGAAGAATGCCATCAAATATGCCCGTGCCATGGGCTGGTACGAGGGCAAGGACGAGGACTTCTCATGGAAGTTGGCCTATGCCTTCCCCGACTTCGGGGGACGCCGCATCTGTGATGCCCGAGTGTGGAGTTTCTTCAATCATCATGTGAAAGGCATGGAGCGCTATCTGCCCTGGGCCCTGGGTAAGGACAAGGATGCCGAGGACATGCCGCTGTGGGTCATTCCCGACAAGAAGGTGAGTGTGGCTGATATCATGGCGGACATGCGTGACCACTACGAGGGAACTCCGATGGCTATCGACTCTACGGATATCGGTGGCGGTATCTGGCAGATGCCCTATCGTCCTACACCTTTATATTATAAGGTAGACGGTAAGAAATACTTCAATGAGCGTCCAACCTCTACCCAGCAGACTGCCTGGAGCTATGTCAGTCAGATGCGTTCCTGGCTGCCTCGCCAGGTGGGTGGCTGCTTCTGGTTTGGCAATGACGACGGCAACATGGTGGCCTATACGCCTATCTACTGCTCTATGACGGAGCGTCCTGAGTGCTATAACACCCCAGGTGCTGACGATGTGACTTTCAGCGATAAGAATGCCTATTGGGTAGAGAACTGGGTCAGTAATATGGTATATCCGCGCTACTCCATGCTGTTCCCCTCGCTCAAAGCGGTACGCGACTCGCTGCAGCAGGCCTATTTCGCCCAGCAGCCTGCCATCGAGGCCAAAGCTAAGGATATGGAGCCGGCACAGATGCAGCGATTCCTGAATGATTATAGTATCCAGCAGGCTCAGCAGATGCTGGCACGCTGGAAGCAGTTGGCCTTCTATCTCGTGGTGAAATATAACGACATGACAGTAAAGCCCGAAAAAGACGGTCAGTTCACTCGTACCGAGTATGGATTAGGAGGCAGGGTAGCACGTCCCGGATTCGCAACTCCTTATGCTCGCGAAATCATCCGCCAGACGGGTGACAGGTACGTAATGCCAGAATGAGAATAAGCAAAAAGTAAAAAGAGAAGAGTTTCCTACCGGACTATAATGACGGCAGGAAATTCTTCTCTTTTCGTTTCTGTCAAATTACCTTTAGAGAGGATACTCTTCAAAGGCATAGAGCACGGTAGAGAGGTAGCGCTCTCCGGTATCAGGCAGCAGGACAACCACCTTCTTGCCTTTGTTCTCAGGGCGCTTGGCAACCTCAGCGGCAGCATAAAGAGCAGCGCCTGCCGAGATGCCTACCAGCAGACCTTCCTGCTGGGCAATCTGGCGACCTGTACGGATGGCATCGTCATTCTCGACATCAAATACTTCGTCAATCAACTCGCCGTTGTAGGTCTTGGGAATGAAGCCTGCACCAATGCCCTGAATCTTATGAGGGCCACTCTGGCCACCATTCAGCACAGGGCTGGACTTAGGCTCTACAGCTACAATCTTCACCGACGGTTTCTTCTCCTTCAGATACTTGGCAACACCTGATACCGTGCCGCCAGTACCCACACCAGCTACAAAGATGTCTACCTCGCCGTCGGTCTGAGCCCATACCTCAGGACCTGTGGTAGCATAGTGCTTGGCTGGGTTGGCGCCATTCTCAAACTGCTGCAGGATGACAGCACCGCGAATAGAGTCGCGCAGCTCCTCGGCAGCACGGATAGCACCCGGCATACCGTCCTTGCCAGGGGTCAGTCGTACCTCAGCACCATAGGCCTTTACTAAGTTACGACGCTCTACGCTCATGGTCTCAGGCATGGTAAGGATGAGCTTGTAGCCCTTGACGGCACTTACCAGTGCCAGACCTACGCCTGTATTACCGCTGGTAGGCTCAATAATGGTGGCTCCGGGCTTCAGAATGCCCTTCTGCTCTGCATCCTCTATCATGGCCAGGGCAATACGGTCCTTTACGCTGCCACCAGGGTTGAAATACTCTACTTTCGCAATGATAGGTGTTGCGAGACCTTTCTCCTGCGAGAATTTGTTGAGCTCTAATAATGGAGTGTTGCCGATGAGCTCAGTCAGCTGTTTTGCAATCTTTGCCATATCTGTTGTCTTTGATCTTTGATTTTTATCTTTATTCTTCACTATTCGTTCTTCAGATCTTGTCAAAAGCCTGACGCAGGTCGTCCAGAATGTCGTCAATGTGTTCCGTACCGATGCTCAGACGGATGGTCGACGACGTGATGTGCTGCTCCTTCAGCTCTTCAGGTGAAAGCTGGGAGTGGGTGGTAGTGGCAGGGTGAATCACCAGGCTCTTCACGTCAGCCACGTTAGCCAGCAGGGAGAATATCTCCAGCGAGTCGATGAACTTCCAGGCCTCCTTCTCGCCACCCTTGATCTCGAAGGTGAAAATGCTGCCTGCACCCTGTGGGAAGTACTTCTGGTACAGCTCGTGGTCGGGATGTGACGGCAGGCTGGGGTGATTGACGCTGGCCACCTTCGGATGCTGCTTCAGGAAGTCTACCACCTTCAGCGCATTCTCCACGTGACGCTCTACGCGTAGGCTCAGCGTTTCAAGTCCCTGCAATAGTATAAACGCATTAAAGGGTGAAATTGTTGCGCCAGTGTCTCTTAAAATCACGGCACGTATGCGGGTAACGAAGGCTGAAGCCCCTGCTACGTCGGCAAAAATGGCTCCATGATACGAGGGATCTGGTTTAGCCAGTGTGGGGAATTTGTCGGCATTAGCCTTCCAGTCGAAGCTTCCTCCATCGACGATGACACCACCCAGACTGCTACCGTGACCGCCAATGAACTTTGTTGCTGAGTGTACCACGATATCTGCGCCATGCTCCAAGGGACGGATAAGGTAGGGGGTGCCGAAGGTGTTGTCAATAACCAGCGGAATGTTGTGCTTGTGTGCCACTTCAGCCAAAGCCTCTATGTTGGTGACGTCAGAGTTGGGATTGCCGAAGGTCTCGGCATATAGTAATTTTGTGTTGGGTTGGATGGCAGCTTCTACCGCCTTCAGGTCGCGTACGTCGACAATACTATTCGACACGCCCTGGTTGGCCAGTGTGTGGGTAATCAGGTTGTACGAGCCGCCATACAGGTTATCGGCAGCGACGATGTGGTCACCAGCCAGCGTAATATTCTGGATGGCATAGGTAACGGCAGCGGCACCCGATGCCACAGCCAGGCCAGCCACACCGCCTTCCAAGGCAGCCACACGATCCTCGAAAACACCCTGTGTAGAGTTGGTCAGACGACCATAGATGTTACCGGCATCGCGTAGTCCGAAACGGTCTGCTGCATGCTGTGAGTTACGGAACACATATGATGTGGTCTGATAGATAGGTACGGCACGTGCATCAGTTGCAGGATCAGCCTGCTCTTGGCCTACGTGTAGTTGGAGAGTCTCGAAACGGTAGTTCTTCTTTGTACTCATAATTTGTTTCCTTTCTAATTCTATTAATATTCGACTTAATGTTTTTTTCAATGTTTTCGACTGCAAAGGTACGGCGTTTGGAAATATTCTCCAAATTATTTGGCGATTACGGAAAATATTCCTAATTTTGCATCCGATAATAAGCTTTAATTCTAAAATGGCCTTTCTGGAAGGCCTCTAAAAGAAAATTATTCCAAGAACAACCTATGTACACGTTAGACGACACTGATTTGCAGATACTTAGGACGCTGCAAAAGAACTCAAAACTGACTACCAAGGAGCTGGCAGACGCCGTACACCTGACGGCTACCCCCGTTTTTGAACGCCAGAAGCGTCTGGAGCGCCTTGGCTACATTACAAAATATGTGGCAGTGCTCAACCCCGAGAAGCTCAACCAGGGCCTGCTGGTGTTCTGCAAGGTAAAGCTCAAGCAGATAAACCACGAGATTGCCGATGCTTTTACGCGTCGGATTCACCGCATCCCTGAGGTCATCGAGTGTTACAACACCTCAGGCCAGTACGACTATCTGCTCAAGGTACGTGCCTCCGACATGAAGCAATATCAGGAGTTTGTGCTCAACAAGTTGGGCGAGATAGAACAGTTGTCGTCACTGGAGTCTACTTTCGTCATGAGCGAGGTAAAGAACCATCATGGCATAAATATTTAAATAATTTGGACTGAATGAATGCATAATTGAGAATTATTTCGTAACTTTGCAATCGAAATCTAAAACGTAAACAAGTCATGACGCTGATTATCGTAACCATGTTGATACTGTCCTATCTGTTGATAGCGACAGGCCACCTGACAGGAGTGAATAAGGCCGCCATCGCCATGTTTTTGGGAACTGTGGGGTGGGTGGTATATGTCTGTTGGGGATCCGACTTCGTGATGGCCCAGCACCCTGACGAATACCTGGAGTGGCTCAATGGCACAGCGGCAACCAGCGAGACTGTCAAGCTCTTTATATATAATAAGGTATTCCTGAACTATGTGGGCAGGGCTGCTGCCATCGTCATGTTCTTGCTGGCTACTATGGCTATCGTGGAGCTGTTGAACAACAACGGCTGCTTCGACTTCATCAAGGAGTGGATTCGCACACGCAACTCCAAGCGCCTGCTGTGGACCATTACCCTGGCTACCTTCATCCTCTCTGCCAACCTCGACAACCTGACCACCACCATCACCATGCTGGTCATCATGCATAGCATCCTGCAGAACTCGCGACAGCGCATGTATGTTGGTTCTGCCATCGTGTTGGCAGCCAACTGCGGCGGCTGTTTTACTGTCATTGGCGATCCCACGGGGCTTATCCTCTGGGGTGGCGGTGCTGTGACGGCCTCGCACTTCTCGGCTTTCCTGGCCATCCCTGCTCTGCTGGCTTGGGTCATCCCTACCATTATTATTAACCGGGAACTGCCCGACCATTTGGATACAGCTTGGAGCCCGTCACCCTACCGTGGCGATGATACCCGCCTGAACCGCTGGCAGCGTGTCGTTATGCTCATCGTGGGCATTGGCGGCCTGTGGTTCATTCCTACCTTCCATAACATCACCAAACTGGCACCCTTCCTTGGAGCCCTTTGCGTGCTTTCTGTGCTGTGGGTCATCAACGAGGCCTTCAACCGCAAGCTCATGGCTGCTGACCAGATGACGGGGCGCCGCATACCAATGTCTCTGCAGTACGGTGCCCTGCAGCAGATGCTCTTCATCATGGGTATTATGCTGGGTATGGGCGTCATCACTGAGACAGGCGTCTGGGGCGATGTTGCCGACTGGTTCGATACTTACATCCACGACGTATGGCTCATGGGCATTGGCGCAGGTCTGTTGAGTGCAGTAGTCGACTCCTTCACCATTGCCATCTCCAATATTTCACTCTATCAGGTGGGTGTGGGTGATGTTTCTGTCAATGGTGCCTATTGGAGTATTATTGCCTATTCTACAGCAGTTGGCGGCTGTCTGCTCTCCGTGGGCAGCATTAGCGGCATAGCCCTCATGAAGATGGAACATGTTCATCTGGGTTGGTACGTCAAGCACCTTACCCCCAAGGTTCTCCTTGGCTGGATTCTCGGTTATATAGCCCTCTGGCTTGAACTCTATTTCATTAATATTTAAAGATTGATGGTTAAAGCATAATATTTAATGTCTAAAAACAAACATACTATGAGCAAGATTAAGACTATCGGTATTCTCACATCGGGAGGCGATGCTCCCGGCATGAATGCGGCCATCCGTGCCGTGACGCGCGCGGGCATCTATAACCAGTTTAACATCAAGGGTATCTATCGTGGCTACGACGGACTCATCAAGGGTGAGGTGAAGCCATTCACCACCGAGAACGTGTCGGGTATCATCACCAAGGGTGGTACCATCCTGAAGACCGCCCGTTCGAAGGAATTCATGACTCCGGAGGGTATGCAGAAGGCCTACGAGACCTGCCAGAAGGAGGAGATTGACGCGCTGGTGGTTATCGGCGGCAACGGTTCCCTGACAGGTGCCCGTAACTTCGGTATGGAGTTTAACTTCCCTGTCATCGGACTGCCTGGCACCATCGACAACGACCTCTACGGCACCGACTCTACCATCGGCTACGACACCACCATGAATACCATCATGGAGTGTGTTGACCGCATCCGTGATACGGCAAACTCCCACGAGCGCATCTTCTTCGTCGAGGTGATGGGGCGTGATGCAGGTTTCCTGGCGCAGAACTCGGCCATCGCCTGTGGTGCAGAGGCTGCCATCATCCCTGAGGAGATGATGGAGGAAGACCAGTTGGCCGCCTTCATGGGCCGCGGCATCCGCAAGTCGAAGAAGTCATGCATTGTCATCGTGTCGGAGAGTCCCAAGTGTGGTGCCCTCTATTATGCTGACCGTGTGAAGAAGGAATTCCCCGAGTTTGACGTGCGCGTCTCCATCCTGGGCCATCTGCAGCGAGGCGGTTCACCATCGGCTCACGACCGTATTCTGGCCAGCCGGACGGGCGTGGGAGCCATCGAAGCTATCCTGCAGGGACAGCGCAATGTGATGGTGGGTGTACGTAATAATGAAGTGGTTTATGTGCCCTTTAGCGAGTGTATCCGTACCGATAAGCCCTTCAACAAGAAACTTATCAGAGTGCTCGACGAGTTGAGTATCTAAACCAGAGGTCTTTTAGGACCGTCCAGAACCCTTTTCTGAACCGTGCAGACATGTAGTTTGCCCCGTTTAGAGAAGGGTTCTGCCTTGTACAGAACTCGGTACTGCGTTGCTGGGTTGTCTAAAGCCGGCAACTTTGGTTTGGCCTTTGATGCCACAATGGCTTGACAGAATTGAAATGTCTTTTTTGGCCTGTTTTTTGTCTTTTTCGAAAAAAAGTGGGAAAATTTTTCGTAGAAAGGGATTTTTTTTGTATCTTTGCCCACACTATTGACTAAAACAATAAATATAACATCAATATTAAACAACTGCTTATGTCACAGATTAACGGACACATTTCGCAGATTATCGGCCCTGTCATCGACGTATTCTTCGATACAAAGGGTCAGGATGCGGAAAAGGTGCTCCCGAAGATTCACGAGGCATTGTCGATTGAGCGTCCCAACGGAGCGCAGTTGATTGTCGAGGTGCAACAGCACATCGGCGAGGATACTGTACGCTGCGTTGCTATGGACAATACCGACGGTCTGCAGCGTGGATTGGAGGCGAAGCCGCTGGGCTCACCGATTCAGATGCCTGCCGGCGAACAGATTAAGGGTCGTATGCTGAACGTGATCGGTCAGCCTATCGACGGTATGAAACAGCTCGACATGAAGGGTGCTTATCCCATTCACCGCGAGGCTCCTAAGTTCGAGGAGCTGTCGACGACGAAGGAGGTGCTCTCTACGGGTATCAAGGTCATTGACCTGCTGGAGCCCTACCTGAAGGGTGGTAAGATTGGTCTTTTCGGTGGTGCCGGTGTAGGTAAGACGGTGCTCATCATGGAGCTGATTAACAACATTGCCAAGGGACACAACGGATTTTCAGTCTTCGCTGGTGTAGGTGAGCGTACCCGTGAGGGTAACGACCTGATCCGTGAGATGATCGAGTCGGGTGTCATCCGCTATGGTGAGAAGTTTAAGGAAGCAATGGCTCAGGGCAAGTGGGATCTCTCACTGGTTGATCCTGAGGAATTGAAGAAGAGCCAGGCTACGCTGGTGTATGGTCAGATGAACGAGCCCCCTGGAGCACGTGCCTCTGTGGCCCTTTCGGGTCTGACGGTGGCCGAGGGATTCCGCGATGGAGGTGGTAAGGATGGTGGTGCTGCCGATATCCTGTTCTTCATCGACAACATCTTCCGTTTCACTCAGGCCGGTTCTGAGGTGTCGGCTCTGCTGGGTCGTATGCCATCGGCCGTAGGTTATCAGCCCACGCTGGCCTCCGAGATGGGTACGATGCAGGAGCGCATCACCTCTACCAAGTCGGGTTCTATCACTTCGGTACAGGCTGTGTATGTGCCTGCCGATGACTTGACCGACCCTGCTCCTGCTACCACATTCACCCACTTGGATGCTACCACCGTGCTCGACCGTAAGATTGCCGAGCTGGGTATCTATCCTGCTGTGGATCCGCTGGGTTCTACCTCGCGAATCCTCGACCCATTGGTAGTAGGCAAGGAACACTACGATTGCGCTCAGCGAGTGAAGCAGATTCTGCAGCGCTACAAGGAGTTGCAGGACATCATCGCCATTCTGGGTATGGATGAGCTGTCTGACGAGGACAAGCAGACGGTGAACCGTGCACGTCGTGTGCAGCGATTCCTCAGTCAGCCGTTCTCTGTGGCTGAACAGTTCACGGGTCTGCCTGGTGTGATGGTGCCTATCGACGAGACCATTAAGGGCTTCAATGCCATACTGGATGGTGAGGTTGACGATCTGCCTGAACAAGCATTCCTCAACGTAGGTACGATTGAAGATGCCAAGGCTAAGGCCAAGAAACTGCTGGAAGCTGCTAAGGGATAAAACATATACTTATTATATATAATAGCAAATATGTTGAAGCTCAAGATTGTCACACCGGAAAGAATCGCCTTCGACGGAGAAGTCAGCAGCGTGCTCGTACCTGGCTCGATGGGCCAGTTTGAGATACTCACGGGCCATGCTCCTATCATCTCAACGTTGGGCAAGGGTGTGGTAGAATACGGACTGCCTAAGGGTGAGAAGGTACAGCTGGACATCCTTGGCGGATTTGTAGAGGTACAGCAGAACGAGGTAAGCCTCTGCGTAGAAGTCGACTAAGTAGCATTATAGTTCTTTGAAACAGTGATAGCAACAAGCATAGCCATTAGCGTCGTCTACGCGCTATTTGCCACACTGGCTTTCGTGGCTGGCTATCGGGCCATACGCAACTCAGAACGGGCGCTGACGCTCTATGCTCTGGTGGCGATGTTGCTGAGAATGCTCTCGGCAGCATTGGTGGTGATCATATTCCTTTTCATGGTAAAAGACCGCCAGTGGCGCATGACTTTCGTTGTCACCTTTTCAATCTGCTATCTGCTGATGCTGATATTCGACGTGGTGTTCTTTATCCGTTCACAGAAAAATAGTAAAACAATACAAAGTTAGATAATGAAATATTTCAAACCACTTCTCTGCATCGCCTTGATGCTCTTTGCCCTTCTTCCGGCCCATGCTGCCGAGGAGAAAAAGGAGGGGATAGACCTGCAGGGTATCTTGTTTGGACATATCCAGGACTCCTATGAGTGGCACGTTACTGATATCGGCGGGAAGCCCGTTATTATCCATCTGCCTGTCATCGTGAAGAGTTCTACAGGGTGGCATGTGTTCTGCTCGTCGCAGTTTGAGCATCATGCCGATGCCCAGGGCAACCGTCCTGGCCCCTACGGACTCTATATCTCGGGCAGCGAAGCCAACAAGGACAAGATTGTAGAGAACATTGGCGGACAGGAAGTGCGTCCCATCGACATCTCGATGACGAAGACGGTGATGGTGCTCTTCATTGATGCCATCTTGCTGCTGCTTTGTGTGCTGATACCGGCACGCTGGTGCAAGAAGCATAAGATCGACGATCCTGCTCCTACGGGATTCACGGGATTCATGCACATGTTCATCATGTATGTCTACCACGATATTATCGAAAGCATTCTCGGCAAAGAGGCCCCCAAGTATGCCCCTTACCTGCTGACGTGTTTCTTCTTTATCTTCGTGGCCAACGTGATGGGTGTGATGCCTTTCCCTCCTGGTGGTGGTAACCTGACAGGAAATATCGCCTGCACGCTGTTCCTGGCATTCTGTACGTTCGTTGTTACCAACGTGACGGGAACCAAGGAGTACTGGAAGGAAATCTTCTGGCCCGACGTGCCTACGTGGCTGAAGGCTCCTGTCCCCCTGATGCCCTTCATCGAGTTGTTTGGTATCTTTACCAAGCCCTTGGCCCTGATGATCCGTCTCTTTGCCAACATGATGGCAGGACATGCCATAGCAATCTCGCTGACGTGTCTGATTTTCGTCATGTATGGTATCCATGCAGCAGCTGGTGTGGCCATGGTACCCGTCAGCGTTGCAATGAGTATCTTTATGATGCTGCTCGAGGTGCTGGTATGCTTCATCCAGGCTATGGTGTTCACCATGCTGTCGGCAGTATTCATTTCTCTCGCTCACGTGCATGAGCACGAAGCTAAAAGTGCATAAGAATCAATAAACAATTAAATATTAACAACTAAAAATTTTAAGATTATGATTTCATTATTATTGTCACAAATTGCATTCGCAAATTTGGGTGCCGCTATCGGCGGTGGTTTAGCAGTTATTGGTGCTGGTATCGGTATCGGTAAGATTGGTGGTCAGGCTATGGACGCTATGGCTCGCCAGCCCGAGAAAATCAACGACCTGCGTTCGAACATGATTGTGGCAGCTGCCCTGATTGAAGGTGTGGCTTTCTTCGCTATCATTATCGCCCTGTTGGCTCTCTTCGTATAAGCCGGCAAAAGTGTAAATTTTAAAGAAGTTAGTAATTTCATTTACAGCTTATGTCATTAATAACGCCTGATTTTGGATTACTGTTCTGGATGGCGCTGGTGTTTATCATCGTGCTCTTCATCTTGTGGATATGGGGATTCCCCGTTATCGTCAAGATGGAGCTCGATCGTAAGGACTATATCGACGCTTCTCTGAAGAAGGCCCATGAGGCCAACGAGCGTCTGGCCAATATCCAGAAAGAAGGCGAATCCATCTTGCAGGAGGCTCGCGAAAAGCAGGCTCAGATACTTAGGGAGGCTGCTGAGACACGCGACGCCATCGTAGGGAAGGCGCAGGACAAGGCTCGCAGCGAAGGCGTCCGGCTGCTGGACGAGGCGAAAGCCGCCATCGAACAGGAGAAGAAGGCCGCCATTGCCGACATCCGTCAGCAGGTTGCTGCGCTGAGCGTTGAAATCGCCGAGAAAGTCCTCAGGGAAAAACTCAAGGACGACAAATCGCAGATGGATTTGATTGACCGTATGCTGGATGAAGTCTCTGCTAAATAAAATCATGAGTTGCGTATGGATATTGGAGTAATATCGGTCAGATATGCGAGGGCGCTCTTGAAGAGTGCCACTGACGCCAAGTTCGAGGACACCATCTATCAGGACATGATGACGCTGGCCAAGAGCTATGTCGACGTTCCCGCATTGCGCCAGACGATAGACAATCCCATGCTCTCGAAGGAAAAGAAGGAGTCGCTTCTCCTGGCAGCCTGTGGCGAGAAGCCATGCGAGCTGACCAAGGCCTTTATCGCCCTGGTGCTGAAGGAAGACCGCGAGAACATGATACAGTTTATGGCCAACTCGTATGTGACGCTTTACCGCAAGCAGAAGAACGTCATCCGTGGCAAGCTCACCACTGCCGCCCGCGTGTCTGCTCAGACCGAGCAGAAGATGCGCCAGATGGTGGAGAGCAAGACTAATGGTACTGTGGAGTTTGAGACCGAGGTGAATCCCGACATCATCGGTGGCTTTATCCTCGAATACGACACCTATCGCATGGATGCGAGTGTCAGGTCGAAGCTCAACAACATTCTCAACACCTTGAAAAAGTAAAAAAGGTAAAAAAGTAAAAGAGTAAACTATGTCAGATAAAATTAAACCAAGCGAAGTATCCCAGGTGCTGCTTGAACAGCTGAAAGGCATTCAGAATCCTGAGCAGTTCGACGAGGTAGGCACGGTGCTCACCGTCAGCGACGGTGTGGCTCGCATCTATGGACTCCGCAATGCCGAGGCTAACGAGCTGCTCGAGTTTGAGAACGGCACGATGGCCATCGTGATGAACTTGGAGGAAGACAACGTCGGTTGCGTGCTCCTTGGCACCACGTCAGGCATCAAGGAGGGTATGGTGGTGAAGCGCACCAAGCGCATTGCCTCTATCCGCGTCAACGACAACATGCTGGGCCGTGTCATCAACCCGCTGGGACAGGCTGTCGACGGCAAGGGTGATATCGACCTCACGGGAGCCTTCGAAATGCCATTGGACCGCAAGGCACCAGGCGTTATCTACCGTCAGCCCGTGAAGGAGCCGCTGCAGACTGGTCTGAAGGCCATCGACTCGATGATTCCCATCGGCCGTGGACAGCGCGAGCTCATCATTGGCGACCGCCAGACAGGTAAGACCGCTATTGCTGTGGACACCATCATCAATCAGAAAAGTTTCTATGAGGCTGGCAAGCCCGTCTATTGTATCTATGTAGCCATTGGCCAGAAGGCCTCTACCGTGGCAACCCTCGTGCAGACCCTCAAGGAGCATGGCGCCATGCCATACACCATCGTGGTGGCTGCTACAGCAGCTGACCCTGCCGCTATGCAGTACTACGCACCTTTTGCAGGTGCTGCCATTGGCGAGTATTTCCGCGATCGTGGTCTGCCCGCACTGGTAGTTTACGACGACCTGTCGAAGCAGGCTGTGGCCTACCGTGAGGTATCGCTGATTCTGCGCCGTCCTTCAGGACGTGAGGCTTATCCCGGCGACGTCTTCTACTTGCACTCTCGTCTGTTGGAGCGTGCCGCTAAGATGAACGAGCAGCAGGAGGTTGCTGAGCAGATGAACGACCTGCCCGAGTGTATGAAGGGCCATGTGAAGGGTGGCGGTTCGCTGACAGCTCTGCCTATCATCGAGACTCAGGCTGGCGACGTATCTGCTTACATCCCGACGAACGTGATTTCTATTACCGACGGACAGATCTTCCTTGAATCCGACCTCTTCAACCAGGGCTTCCGTCCCGCCATCAACGTAGGTATTTCCGTATCCCGTGTAGGTGGCTCGGCTCAGATTAAGTCCATGAAGAAGGTGGCAGGTACCCTGAAGATTGACCAGGCACAGTATCGTGAGTTGGAGGCCTTCTCGAAGTTCTCCTCAGATATGGATGCTGTGACGGCCATGACGTTGGACCGCGGACGTAAGAACAACCAGTTGCTCATCCAGCCCCAGTACAGCCCCATGCCCGTAGGCGAGCAGGTGGCCATCCTATACTGTGGTGTCCACGGACTGATGCGCGAGGTACCCATCGACAAGGTGCGCGAGTGTCAGGGACAGTTCCTCGACAAGTTGCGCATGTCAGCTCCCGAAGTCATCGAGACGCTGGCAGCCGGAAAGATTGACGATGCTACGACCCAGAAGATTGAGGCCATCATGGCTGATATTGCCGGAACGTATAAAAACTAAGAGCCTATGCCAAGCCTGAAAGAAATTAAAGGCCGCATTGCCTCGGTCAACAGCACGCGAAAGATTACCTCTGCCATGAAGATGGTGGCCAGCTCCAAGCTGCACCATGCGCAGGTGGCTATCCAGAACATGCTGCCCTACGAGACCTTGCTCGAGCATATCCTCAAATCGTTCCTGGCAGCCGAGGCCGAGGCACAGACCGTCTTCGACCAGGAGCGCCCTGTCAAGCGTGTGGCGCTGGTGGTGTTCTCCTCCAACTCGTCTCTCTGCGGTGGCTTTAATGCCAACATCATCAAGCTGATGATGCGTACCGTGGAGGCCTATCAGAACGAGTTAGGGCAGGGTAGCGTCGAGGTCTATCCCATAGGCCGCAAGGTGGCAGAGAAGGCTCGCAAGCTGGGCTACGACGTCAAGGGCGACTATGCTGCCCTGGTTGACCATCCCAACGTTCGTGAGTGTATCGACATTGCCATGGAGCTGGGTGAGAAGTTCTACGAGGGCAAGATAGACCGCGTAGAGCTCATCTACCACCACTTTAAGTCGGCAGGCTCTCAGATACTTACCAACAAGACCTTTCTGCCAATTGACATCGAGTCAGAGCTGGAACGTGACCATGAGCGCGACCTGACGTCGATTGCAGCCACGAAGGAGAGTCAGGAGTACCTGAAGAAGAACCGTCGTGCCAAGAAGAAGGTGGATGCCGAAGGCAAGGAAGTGGTGCCGCTGAACGACAACTTCATCGTGGAGCCAGACATGGATACCGTGCTTTCACAGCTCATCCCCAAGATGGCTCACCTGATGCTCTACACGGCCTTGCTGGACAGCGTAGCATCAGAGCATGCCGCCCGTATGGTGGCCATGCAGACGGCTACAGACAATGCCGATGAGCTGTTGCGTCTGTTGAACCTGCAGTACAACAAGGGTCGTCAGCAAGCCATCACCAGCGAGTTGCTCGATATTGTTGGCGGCAGCGTAAACAATTGAACCATTTCAGATTCTCTTAATAGCAAAGGAATCGCATTGCTCCCATTACGGGGACAATGCGATCCTTTTTTGTTGCAGTATGCAGTAGCACCCGGCTGGCGTCACCGATGTCCGGGTGCTCTGTGCTCTTAGTAGCTGCGGGCAATGATGACACGGCACTTGGCAGGCTTTCCGCTTACCATGTCCGTACCGGGAGTCTGCTCCACGCCGAAAGGCACGCAGCGGATGGTAGCCTGCGTCTCCTCCTTGATTTGTGCCTCTGTCTCGGCTGTGCCGTCCCAGTGGCAGAGGAAGAAGCCGCCGTCCTTCACCTTCTCCTTGAACTCCTCGTAGTTCTCACATTCGTAGATGTGGGCGTCGCGGTATTTACGGGCCTTCTCGAAGATGTTCTTCTGGATGTCCTCCAGCAGCTGCTCCACATACTGGGCAATGCCCTCTAGCTGACGAGTCTCCTTCTCCAGCGTGTCGCGGCGCATCACCTCAATGGTGCCGTTCTCCAGGTCGCGGGCTCCCAGCACCAGGCGCACGGGAACACCCTTCAGCTCGTAGTCGGCAAACTTAAATCCGGGACGCTTGTTGTCCGCATTGTCGTACTTCACGCTGATGCCCTTGGCTCGCAGCTCGTCGATGATGGGCTGTACAGCGCTGTCCACCTGAGCCTGCTGCTCGGGTTTGTTGGCAATGGGGATGATGACTACCTGGATGGGTGCTACACGTGGAGGCAGCACCAGTCCATTGTCGTCACTATGCGTCATGATGAGTGCACCGATGAGTCGGGTAGAGACACCCCACGAGGCTGCCCATACATACTCGGGCTTGTTCTCCTTGTTCAGGTACGTCACGTCAAAGGCCTTGGCGAAGTTCTGGCCCAGGAAGTGGCTTGTGCCGCTCTGCAGCGCCTTGCCGTCCTGCATCATGGCCTCGATGGTGTAGGTGTCCAGTGCGCCGGCAAAGCGCTCCGTCTCCGACTTCACACCCTGAATGACGGGAATGGAGAGCCACTCCTCGGCAAACTTGGCATACACCTTTACCATCTTCTGTGCGTCCTGCTCGGCCTCCTCGCGGGTGGCGTGAGCCGTATGACCCTCCTGCCACAGGAACTCCGAGGTACGCAGGAAGGGGCGTGTGCGCATTTCCCAGCGCATCACGTTACACCATTGGTTGCACTTCAGGGGCAGGTCGCGCCACGACTGAATCCAGTTCTTATACGTGTTCCAGATGATGGTCTCCGACGTGGGACGAATCACCAGCTCTTCCTCCAGCTTCGCAGCCGGGTCTACCACCACGCCGCCGTCCTGAGCCTTCAGGCGGTAGTGCGTCACTACGGCAGCCTCTTTGGCAAAGCCCTCAACGTGCTCTGCCTCGCGGCTTAGGAACGACTTCGGTATCAGCAGGGGGAAGTAGGCGTTCTGCACGTCTTCCGCCTTGAACATTTTGTCCAGCTGCTGCTGCATCTTCTCCCAGATAGCATATCCGTAGGGCTTGATGACCATGCAGCCGCGTACAGCGCTCTGCTCGGCCAGGTCGGCCTTCACCACCAGGTCGTTGTACCATTGACTGTAATTATCAGCTCTCTTAGTTAAATCCTTTAATTCTTTTGCCATTTTTCTTGCTGTTTTCTTAAAATTTGCTGCAAAGGTACGAAAAAGTTTAGAGTTTAGTGTTTAGAGTTTAAGGAAATTTTGTACTTTTGCACCAAAATCATATGTTTCACTTTAAAAAGACAAGATTATGAAGACAAAAATCATTTCTCTCCTGCTATGTGTAGGTTTGTTGTTTGCTTGTAACAATACCCAGAAGGGTGCAGGTATTGGTGCTGGTGGCGGTGCCCTCCTTGGAGGTATCATCGGAGCCATAGCCGGTAACACGATGATTGGTGCTGCCGTAGGCGGTGCTGTAGGTGCCGGAGCCGGTGCCATCATCGGTAAGAAGATGGACAAGGCCAAGGCCGAGGCCGAGAAGGTACAGAACGCCCAGGTGGAAACCGTTACCGACAACAACGGCCTCGAGGCTGTCAAGGTGACCTTCGACTCAGGTATCCTCTTCGCTACCGGTAAGGCCGACCTCTCTGCTACAGCCAAGAACTCGCTGGCACAGTTTGCTACCGTTCTGAAGAACAACAGCGATTGCGATATAGCCATTCAGGGCTATACTGACAATACCGGTTGGAAAGGCTCGTCAGCCTCAGAGAGTGCTGCCAAGAACCAGGCTTTGTCGCTCGACCGTGCATCAGCCGTTTCCAACTATCTGAAAGGCCTGGCCGTTTCGAACAGCCAGATTAAGAGTGTAGAGGGTCTTGGCGAGGCTAACCCCGTTGCCGACAACTCTACTGCTGCCGGTAAGGCTCAGAACCGTCGTGTCGAGGTGTACATGTACGCTTCGCAGAAGATGATTCAGGAAGCTCAGCAGCAGGCAAATTAATGGCAGATTGCTATTAGCAGTTAGCTATTGGTAGAAACCTTATGAAGCGCATCCGTGCATTCATCAAGCGAACCCTTACATGGATAGTGGTGGCATTCTTTGCCTCCACTATTCTTTCTGTTGCCGTGCTGCGCTGGGTGCCCGTATGGTTCACACCCCTCATGTTTATCCGTGTGGCCCAGCAGGCCGGGGCAGGGCAGAAGCTCACCCTGCACCACCACTGGGTACCGCTCGACCGCATCAGTCCCTCGCTGTCCACCGCCGTCATGGCCTCTGAGGATGCCCATTTCCTTGAGCATCACGGCTTCGACTACAAGGCCATCGAGAAAGCTGCCATGCGCAACATCAAGCACCCCGAGAAGCGCAAGCTGGGCGCTTCCACCATCTCCCAGCAGACCGCCAAGAACGTCTTCCTGTGGCCCGGGCGCTCCTGGGTTCGCAAAGGCTTTGAGGTCTATTTTACCACTCTTATCGAGATTATGTGGACCAAGCAGCGCATCATGGAGGTCTACCTCAACTCTATCGAGATGGGCGATGGCATCTATGGCGCCGACGCCGTTGCCGAGTGGCACTTCCACACCCAGGCCTCCAAGCTCACCCGTGCCCAGTGTGCCCTCATTGCTGCCTCCCTGCCCAATCCGCGCCGCTTCAACTCTGCCCGTCCCAGCGCTTACATGCTCAAGCGCCAGCAGCGCATCCTCCATGAGATGCGCTTTGTCAAGCCATTGAAAGACTAAGCTTTTATAACTAAATCTTTTCGTTAGTAACTAAAAAAGAAGCTTAACGCCTGTTAAAAACTAAGGCCTTTAGTTGCTTATAACGAAAAGATTTAGTTACTTTGTGCCCAGATATTGATACACGAGGCAAGTAACGATTGAAACTAAAAGCAAGAAAGCAATGAAGAAACTGACCAACAAGGAAAAGGAAATCATGGACCTCTACTGGGAGCACGGTCCCATGTTCGTCCGCGAGTTGCTGGAGCACTACGACGAACCCCGCCCGCACTTCAACACGCTGTCTACCATCGTGCGTATCTTGGAGCGTGAGGGATTCCTCGGCCATAAGCAGTTTGGAAATACCTACCAGTACTTTCCCCTGATTACGGAGGACGAGTACGGACGCAAGTCGATAGCCGGTATCATCAAGAACTACTTCAACGACTCCTACCTCTCTGCCGTCTCCTCGTTTGTCAAGGAGGAGAAGATCAGCGTAGAAGAACTGCGCGAGCTCATCGACGAGATAGAAGGAACTCGTCTCTAACCCTGAACCCTAAACTCCAAGCTAAAAGATGACAGACTTTCTGATATACGACCTCAAGGTGGCGGTGCTCATCATCGTGTTCTACATGTTCTACCGCCTGCTGCTGTCACGCGAGACATTCCATCGGGTGAACCGCATCGTGCTGCTACTCACGGCGGTAGCCTCGTTTGTGCTGCCCCTGTGTGTCATCACCCTGCACGAGACGATGACCATCCAGGCTGTGCCTGAGGTGAGCATCGGCGATGTGCAGATGACCGTAGCGGAAGAGCCCGCCACACCCCTGTGGCAAATCGTCCTGCCCATCCTATATATAATAGGTGTGGCGGCGACGCTGGGGCACACCCTGTTGTCGATATGGAACGTCATGCTCTTGATACGACAAAGCGAACAGCATCCCGAGCCGGACGGCACCATCGTCTGCGTGACCGGTAACGCAGACGTGGCCCCCTTCAGCTGGATGCATTATATCGTGATGAACCGTGGCGACTATGAGGCCGGCAATGCCGCCATTCTCGCCCATGAACGGGGACACATCCGCCTGCGTCATTCGTGGGACGTGCTCCTCGTTGACCTGCTCACCGCCCTCCAGTGGTTCAATCCCGCCATGTGGATGCTGCGCCAAGACCTGCGCGCCATCCACGAGTATGAGGCTGACGGTGCAGTACTCTCTCAAGGGATTAATGCGCGTCAATATCAATATCTGTTAATCTCGAAGGCCTCAAGCATTGGCGGGTACTCCATTGCCAACGGCATCAGTCACAGTACCCTCAAAAACCGTATTCACATGATGACCAATAAGAAAACCCGCAGCAGCCACCTGCTGAAGCTGCTCGCACTCCTTCCCATCGTGGGTGTCACCCTCGCACTGAACGCCCGCACCGTCACCGACTATGTCTATCAACTGCCGCAGAAGAAGCAAATCGTCAAGAAGGGCAAGGCGAATGCCAAGATTAACGCCGGCTCCCTTAATGAAATAGTAGTCGTAGATTATGCTCCTGAACCCCAGCAAACCAAGCCTGTGGAAATGCCTAATCCGGCAGTTGTGGACACAACATCGAGGGTCTTCGACGTTGTGGAGGAGATGCCCCGGTTCCCTGGCGGCCCTGCTGAGCTGATGCAGTATCTTGCCAAGAACATCCGCTATCCTGAGGAAGCCCATAAGAATGGTATTCAGGGGCGCGTCATAGCCACTTTCGTTGTGGAGAAAGACGGCAGCATCACAGAGGCTCGTGTGGTTAAGTCGGTCGACGAGTTGCTGGATGCAGAGGCACTCCGCGTCATCAACTCCATGCCCAACTGGAAACCTGGCCGTCAGAACGGCGAGCCTGTACGTGTCAAATACACCGTGCCCATCACCTTCAAGTTGCAGGGTGACGCAAAGGCTGCAAAGGAGAATGCAATCATCTTGCAAGAGCACAAAAGGAAAGACTTTACACTTGTCATTGACGGCAAGACGTTTGATATTGCAGAATTGAACGGCATTAACCCTGCCGACATTGACAGTGTGAGAGTCGAGAAGGCGAAGGACGGTATGCCGAACGACCGCATCATCATTAAAATGAAGAAAAAGGAATAAACAATCTCTCGTTTAAATGAACAGAATAGCAAGTATGTTCGTCCTCGCCCTGCTGACGGCGACCACCGTCAGGGGCGAGGTCTTGGACACCCTACAGATATGGATGCAGCGGGGCGACAGCTGCATGCGGCAGTACAATACCTTCGAGGCGCTGAAGCATTACCGGCAGGCCTTCGATGTCGCATCGAGGCAGGGCGTTGTCCGTTTCTCGATGAATGACGATTTCAGCCATTCACGCTCTTACGTCCCTGAAGACGTAGTGCCAAGAACGGTTCGTCTGAAGCTGGCCGACTGCCACTACAAGCGCGCCAACTATCGCCAGTGTGCCGAGCTTCTGAAGAACATGCCCGAGGACAGCCTCACGCACGACGCCTTCCGCCAGCTCGTCTATAGTTACAAGCATCAGGGCGATAACGGGGCGTTTATGTATTGGGCCGGTCAGCTGTTGAGGCATTATCCGATGGACGGTGAGACGGTGGCAGGGCTTACCCTTGCATACGCCCGGGACAATCAGCCCCAGATAGGCATTGTCTGTGCAACAAAATATACGCAGAAGGACTCTACGAATATCCTTGTCAACCGTGCCGCAGCCGAGGCTTGGCTCTTGAATGGGGACTATTCAATGGCTGCCAAGATTTACAACCGCCTTCTACAGCAGGGCGACTCTGCCTTCAGCACGCTCTATTCCGCCGGCATGTGCTTCACCAAGACCGATTCGCTGGAGCGGGCCTACCAGTGTCTGAAGCCTGCTTTGGCGCTCAGTGGCATGCAGCACTACGGCGCGGCCTATCGGCTTGGCGTAGTGTGTGTAGACACGAAACGCTACGATGAAGGTCTGTTTTACCTCGACCTTGCCACGCAGCTGATGCAGCCCGATACCACTGCCATGCGTGCCATTACCCTCTCGAAGGGCGAAGGCTACTATCTGACGGAGCGCTATGCCGAGGCTGTCAGCGCCTGGAAACAGCATCTGACCTACAATCCCGGTTCTGTGGCTACCTATTATAATATAGCCAACGCACTGGCATACCTCGTCAAGGACGACAAGCAGGCTTACGAGTACTACCGAAGGTTCCTGGAGCTGGCCCGTCAGGAGCCCAAGCCCACCCAGCAACTCACCGACATGATGCGTCAGGCAGAGCGCATGGTGGCATACTACGAGAAACAGAAAAAGGGTTGAGAGCGGCTCTTTCACGTAGCCTGCCGACTGCGACGAGCAACGAAGGCACCGCCTAAAACGTTGTGAGGCGCCGGGTGAAAGGTCGGGAGGTGGCATACAAAGTTAAATCATCGTCGTGGTTTATTAAATCCACGTCGTGGATTAATAAATCTACGTCGTAGATTGATAAATCCAAGGCGTAGATATAGGTTTTTCGGATATTCTTATTACTTTTGCAATTTAAACGGCTAAAAATGTCATTTGTATGAATAAAATATTGTTGCTATTGATGGCTTCCGGCTTGTCACTCAGTGTGCAGGCTCAGACCAAGGCCGACTCGCTGCGTGCCGACAGCATCTATAAATCGCTGGAACTGCAGGGCGTCGAGGTGGTCAAGCAGAAGTCGCTCGTCAAGGCAGACATCGACAAGATAAGCTACGACATAGAGAACGACCCCGACTCGAAGACCAACTCCGTCATGGAGATGCTGCGCAAGGTGCCGATGGTGACGGTAGACGGCGAGGACAATATCCAGGTGAACGGCTCGTCGTCGTTCAAGGTGTATGTCAACGGCAAGCCTAACAACCTGATGTCGAACAATCCGAAGGAAGTGCTGAAGTCGATGCCTGCCAATTCGATAAAGAAGATAGAGGTCATCACCAACCCGGGTCCGAAGTACGATGCCGAGGGCGTCGGGGGCATTCTGAACATCGTCACTCACGGCTCAGGGCTGGAGGGCTATACCGTCACGCTGAGCGGCAATGTGAGCAACCAGGGGGCCGGCGGCGGAGCTTACGGCACGGTCAAGGCCGGCAAGCTGACCGTCAGCGGCAACTACAACCTGAACTACAACGACTCTCCGCGCAGCTATTCAGGCGGCAGCCGTAAAACAACAGGAACCATAGGGGCATCGTCGTCAGACCTCAGCAACGATGGCAGTTCGAAGAGTCACGGCACCTTCCAGTACGGCTCCCTTGAAGCCAGCTACGAGATAGACACCCTGCGGCTGGTCACCGCCTCGTTAGGGCTGTGGGGCGGCGGCAGCAAGAGCAACTCCGACATGCTGACGCTGGCCACCCATCCTTCCACGCTGGCACAGCTTTACCGCTATCAGACGGCAGGCCGTTCCAAGAGTTCGTGGTACAGCATTGACGGTGGCATTGACTATCAGCGCTCCTTCCCTGTGAAAGGCCGTCTGCTGACGCTTTCCTATAAGATAGACACCAATCCCAATTCGTCAGACTCCTACACCGACTATCTCGACAAGCAGTCGGATGCTGCGTGGGACGACTTCATAGACCGCTTGTACGACCAACGCAACGACGGCAGTCAGCGCACCACAGAGCAAACCTTTCAGGCCGACTACACGACACCTATTGCCAAACTGCACACCCTGGAGGCCGGCCTGAAATATATCCTGCGTAACAACCGTTCGGAAAACGACCGCTACGAGATGGAGGTGTTCGACCAAGACCACTCGTCGCACTACAAGCACCGCAACGACATACTGGCAGCCTATCTGGGCTACGGCATCAAGGTGAAAGGATGGTCGGGGCGTGCGGGCCTCCGCTATGAACACACCCTGCAGGATGTCAACTACGAGCTGGGACGCGGACAGGACTTCCGGAAGCGCTTCAACGACTGGGTGCCGTCGGCAAGCATCGGATGGAAGCCAACGCAGATGTCGAACCTGCAGCTGAACTACTACATGCGCATCCACAGGCCGGGCATCTGGTACCTGAATCCTTACCTCAACGATGCCAACCCTACCAGCATCTCGCAAGGTAACTCACGGCTTGACAACGAGAAAAGCCACTCGTTCGTCCTGTCCTACAGCAACTTCACCCCCAAGCTGAACTTCAACGCATCGCTGCGCTACGGCATGACCAACAACAGTATCGAGCGGGTGACGCGACTGGTGCGCGACACGGATATACCGGGTCTGCAGAACCCTACGGGCAAGGACGTGCTATACGCTACGTACGAGAATATAGGTCACAGCAAGTATGTCAACCTCACGGCATACGTCAACTGGAATGCCACCCGCAACACCCGAATCTATGTGAACAGCCGGCTGACCTATACCGACATGAACGACGGCGGCACGCTGCACAACAACGGCTGGGACCTCTTTGCATACGGTGGCGCACAGCAGACGTTGCCCAAGGACTTCCGCATCAGCCTGAACTTCTTTGGCATGACGCCACGCTTCAATCTCCAGGGACGCGGCAGCAGCTACGCCAGCTATACGCTCAGTCTCAGCAAGTCGTGGCTGAACAAGCGGCTGAACGTCGCCCTGTCGGCCACCAACTTCCTGAAGAAATACCGGATGAGCGAGTCTTCTCTGCAAGATGTCAGTTTCCTGCAAGACAGTTGGGCCCGCTATACCCAGCAGCGCTTCTCGCTCAGTGTCAGCTATCGCTTTGGCGAACTGAAAGCCAGTGTGCGCAAGGCCGAGCGCACCATCTCCAACGATGACTTGAAAGGCGGCAACAGCCGGGGTGGCTCTGGTGAGGATAATAGTAATTAATGTATTGTATATGCGAAAGATTCTTAGTTTGTTCTACATGTTCGCCGTGCTGCCTCTTTCGGCACAAACCGACCGCTTCAGCATCACGCTGCAGGTGGATTCTGCCATCGCCAGCGAACCGCAGAAGGTGTATCTCTATTCGATGATAGAGCAGCAGATGCAGTTGCACGACTCAATCGGCATTGATTCCGTTCATCGGGTGGGGACGGTGCACGGACAGGTGCCTTACGAGTATGCCGTCCAGCTGATGTTTGCCCGCCGAGGACCGGGCGTGGTGCCTGTAGTGGTGAAGAATGGCGACAGCATCACCGTCCATGTGGGCGACGAGGACGACGGCTTTCGTCTGCGCTATCCCCGAAAGACGGAAGGCTCGCCAGCCATGCGTGAATACGTGGATTATCAGTTGATGCAAGACAGCCTTGAGCTGCTGAGCCGTAAAATCAGGATGCAGATGCTGTTGGTGGGCATGCCTGAAGCCAAAAAGGACTCGCTTAAAGCCGTCTACGACAGGCTCTACCGCGAAACGGAGCGTCAGAAGGAGGTCTTTGCCATGAACGCCAAGTATCCTTATGCCGCTATGGGCGCTGCAGGCACCATCTATAGCAACTATAAATGGAGTCCCACCACCCACACTTACAAGGAGGAGGTCGTGGATTCCATCATGAACGCTATCATCAGGCGATTCCCCGACTATCCGCCCATCCGCGCCCTCGTCAACGACAGTACTCTTGGCAACTACATGTCGGCTGAGAGCTTTTCTGTCCGTAGCATGTATTGGAAGCGCTACAGCAGCCGGTTCTACAACAGTGAGACTGACTCCATTGTCCGTCCGCTGAAGGTGGGCGACTACTTCAACGCTCTCGGCATGAACCAATATCGCGGGCAGTATCTGTATGTCGACTTCTGGGCTTCGTGGTGCCAGCCCTGCCTGATGCAGATTCCCAATATCAAGCAGGCTGCCCAGCTGTTTGCTGACGATCTGGTGGTGTGTCTGGTCAGCATCGACAAGTCGGGCAAGGAGTGGTGGAGTGCCGTGAAGGAGCACGACCTGCTCAACCATTTGGAGGGTGAACATCCCTACCAGATTCATAATTCTCGTGCCTATAACGACAAAGGGAAGATGAATCCCGATGTCCGTTCGCTCGGCATCAAGACCATCCCTCACAACTATCTCGTAGACCGCTCAGGGCGCATCGTCGCCAAGAATCTCTCGGGTAGCATGCTCATCGACAAAATGAAAGAACTAATCGCTAAGGAGAAACAATAATGAGAACAGCCCATTTACTTCTTCATCTTTTTATCTTTTTACCCTTCTTCGCACAATCAGCCGACTCGTTACGTCAGGAGGCACAACAGAGCTACGACCGAGGCTACTTTCAGCATAGCATCGGTCTGCTCAGACAGATTGCAGACGACAGTCTGACTATTGATGATATGCGCTTGCGTTACGACTGCTTCTGCCAGATGGGACAGCTTGACTCTCTCTTCTTGTGGGGCGAACAGGTGGTCAGACAATACCCGCTGGACCGTATCGTACCCGACTTGACCTACCGTTTGAATAATGCTGACCCTAAGCATGCGAACCCAGGAAAGACCATCGAGATATGCGAACGCTACAAACAGCAGGACTCTACCCATATCCTCGTCAATCGTCAGCTGGCTGATGCCTATTACATCGTAGGCAACTACGACCTTGCCCTGCGCGAGTTAGGCCGTCTTGAGTCGCTTGGCGACAGTTGCTTCAAGGTGCTCTATACCAAAGGCTCCATCTTTATACATACCGCCCGCTATCAGGATGCCTACGACTATCTGAGTCGCGCCACCCTGCTGCGTAACGATACTCATGGATATTGCCTCTTCCTTCTGGGCATTGCTGCCAACAAGATAGGGCTGGGTGCTGAGGGGCTCAGCTATCTGGAGATGGCCAAGGAACGGCTGATGCCTAACCGCAAGACGCTGTTCCGTCTGCATCAGGAACTGGCAGAATCCTATCGCATGAAGAACGAACCTGATTTCCGTTTGGAAGAGTTGCAGGAATGCCTTCGCCTGGCTGACGAGAAAGACGTCAATGAGCTGACCTACCAGATGGGGCAGTGCTATGTCAGCCTGCATCAGATGGACAAGGCCCGCGACTGTTTCAACCGCTTCTTGGAAGCCACCGAGAACAAGGAATACAACGACAAGATCAAAGACATGCGCGAGTCTGCCCAACGACAACTCCGCATGATGATGTGGTAAGAACAATCATTTAGTGAATATACCTTGAGCAAGCAAACTGTCATCATCGCACTGCTCGCCCTCGTCGCTTTAGCGGGGCAGGGGCAGAAGATAAAGAAACAGACAAGCATCAAGCAGGACTTTACGGTTCTATCGGTGACTTATGATGTCTATTATCAGAAGTTCGAGGAAGAAAAGAAGCTGGATAAAGACCTGATGCGTCTGGATATTGGTCGGCATTCGTCGCAATTTATTAGCGTAAAGCTGGAATTTGTTTCCAAGCACAAGAACGACATCATTGCAAAGAAAATCAAGAATCCTTATGAGGGTTATACAACATTGCGCGATGAAGTGTTTAAGAACACTCCCAAAATCGGATATATGCAATTCGTTCACATGCCAGGCTGGGTTTCCTGTCGTGACAAGATAGAGGGTTTATTTGTCTGGCAGCTCCAAAGAGGTGATTCCGTAGTATGCGGGTATCCCTGTCATAAGGCAACTACGACATTTAGAGGCAGGACATGGACGGTCTGGTATACACTCGACCTGCCGTATAGCGACGGGCCGTGGAAATTTTGCGGCTTGCCAGGTTTGATACTCCATGCATACGATTCGGAAGGACTTTTCCGTTTCAACTGCATTGGTATCGAGAAAGGTGATGGACATGAGATTAAAATGAAGACACCGAATTCCGGCGTCATTGACACATACATGCCTGAACGTGTTGCAGAAATCATGATGCTGGAACATTGGGATCGTTCCGCTTATTTCTCTCAAACGACAGGAATGTCAGGACAGGTAACAAGGATGTGGGATCCTCAGGGAAATGAAGTTAAGATAGTTCCCCAGACCCGTATCCTCTATGAGAAGTTCCCCGGGGTGAATGTGAAGAAGAAATATCATCGCCGCACTGACGGGCGGAGATGAAAAAAGACATATAATGAATATAGAACTAAAACGGTGGACTATGAGTGACAGCAAGGAACTTGCTGCCTTGTGTAATGCTGTTGACAGGAGTTGTCTTTCTGACCGTCTGCCTTATCCTTACACGATAAAGGACGCGGAAGATTGGTTGTGTCGTGTGTCTCAGAATGAAGTGGTTTCAGGTATCTACCGAGCTATCATCGCAGACGAAAAAGTAGTTGGCAGCATTTCTGTCGAACAGAAAGAAGATGTTTATCGGATTGATGGTGAAATAGGCTTTATGCTTCATGGCGATTATTGCAACAAGGGAATCATGACGGAGGCGGTTAGGCAAATGTGTACAATTGCATTCCGCGACTTGCCGATTGAACGGATAACGGCTAACATCTTCCATCCAAATACCGCCTCGATGCAGGTCTTACGTAAGAATGGCTTTGTTCACGAGGCTACCTTGCGGAATGCCGTCGTTAAGAACAACGAAATATACAACCTCTGTATTTTCGGATTAACCAAAAAATACAATAATATATCGAAATGAACAAGAAATCCATCATAACCACGGCTGGTGGACTGCGTGGCGAACCGATGGCTCCCGCATATAGTGCAACGAAAGCCTACCAAATCAATTACATGGAAGCTCTCCGTAAAAAGGCATTCAAGGCAGGCGGAAAAATCATCGTTACTGATGTCCGTCCTGGTCTTGTCGATACAGCAATGGCAAAGGGCGAAGGTCTCTTTTGGGTGATGCCCGTGGAGAAAGTTGTCCGCCAAATCTGTAACGCCATCCGTCGCAAAAAGTCGAAAGTCTATGTCACCAAACGATGGCACGTCCTTGCTGTTATCAACAGGAATTTGCCATTCTTCCTATATAGGTTGTTGTAGATTGACGATATTTTTCTCCATTTTTGAAAAAAGTTACTGTTCCCGTGCAGTCTTTTCGTGATTATCGGACATAATAGATAGAGACATTATGTTCACGATGGAGATAACACGACTGATAGAACGGTGCAGGCAGGGCGACGCGGATGCGCTCGGAGAACTGTACAAGGCATACGCTCAGAGGATGAAGGGTGTATGCCGACGCTATATCAGAGACGAACGGGCGGTGGATGATGTGTTGCATGATGCTTTTGTGATAATCTTCACCTCGTTTGACCGTTTGCGAGATAATCGAAAGGCAGAATCGTGGATGATGTCGATTACGCGAAACGTGGCCTCGAAATACAAAGACCATTTGAATAGCCATACATTAGTCCCATTAGAGGAAGCAGAGTCATTAGTGGCTCCCAATGCAGAAGCCAGTGTGAAAGGTGTTCCCTTAGAAGAGGTGTTGAAGCTGATAGACCGGTTGCCAGAGGGATACGGCAAGGTGTTCCGACTGTCAGTTTTTGAAGGAATGTCTCACAAGGAGATTGCAGACATGCTGCGCATCGAGCCACATTCGTCTTCCTCGCAATTGGCGCGGGCCAAGAAGATACTTCGCAAGATGATGCAGCAATATTGGGCAGCCGTGCTTCTGTTGTTGCTTATGCCTCTTACATTCTTCTTGCTTAGAAAAGGCGATACTGCTGTCGAAGAGAAGCCTGCCATTGCCAAGCAGAAAGATGCACCAGAGCAAAAGCCACATACAAATGAGCCATCAACGGAACAGCCGCAGGAATCTGTGATTGTACGTATACCCGTACATCATGCCCCAATTGACACGCTCCAGCCTGTCATTGTTCAAGCCCTTGATTCTATTACAGCTGACACCCTGACAAACATGATTGCGCAGGAGCAGACTACTACGGACACCATAACGACGGACACAACAAAAACATTACGCAAGGTGGATATGCCGCAATACGATATTACCGACTTGTTCCCCGAAAAGCCATCCGACAGAAGCCGCAACGGGCAAAGGTGGTCGGTAGAACTCGCATACGCCGGGCAGTTGTCGGAACAGAGCCGCTACAACCAGCCATACACTTACCAACCCGCGCCGTCAGCCACGCAGTCGCTCCCAGATCCAGGACCCAGCCCAGTCGTACCGAGCAGCATCGACAACTGGACGGATTACGCTGTCTATCTGGCCAACCATCCGGATGCGGTAAGCGACAAGACCCGCAGCGTCATCATGCGCATCGCCCTGAACAATGCCAACCAACTAGGCAACGACAAACTCCTGCGTACGAGCCATCACCGCATGCCCATTACGTGGACTCTGGAACTGAAATATAAACTCGACAACCGCTGGGGCATTGAGACAGGACTTGGCTACAGCCGCCTGACCTCCGACTTCGAGATGGGCGCCGACGGTAACATTATCCGCGAGCAACAGACCATCCACAATCTCGGCATCCCCGTGAAGGGCATTTACCACATATATAATAAGAAGATGTGGAGCCTCTACGGCAGCGCGGGTCTGACGATGGAAATCCCCGTGTCGTCAACACTCCGTTCCGACTACTTCATAAATGGCCAGTATGAAAGCACTGACAAGACCACACTCCGCGCTCCGTGGCAGTGGGCGGTCGGTACTGGTCTCGGTCTACAATACAATCTGACGCCCAACATCGGGCTGTTCGCAGAACCAAGCCTGCAATACTACATCCCGACGGGCAGCGGCATCGAGACCTACCGCACGGAGCATCCGTTTATGTTCTCCCTGCCGCTCGGTATCAGATTTACCTGGTAAACCGTGCAGTCTTTTCCATGTCGGGCGGACTATATAAGTAGAGAGACATATCACTTATTCACTTAATCGATAAGAATTATGAACAAGAAAATCAGAAACAGTTTCTGGATGATGGCAATAGCCACAGCCAGCCTTGCAATGTCAATGACGGCTTGCAGCAGTGATGACAACGAGACGGCAAAACCCTTCACGACTGATCCCGTTGAGTCCTCGACACTCTACGCTTGTGGCATTAGTCAGGATGGGACAAGAGGTGTCACAGATGCAGCCAATGTGGTGTTTACCGAGGACGACATCCTTTGGTTTGACGTAAACACTCGCGAACTGAAATTCAAAGACACGGAAGAACCAATCTACAAGAAGTTGGAGCCATTCCACGAGATTGAAATCCGTCTGGGTGATGATGCTCTGTTTGTGGTCAGCAGTTTCGTCGGACTATGGGACAGCCGTGTCTTTGACAACCTCGTCCTCTGCTACGGAAAGATGGATGGCGAAGTTTCTTTTGATGGCAACTACTATCTCTACGACTGCTATCCTCTTCAGTTTATCGATACTGATGCAGTAAAGGCTAACCGCGAAAAGAACGCTGCGCAGTGGGAAACCTTCACAAAATATCTGGAAAGTAAAGGCAAACTTATGAAATAAGCCAATTACCAAATACTCCATTGGAACACTATAATAACATTTCTGTCCAAAAACTCTCAACCTAAATTGAGACTTTCACTCTCGGCATCCGATTTTCGGGCTTGCCGAGGGTTTATTTGTGATTTTTTTGTAACTTCGCGGTCAGAATTCATCATAAACGAAGAATAATGAACAAGCAAACCATCCTCACCGCACTGCTGGCCCTTGCCGCAATGGTATCGAACCGTCAATCGGCAAAAAGGTAGAAGTAGAACTCATTGAAATTCAGCCAAGACGAATAATTTTTGTTAATTTTGGCTGAATTTCTATACGGACAAAAGGTATTTTTGCTATCTTTGCGGCAAATAATTATAAAGATGAAGCATCCATCCACAATTATCGGTCGTGAAGAAGAATTCGCCACGATACAAAGGCTCTATGATTCAGAGCGTTCCGAATTCCTTGCCATATACGGTCGTCGCCGTGTAGGAAAGTCTTTCCTGATAGAAGAGGCCTTTGAGAACAAGCTGTCTTTCATGGCAGTCGGCCTTTACCAACGGGTAGATGAAGGCAATGAGGAAAAGATAGAGTCATATCGCCAGAAACAGCTGGCCCACTTTTACGATAGTCTGATAGAGTATGGATTATCTGCGGAAGGCAACTCTTCTCCGACAAGTTGGATGGAAGCCCTACGATTGCTTAAGAAACTTCTTAGCAGTAAAAGAACTCGTCGGAAGATAGTGTTTATCGATGAGCTGCCCTGGCTTGCAGGCCCCCAGTCGGCAGAACTCATCGAAGAACTCGGCCATTTCTGGAATTCATGGGCACGGAAGCGTAAAGACATTCTCCTCATAGTCTGCGGCTCGGCAACCAGTTGGATGATAGACAATGTGCTGCGCGACTACGGCGGACTATATGGCCGGGTAACGGAGACCATCGGTCTCAAACCCTTTACACTGGCCGAGTCGGAACGCTACTGGGAGAAGCGTGGCTTTCACCTGTCCCGTTACGAAGTGGCTCTTACATATATGGTCATTGGCGGCATTCCATTCTATATGGACAGTTTCCGCCCCGACAGGACGATGGCCGACAATATCAATGCCATCTACTTCAACAAAGACAAAGCCCGTCAGGAGTTCAAGGATGTCTATACTGGTCTGTATTCAGCATCGGATTTATACATTAAAGTTGTCAGGAAACTGGGGACGATGTTCTACGGAATGACACGCTCAGAACTCCTGGCTGCCGTTGACAAGAAAGGAGGAGGTACCTTCTCGGACGTTCTCGAGAATCTGATGGATTCTGGTGTTATCCGCAGTTACTCTCGCTATGGCGGCCCCCGTAAAGAGACTGTCTATCAACTTACAGACTTCTTTAGCCTTTTCTACCTGTGTTTTGTGGAAGATACTAACTTCACTTCCTGGCGCGCGGTACAGCGGAGCAAGCCCTTTTACACTTGGGCAGGAAACACCTTTGAACTGCTGGTAATAGAACACACCTTGCAGCTTGTGGATGCTCTGAGAATCAAGGAATACGCTACTCCTTACTGCTGGTATGGACAGACACCCGATAAGGAAGGTGTGCAAGTAGATCTGCTGATTCCAGCTACGGCAGAAAGAGCCGACTACATCTGCGAGATGAAGTTCTCTGAAGGGAAATACATCCTCAAAGACTCTGATGCCGAGGATATAACCGACCGAATATCAGCCCTCAGGAATTCCAAGGTTCACAAGCCGGCTCACTCCATTTACGTGGTATACGTCACGACTTTCGGGGTCAGCGAGTCCAAGCACCGCTCGCATATCAATGACATCGTTACGCTTGACGACCTTTTCCGATAATCCAGCTTTAACCCCATAGCGTTATGGCACAGATAGACGAATTCTTCTTTGACACGAACCGCGTGGAGGGCATCACCGAGGCCGACTATGAGCGGGCGAAGCCTTACCTGGAGGCGGCGCAGGCTTTCGCGCAATCGACCTACCAGAGCATCTACATCATTGACTACTTCCGCAAGAACTTCCTCTACGTGTCCGAAAACCCACTCTTTCTCTGCGGCCACGCTGCCGACGAGGTGCGACAGATGGGCTACGGCTTCTACATCAACAACGTGCCTGCCGACGAACAGCCGATGCTCACTGAACTGAACCGTGCGGGCTTCCGTGCCTTCGACGACGTGCCGCTGGCCGACCGCCGACGCTGCGTGATGTCTTACGACTTCCACATCCTCACCTCGGAACGTCCCCTACTCATTAACCACAAGATTACGCCTCTCGTTCTCACGGCTGATGGCCGTGCCTGGCTCGCCCTCTGTACCGTCTCGCTCTCATCCCACAAGGAGGCCGGGCAGATACGTTTCCGCATCCTGGGACAGAGCGGCTACCGCCAATATTCGCTCACCGCCCACCGCTGGCAAGCCTGTGAGGGTGTCACGCTCACTCCCGAAGAGAAACAGGTGCTGACCCTCTCGGCGCAGGGCTACACGATGAAGGAGATCAGCGACCACATCTGCCGCTCGTTCGACACGGTGAAGTTCTACCGCCGCCAACTCTTCGAGAAACTCGACGTCGCCAACATCACCGAGGCCATTGCTTTTGCCACCAACTACGGTCTTTTGTAAGCCTCACTACCCCGCCATTCCCCCGATTTTAACATCTTTTGTTACCCAAATGGGTAATTTTTCATCCCCGCGATGCAGAATTACCCATTTGGGTAGTGGATTTATTTGGCGGATTCATTTTCTTTGCAGCAAAAATTCGTAAAGGATATGAAAAGGTTAGTATTATTTTCAGTGATGTGCCTCGTGGCGATAGCCTCGACTGCACAAAGCATCAGCGGACGAGTGATTGACGAGCAGTCCCAGCCGATGCCATTTGCCAACGTCGTGCTCGTCAACCGTTCCGACTCGGCTTTCGTCGCAGGAGCCATGACGAAGGATGACGGCACATTCACCATCGAGACCGACAAGCAAGATGGTATTCTGAAAGTGTCGAGCGTAGGTTATATAATAAGGTATATCGACACACGGCAGGGCAACGTGGGCGACATCGTGATGAAGCCCGACACGCAGATGTTGGGCGAGGTGGTGGTGAAAGGGCAGATGCCGACGCATAAAATGACCACCGAAGGTGTGCTGACCACAGTGGAGAACACGCTACTGAGCAAGGCGGGAACAGCCAACGACGTGCTGCAGCAACTGCCCGGCGTGCAGAAGAAGGGCGACGGCATAGAGGTGTTTGGCAAGGGTACACCGCTCATCTACATCAACGGGCGGCAGTTACGCGACAAATCCGAACTGGACAAAATCAGTAGTGAGAGCGTCAAGAGCGTGGAACTCATTACCACCCCCGGAGCGAAGTACGACGCGCAGGTGGAGTCGGTTATCCTCATCAAGACCCGCCGCCAGCAGGGCGAGGGATGGAGCGGCGACGTGCAGAGCCACTACCGCCAGGGCTACAATCCCGACCTTGACCTCGGGCTGAACCTCAACTACCGCCACAATGGTCTCGATGTATTCGGCAGCGTGTGGTACAACGATGACCAAAACCGCCAGCGCAACCTCATCAACCTCGATGTCGTGGCCGACACGCTCTGGCACATGACCGAACAATTCAATTCCGACACGCACCACCGCTCGTTCTACGTCTCGGCGGGCGTGAACTACATATTCAATGACCAGCACTCGATGGGCTTCCGCTACGATACAAAGGCGTGGCTGAAGCCCAAGATGACGGGCAGTTTCATTGCCGACGTGACTGCCGACGGGGCTTTCTACGACCACCTCGACAACAAACTCGAACAAGAGACGATTTCTAACATGCCGCATACGCTCAACGCTTATTATAACGGACGAGTGGGCAAGACATCGATTGACTTCAACACAGATTACATTTTCCACAAAGACCGCACGTCGCAATTCACTAACGAAGTGAGTCAGGAGCACACGAGTCGCACTGTGACCAGCACCAATGTCGTCCGCAACCAACTCTGGGCATCGAAACTCGTGCTGTCGTGGCCGCTTTGGAAAGGCAACCTACAGGTGGGTACCGAATACGACATCACCAACCGCAACGACGACTATGTGAACCCCGAGCAGGTAGTGCCCACGTCGCAAACGGAACAGCGCGAGAGGAACTACATCTTCTTCGCCGAGTACAGTCGCTCGCTGCCCTTCGGTCAGATGCGCGTGGGACTTCGCAACGAGAACGTCAGCACAGACTACTATCTCCGTGGTATTCATCAGCCCGAGCAGAGCCGCTCGTATCACCATTTCTTCCCTACCGTGGCACTGATGGCCAAGGCGGGCAAAGTGCAGTTGATGGCCAACTATGCCATGAAGATTCAGCGACCCTATTATTGGATGCTGAGCAGCAATGTGGCCTACGCCAACAGTTTTACTTGGGAAAGTGGCAACCCGATGCTGCAGCCCACCATACGCAACGAGGTGGGGCTGATGGCGATGTACAAGTGGATGCGCTTGGCCGTCGATTACAAGCATACCACCGACGAGATTGTAAATGTGGCTGAGACCGTAGTGGGCAATGAGGCCACCACCATCATCACTCGCGCCAACGTCTATCGCTCCGACGGCCTCCGTGCCATGCTCACCCTCTCGCCCCGTTTTGGCCTCTATCATCCGTCGCTCACCATCGGTGTGATAAAGGACTGGATCAAGATTCCGTCACCAGAAGGCAATCTCAGCCCGAAGAACCCTATCGGCCTCATCCAGTCGAACAACGACTTCCAACTGTCGCCAACCCTCACCGCTTCGGCCAGCCTGCAAGTGACGACCACGGGCGACCAGCAGAATATGACCGTTACAAAGCCCGGATACGTGGCCGACGTGAGTGTCACAAAGACGTTCTTCGACAACCGCCTGTCGGTGAGGCTCGGTGGTCGCAACCTGTTCAACTCGCAGCAGCACATCAACATCCGCTACGGCCTTCGCTCTCTCTATCAGGAAACCCACAAAGACTCCCGCAAGTTTGAGTTATCCGTCCGCTACAACTTCAACGCCACCAACTCGAAGTACAAAGGCACGGGTGCCGGAAACGACGAGAAAAACCGCTTCTGATATGAAACCTATTCGTCATTACATAAATCTCTCTTGGGCCGTGGTGGGCATTTGTGAAAATGCTCGCCAGCCCCTCTTGTTTCATATCCCAGGCATTGACAAGGATAAGGCCGCAGCCGTAGAGCATTACGTCATCGGCTACATGGCCTTCTGGCACATCGCCTTTGTGGATGAGGACTGCCTCGTGCCCTGCAACGACGATGCCCTGCGCAACGATGCCCGCCGCAAGATAGACCGCTACATCGCCGACCATCCACCCGTAGAGACCTTCCCCCGCTTCTATCTCGTCCTGCTTCGCCAACCCATCGCCCCGATGGAATCCGACGGCATGAGCCGGGTGTATCAGTTGTAGCAACCCCGCAATAAGGCAAATGTCAGACAAATGTCAGGAAGAAAATTCGTTTGTCAGGGACAAATGACAATATCTTTGCAGTCGAATTGATTAAAATTGAAGAAATGAGAAAGGCTGTCTTCATTTTTATTACCTTCATCCTCGTAGCGGTGAGCATCGACTGGATTCATTCTTGTGCCGAGTTGAAGTCACACAAGGAGGTATTCGGTCGTTACCTCACCTACGCCGACATGTATGAATACAGAGACAAGGACTATGACTACGTTGTTCGCGTGCCGTCGTTCTTCAACGCCCAACCCGATTCGCTACAGGAGGAGAAAGGCCGCATGCGCTTCGACTATGCCGACCAGTGGATAACGCTGGTCATCGAAAGCCATGTAATGAACTCGGACGGCATGTCGCTTCAGGCGGGCATGGACTCGCTGGCACAAGTCCTTCATGCCACCGACAGCAAGAAGGACAAGGATTATTGCATCCTCTCTGGTCCACAATATGAGCAGGGCAGTCACATCGACGGCTACAGTTATTACACTAAGATTATGGTCAATCACCAACTCTGGTTTGTCTATACGATAATCTATCCCGATGACTATAAAGATGTCCTCGCCCGTCTTTTCAAGGAAGTAGACGACTGGCAAATCTGGGAACGTCCGCAGCTGAAATTGAAACAATAATTGGCCTTTTTTGCGTTTCTTTCGGAAATAATGATTATCTTTGCACAGAGAATGCTGATAGGTATGAAACGGATACGCTTGTTGTACATATTGCTCTTGTTGCTGTCTGCAAACGCAATGGCGCAGACAGAGAATGGCAGTTCCCAATTGCCGGACCATACCATGGATGCCACATCTACTGGCATCAATAAGTCTTACCTGACAGATTCCATGCGTTTGCATACCGATGTCATGCGTCCGCAACTGACTATTCCCAAGGAGCCGCAGGTTGTCAGCTATACCCAGCAGATCAAGCAAGGAGCCGCAGGATTCCGTCTGTGGCAAGGAGCCATGCTGGGCTTTTATGGGACGACCAGCCAGATGCCAGGCTTGATGAATACTGAGTCGGGCTCTGTGATATTCCAGCAGAACGCAGGCCGATGGCATTTCACGGCCTCTGCCCTGGCCAATAAATACTGGATGCCCTGGCAACGAACCCTCGCCTCGCAATATGGGTTTGGCGGTACTGTTGGCTATGACCTCAACGATGCCGTCTCGCTTCATGCCTTTGGCTACTATTATGCCAACCGGATGCAGGTCGGACCTGCCATGAGTCCATACGTCAATAATACTACTTATGGCGGATATGCGGATATCCGTTTCAATAAGACCTTCGGTGCCAACATGGGTGTGCGCAGGTATCTCAATCCCATGTCAGGCAGGTGGACCACCGAGCCTATCGTCAACCCCTATATCAAGATAGGTGACTCAAAAATCGAATTTCCCCTGGGCAGTCTGTTGAAAGCATTTGTTTGGGGCGATGATGACAACCCCATGCGATTCCGGCCAAGGCCACAAGCACCAAGGCCTGTGGCCCCACGTCCTGTGGTACGTCCGTAGCTTCGCCTAAAATCTTTTTGTAGGCGATTGGCCTGTATGGGAGGAACGTTAAAGGTTTTATAACCAAAAATAGTTTAAGAAAGACTTATTTTATAAATATGTAAGATTTTGTAAGGTAAATCCGCCGACGAATGTTGCGGATAAGCCTTACCTTTGCCTCCGAAATCCAAATACTATACAGAAATTATATGAAAGAATTACGCATTGGTAGCCTTGAACTGAATCAGCAGAAGCAGGAACTCCTGTTACGTGCTCCAGACGGCACACAGGACCGACGTAAGTTGTCGTTCCGTGAGGCTTCGGTCTTAAGGCTCCTCATCGAGGCTCATGGCGAGATTGTGGAGAACCATATCCTACTGATGGAATTCTGGGGTACCGACTCCGTATACAGTCTTAATTCCCTCTATGTCTTCATGTCACGGCTGAAGCAGCTGCTTGCCCTCGACTCCTCACTCACTATTGTCAATGCCCGTGGCATCGGTTATCGGTTGATTAGGTCAGAATGAGCCGTTCACCTTATATATTATTACTGCTGCTGGCACTGGCCACCCCCGTTGTCAGGGCACAGACTGACGACGACAAGCGCAGGTTGCGCCCCGACTCGACAAAGACGGACTACGAGGAATGGCTGCGCAACGAACCTCAGGAATCGCCCATGCATGACAGTATAGCTCTTCGCCCTTTGCCTCCGTCGCTGCCAAGAGCCCGTGCCGAACAGCTGATGCCCAGCCGTACCAAAGTTAGCATCCCCATCATGACACCTGCGCTCAAGACGGATATGCAGCTATCCTATCAGAGCCACTGGCTGGAAGAACAGCGCAAAGAGCAGCAGGGCGGTGCCATGATGGTCGGCGTTAGTCCGATGGCAATCATCGGCTATGTGCTCAGCAAACTGTTCCCTCATCGTAAGTCGAAGAAGGAGCGCGAACGCGAGAAGCTACAGCGTATCTTGGACAACTATTAACATACCTTGTTTATAAAATCGGGTAGGGCGGTTAGTTTTTTTAGTGTCAAAAGGGTATTACAATAAAAGTGACGTGATGGAGAGAACAGAAATCCAGCGGCTGTTCATGCAGCACTATGCCAAGATGTACAGGGTGGCACGTAGCATCCTCTACGACGAGCAGGAAAGCGAAGATGTGGTCAGCGACATTTTCGAGAGCCTGCTTCATGGGCAGATGGTCTTATTGTCTGACACGGAAGAAAACTACCTGCTGACAAGCGTCAGGAACCGGTGTTTCAAGCGGATGCGTCATGAGGACGTGAAACTGCAAATGAAAGAACAGGTGGCGGTGGAACAAACTGTCGATGCTGACAGCGATGACGAGCGACTGACGGATATTGACGGGTTTGAAAACAATGGGGTCGGAGAATGTGATCATTTTCTTCGACCCCTTTATGGGTTCCTCTGGCAAGGAAATCCTTCCATGCTACGGACTCCTTACTGTTTCATGAGATTCAGCTGCTCTTGGAGGGCGAGGGCGTTGGTGGTCTTTTCGGTGTATTCCTTCAGGGTGAAGATAAGGAATAAAAAAGAAAAATGGAAGAAACAGCGCGACCATTTCTTCCTTTTTGCAAATATTAGTGAATCACAAATAGTTCTTAGCAGACTTTCAAACTTGTTTGTTGTTATAGACTTGAATTTGATGACGAATCTCCTCTTTCACGGTGTTCCAATCAACCAGTTGGAACATATAAGGCATTGGCTGTGGATCCGCATCTGCAAAATAAGACATACTTAGCAGTGCGCGATACACGGAGCCATCCGTATATTTCTGCAAATAGAACTGCATAAGTTCCTCAAAAGTATAATGCTGTAGCAGGAAATAGACGTCAACAAAGTCTTTCTTCGTTCCACGTCCCATCACGGCGTTCACCTTCATGGCGGCAATGTCCTTAGGGGAAGCAAGTCGAAGACCATCTTCCACAATAGGTTCATCTATCCATTTATAGTCATAATTGACAACATCCACTTTGACATTGTTAAGAAAGTAAGCTTTGATTCGTTTAGTACAATTGCCCAGGACAACATTCCCTGCACAGTCATGCATCATGTTCGTCAATTCATCTATATCCTCTGTCGTGTGTCCGAAGAAATCCAAGTCCACAGATCTACGATGACCATATTGCAAAGCAAGTGACGTGCCACCAACAAGCCTCATATTTGTTAATAGCGGCTGTTGCATAAGAACTTTTAGGAGTTCCAAGGTGTCGGGAAGGACTGTCTGAAATGATAGCATCTGTAATCCTCTTCTTTTGTATTCGATATTGTAGTGATGAAAGCCAGACAGACGGGGTCAAGGGTGCGCATTTTCTTACATTCCTCTACAATCTTGTCAAGTCCGTAATACTGATTGATTAGCCGCCAATCATTCATCTGACCATATTCTAAAACACGCTGAATAATATAGCCTGACGATGCATCCATAGACATCATAGATATGTCAGCATCCCAAAACAGATTGCTGGAAAAGCTGTGGAGAATCTCATTACTACTCATTCTTATATTTATTTGAACGGTACAAAGATAGGAATAATTTAGCAAACGACGTTCATTATGAGCTGAAAATTATTGTTTTTTATGTATCCCGTTCTAAAATGAGCCATTATATGGTCATTCGTATTTTTAGGAAAAATTATCAGCTAATGTTTAAAACAATAGGGTCGGAGAATGCGATCATTTTCTCCGACCCCTCTATGGTACTGAGTAACAGTCTGCTTAGTCGATATGAAAGGTGACGGTGCGCTATATTTCCCTGCCAATCTCAAGAGTAGTTATGTACGAAACAAGGTAAGGGGAAAATGAAGAAACTCCAAGCCTGCCCGATGATAATCGTGAAAGGCTATGAAGTTGAATAGAAAAAGGCTGTTTTCTGTGGCATGTGTAATAATGTGTAATGGATTTCTTGCGGGTTCTTTGGGAAATATGTACTTTTGCACCGTCCGGACAACAAAACAGATTGTTGAACCATTTAAAAAAGTAAAGAAGATGAAGAAACTGATTTTAATGTTATTGATGGCAGTATGCTGCCTTATGACGGCGAATGCACAGAAGACGGTGGTGTCGCAGAAGAACCAAAAAGTATACGACATGGCAGAACAGATGCCCGAATACCCGGGTGGCATGCCAGCCATGATGGAGTTCTTGATGCACAACATGAAATATCCCAAGGATGCAGAGAAACAGAAGGTGGAGGGAAAAGTCATGGTTCAGTTTGTTGTGGAAACCGACGGAAGAGTTTCGGACGTGAAGGTGGCTAAAGAAGTGTTTCCCTCACTCGATGCTGAGGCCATCAGGGTGGTACAGGCAATGCCCAAATGGACTCCAGGAAAGGACAAAGGCAAATTGGTCAGAGTGAAATACAATCTACCTATCACATTCCGCCTGAAATGAAATATCTCTCGTTTGCATTATATGCACTCATCATTGTGGGCTGTTCGCATGAGCAGTCCCACAATGAACTGCTTGACAAGGCTGAGCAGATTGTATTCACACAGCCCGACTCCGTTGTCAGAATGCTGGCTCCCTACTATAACGACACAACGATGACAACGGCCGACCGTGCGCTATTCGGTCTTCTCTATACCGAAGCCCTGCATCGCAGCGGACTCAGCACTTCGTCAGACTCGCTTATACGCATAAGCAGAAACTATTATGAGCATCACGGTGATGCTGAGCATCAGGCCAGAGCCTTGCTCCATCATGGCATCATCCTGTACAAGCAACAGCAGACGCATGAGGCGGTGCAGACAATAAAGCGGGCGGAACAACTGGCCAGCGACCTGAATCAGCCCGCCTTTTCGTGGTACCTGTATTCCGTGCTGGGTGATGTTAACGACAATGTGGGCAATTATGGTTTGACGCTCCAATACTACAAGCAGGCATTGGGTGCCGCCCGCCAGTGCGACAGCAAACAATGGACGGTGCAGACGCTCAACAACATTGCCATGACTTTCGACATATTGGGACAGAAGGACAGCCTCCGATACTATACCGAACAGGCCAAACCCTATTACGAAAGTACAGAAGGCGAGGTACGTGCCACCTATCTTGTAAACCACGCCAGTTATCTGCTGAGTGCAGGAAAACGGCAGGAAGCAAAACATTATCTGACAGAATCCATGCTCATCTCGCCTACAGACAGAGGAGGAAAGTTGTTGGCCGATATCTATGTAGCAGAGGGCGATACGGCAGCGGCAGTACAGCAATGGTATCGTCTGGCCAACTCTCTGTCGCCCGATGTCGCTATCCAGTCATATCGGCAGTTGATTGCCTGTATGAACCGTCGGGGCGACATAGCGGATGTGGCGGAGTACAGTCAGCGGCTGAACGAGGTCTATCATCATCTCTACGAACGGAATGATGCAGCCGGTGTCATCGACCTGCAGACACAGTATGACGAGCAACTCCGGGAGCGGCGGCAGTATCATACGGTCATTGCGCTTCTTTCCTCCATTATTGTCGTCATTATCCTTTCCGGCATTCTCTTCTGGTATAATCGCCGTCGTATCGGCCATCTCAATGCACGTTTCGCGGAAAGTCAACAGCAAAACAACCAGACTCGAACAGAATTAACACGGATGAGACGACAGAAGGAGCGTGAACAGCGAGAAAACTCCCGTCAGATGAAGGATGTTGTATCTCGCCTGCATACTACAGCCAACAAGGGCAAGGCAGCGCTTGATGATGACATGAATGCCTTGGCTCAACTTTCATACGCTATGCGTCCCCAACTGCGCGAGTTGTTGTCTCCACTCAGTTCAAAGGAACAACAGGTCTGTCTGCTGACCGTTCATAGTTTCCTTCCAACAGAGATAGCCACGCTGACCATTTCTACGCCACAGACCATCACCAATACTCGTGTACGTTTGTTGAAGAAACTATTCAATGAAACAGGTGGAGCCAAGGATTTCGATTCTGCCATAAAAAATTACGGCATGGAGTTACCTGTCTACTGAAGAACTTTTCCTAAAGAGTATTTATTAATTGTTAAAACGACAAAGAAAATGCACGAATTATTCCCGAATTCGGAAGCCTTTTTGTAATTTTGTCGCATGAAACAGAGATATGCCGTTGTTGTGCTGTTTGCACTCATTATTGCTTCGAGCTTTACCAGCTTGGACAGTTACAGATATACAAGCAGGATGGTGAGTGAGGATATGGACAGGGCGCTGGCACTGGCCTTGGAGGAACAGCAGGGCGATGTCATCAGCCAGGACACCATCCGGACGTTTAACAGCCACTTGCAGATAGCAGAACTGCGGGGGAAGGCTACTCTGGCGGTTGACACCCGTGGGCAGAAGTTCAAGGCGTATGCCCATTGCTCTGAAGCCATCATCTTCAGCCTGTCAGACCAAAGGCCGGCTGCCATCCTCTGGGTGCTGACGGGATTCTGGGCAATCTTTATGTGGTATCGACGCTCTGCCGCCATACCTTTACCTTGCGGTAATGTATTTGGCGGACTGACATACTTAGAAGAGAATAGTTGTTTCTATGCTGCCGATGGACAGCAAGTGCAGCTCACTCCCATGCAGCACCAGCTGATGGAGATGTTCTTCCAGTCACCCTCGCACTCGCTGACCAAAGCGGAAATCTGTGATGCCCTTTGGCCCAAGAAACCCGATGCCAGCGAGACGCTCTATACGCTGATTCGCAGGCTGAAGCCAGTCATAGAACAACATTCTGACCTCAGAATCGAGTCAGACCGTAGCAGGGCCTACCGACTGACTATCAAATAGAATCATGTAGGCAGGTTGCTTGTTCCGAGCCGGGAACAAGCAACCAGTTTTCTCTAATGGATATGAATTATTCCGCTATTTTTCGTAGTGTCTCTGATAGTTCGTCTGCCGTCTGCGGAGATGCTATAATGGTGCCGTTCTTGTCGATGACGACGGTCTCGGGCCAGGAGTTAATACCATAGGCTTGGGCTGCCTTGGTAGTCAGCTGTGGCCAGGGCAGTTGTTCGTCTTTTACGCGCTCTTTCCAACGCTGGCCGTTATCCATACCGTCCGTAGCCAGGCTGACTATCTGTAGCCCTTTCGTCGTATGGTATTTGTTATAAAGCGTGCGCAACTGGGGCAGGATGTCGTATTCGCCACGATGCCAGCTCTCCCAAAAGTGCAGCACCACATAATCCCGTCCGATGTATTCGTGCAGCTGGTGATACTCGCCTAAGGTGTCAGCCAGCAGGATGTCAGTATAACGGGTGTTGGGACGACGCTTCTCCAGTCCTGCAGCATATTCACGCACAGGTGACAAGAGAGGATGGTTGGCATAGCGGTAGTCCGGGCGGAGAAACGGCTTCAGTTCGTCGTAAGTCAGTTCGGTATAGTTATGGAAGAGCGCATAAATAGCCAGCAGACTATCCTTGCCGGAGAAGATGGCCTGACGGAAACGCTGGATTCTCTTTTGGGTGGCATCGGCCAATTCTTCTTTGTCATCAAGGCTCAGCATCCACAGGCGTTCTGTCTCTGCTTTGTTTACGAAGTCGTTGCGGCGTAGTGACGCCTTAGAGCCTTTGGCGGAACGACGAGACAGGTCTGCCTTTACAGGTTGTCCGTCAACCCAGAAATAGGAGATGTTCAGCGGGTCTGCAGCCAGATAGTAAAGCTCATCCTTTGGCAAGCGACAGGTAAATGAGAACAGTCCGTCCTTGACAGGATATTTCCCTATGGTCTCGCGAGCTACAAGGCGTATTAGAGAGACGCTGTCGGCACTCATGGGAGCAATGCCACTAATTTGGCATTCGACCTGTTGCAGGTCTGGCGATTCATTGACGATTAGGTTGTTATAGCTTACAAACTTGCGCGACTGGGCCACGGTAGCCGTTGATGACTGAATCATTGCAGGGCGTTTCCGTGCCTTGCCTTCTTCCTGATAATACTCGCTCTTCTTGTAGAGCGTATAGCAGGTGTAGGCAAACATGTCCTTGTGGCGTTGTCCCTTAGCCTCGTCGACAAAGGGGTTGATGATGCCTATCAGCGTGTTGTACTGCTCGTTGGTCAGCTTGTTGGGGTAGCCCTCGCACATCTTGTGCAGAATGACCACCGCTGCCGTCTTGCCGCCTTCCGTCTCTCGCTGATAGATGTCGCATGTGCTCTGCACTTTGGCTAACAGCTCTTCGTAGGTTTTCGGTGCTGTAGGCTCGGCGGCGTATTCTGCCGTTCCGTTATAGGAAATGGGTGCAATGGGCTGGATAAAAGGTGTACCCTCACGTTTCTTGCCCCAGACTTCGTACACTTTGCCGTTCATCATCCAGTGGTCACCTGTCTGCTCGTCGTGTATGATGCGCTGTTCCCAAACTAAGATGACGGCGTAGGCATAGCCTTTGGACTCGTCGAGGGCTATCAGGCGGACGCGTTGCCGCAGGTCGAACTTGACATTAAAGCTGATGCCGCCATATTTGCTGCCATAGTTGATTTTCACACCACGCATCAACGGCAAACCTTCCGAACCGTTATGGATATAGGTTTCCTTAGAATGAAGAGTCTCTTGGCGCAGGGTCTGTTCCAAAGCACGCAGGTGCTGGAACAAGAGTGTAGAGTCGGTGCTGTTCTCAATGGCGAACATCATGCTGAAGCTGTGCAAAGTGGTTTTGCTGCCCGTCACCTCATCGCTGTTGATGACCACACCTTTGCTTACGTTGTACTCACCAGCGGCAACGAAAGCCTCTATTTTCTCGTGAATGCGCTGGGCTGATTCGCTCGTCTGTGCCTGTCCTGTCAGTACCATTAACAGGCAGGCAGCTGTTGTCAATAGTCTATTCTTCATTTTCAGTCGTGTTTACATTGTTAGTATTAATTGCCTCCATCGGACGGCCGTCCTTGTCGAGCTGATGAAGCAGATAGTTGTTGACGATGCGCTGCAGTCGCTCGTCGGCGTGTATCAGTTTCTGCATCCGTTCTATATAAAGACTTTCGTCCACTTGGGTCAGTTCGCGTTCTATCTTGGCGATATAATAGTCGAGGCTGTCGGCAGTCGAGGCGGTACGCTGCGTGCTGCCCTCCCGGGCAGGACTCGCAGTATGCTGTACTACTAATTGTCTGTCTGTTTGTTTTTTCCTACGTACCTCTGCGACCTCCGACGACTCTCGACTGATACCCACGGGTGTTACAGGTGCTTTTCCGTATGGAACGGACTCTTTTTCCGTGCTGAGTGGACTCCTTTTCCGTACAGGGCGGACTTTTTCGCTACTGGATATGGTCTCGTCCTGCCTTATGTCTGGATTCAGATTGAGTGTCAGGAGCAGCAGGACACCGGCAGCAACCGCTATAGCCGAGTAGATGTAGAGTCTGGTTCGTTTGGCAGACTTTCTTTCCGGACCGTCGTCCATGGGTAACACATCCATATCGGGCAGACTGTCCATGATGCGGTCTGTCAGCTCGTCGGGGTTGATGACGTCTGGCTGCTGTTGTTGCAGTTGGGTCAATATGTCGTCAATTCTCTTCATATCCTAAATCTTTTAGTCGCTTACGTATGGTTTGCCGGGCCACATACAGGTTGCTTTTCAGCTGTCGGGCGTCCATGTCGGTCATCTCTTCAGCCTCCTGCGGGGAGAGCCCTTCGAGTTGGCAGAGGGAGAAGGCAATGCACTGTTTCTCGCTCAGTCCCTCAGCCAGCAGTCGCACGATGGCTGCCCATTCAGCGTTTTCCATTTGCCGTTGGCTGTTGTCGTCAGAGGCGAAACGGTGAAGCGTGCGCTCATCGTCAGGCAGGGGAACAACAGGTCTCTGGCGTTTCAGCCGGTCCAGGCACAGTCGTGTGGCTATGGTGTATAGCCAGGTTTTGAATGGCTTCTGAGGGTCGTAGCTTCTGATACCTTGCCATACTCGGATAAAGGTTTCCTGCACCACGTCTTTCGCCTCTTCCTCGTCAGCCAGCATCTTCAGCGATAGCGAGAAAACCATGCGTTGGTAGCTTTGCACTACCTCGCGGAACGCGGCCTTGTCGCCGCGCTGGCATCGTGTGATGATTTCGCTGTCTGTCTGTATCATACTCTGTTGCTGGTGTCTGCTCTTTAATTAGTATACGATGCAGGAAAGCAAAAGTCGAAAGGCAGGGGCTCTTTTTTGGCGGGAAGCGTCTCGTTTCTTTACTTTTCCTGTGCAAAGATAGCATTTATTTCCGATTGCGTGCCATACCCAGACAGAAATGTCAGACAAATGTCAGACTTCTTTTTCGCCCAATAACGCGATTGTTGGTACCTTTGCCGAAAAATTCAAGCGAAGCATCATGCAACAAACAACATTCCAAAGAATCAACACCTGTACGGCGTGGCTCATGTTTGCCACCAGCGCCATTGTCTACGGACTGACTATAGAGCCGACGGCCAGTCTGTGGGATTGTCCTGAATTTATTGCTTGTGGCTACAAGCTGGAAATTGGCCATCCGCCAGGAGCACCTGTTTTCATGCTGGTAGCTAACCTTTTCTCTCAGTTTGCCTGCGACACCGCTCATGTGGCCATGATGGTCAACCTGCTATCTGCCCTTCTGAGCGCGGGCTGCATCTTCTTCCTGTTCCTCACCATTACGCATCTTGCCCAAAAGCTGATGGGTCCTACAGGCGATGCGCTGACCTTCTCGAATGTCATCGCCATCGAGGTGTGCGGAGTTGTCGGAGCCTTGGCTTATACTTTCAGCGATACTTTCTGGTTTTCAGCAGTCGAGGCCGAGGTGTACGCTTTCTCCAGTTTCCTGACGGCCTTGATGTTTTGGCTGATTCTTAGGTGGGAAAGCGAATATGGCAATCCACGCAGCGAAAGATGGATTATCCTGATTGCCTATATCACAGGTCTGTCCATTGGTGTCCATTTGCTCTGCCTGCTCAGCCTGCCTGCTATGTCGTTTGTGGTGTATTTCCGCCAGACCAAGCGTATTACGCCGATGGGCATTTTGAAGACATTGGTAGCGGGGGCTTCGCTGGTGGGCGTCATCCTCTATGGCATTATTCCTGGTGTGGTAAAGATTGGAGGCTGGGCAGAGCTGTTGTTTACCAACTTGCTGGGTTGTCCTTACAACGTAGGACTTGTCGTCTATATCATTTTGCTTACGACCGCACTCATTGTAGCATATTACAAGGTAAAAACGAGATTGCTCAAATTGTCGCTGGCCTGCATCATGATGATACTGGCAGGCTATAGCAGTTATGGTGTCATCCTTATTAGGGCCAATGCCAATATGCCGATGTGTGAGAACGCCCCAGGCAACGTTTTCGCCTTGGGCAGTTACCTGAATCGCGAGCAATATGAGGACACACCGCTCTTTTACGGGCCTGCGTATTGTAGCGAGGTGGAACGGGAACCCGTGGGCGAATATCTTGTTCCGGTGCAAGAGGAGGGGAAGGCCGTTTACCGTCCTTTTGCAGACTCTGCGAAGCAGCAATATGAAGTCATACGTCACGACATCAAATATCGGTATAAGGAGAACATGTATTTCCCACGCATGCACTCTGCACGTCACGCCAAAGCCTACGTGGATTGGATGGGTGGAGTCAGGAAGGAAGGCAACCTTCCTACTGTAGCAGAAAACCTGCGCTTCTTCATCTCCTATCAAGTAAACTTCATGTACTGGCGCTACTTCCTGTGGAACTTCGTGGGACGACAGAACAACATCCAAGGGCATGGTGAAGTGGAACACGGCAACTGGATTACAGGTTTCCGATGTATAGACGACTGGCTACTAGGGTGTGACACATCAAAACTGCCGTCAGACCTGGCACAGAATAAAGGCCGCAATGTGTTCTTTGCCTTGCCGCTGTTACTTGGTTTAGCAGGTATCATATGGCAATGGCGTAAAGGCCATGAGGGCAGGCAGCAACTATGGATTGTCACTCTGCTGTTCTTGATGACTGGCCTTGCCATCGTGGTTTACCTCAATCAGACACCGCTACAGCCGCGTGAACGAGACTATGCCTATGCTGGTTCTTTCTATGCCTTTGCCATTTGGATAGGTCTGGGGGCGGCATACCTCAAGAAACTTGCGCCCCTTGCCCTTCTCGTTCCCTTGCAGATGGCGAGTCAGACATGGGATGATCACGACCGCTCAGGTCGTTACACCTGTCGCGACTTTGGTGCCAACTATTTGGAGAGCATGCAGCGCGAAGGACATCCCGTCATCCTGACGAATGGCGATAACGATACGTTCCCGCTCTGGTATAACCATGAGGTGGAGGGCGTAAGGACAGACACGCGTGACGTCAATATGGAGTATCTGCAGACCGACTGGTATATCGACCAGATGAAGCGGCCGGCCTACGACTCTCCTGCCTTGCCCATCAGCTGGCGGCATGAGGACTATCAGGAGGGTAGGCGTGAGTACATCCCCGTCCGACCGGAATTGAAATCAGAAGTGATGCAATTGATGGTTCAGCACCCCAGCGAGGCAAAAGAGCTTTTAGGTGAAAAACCTTTCGAACTGAAGAACATCATTCGTAAATGGGTGCTCAGCGACGAGCCGGATATGCAGTGTATACCTTCAGACAGCGTTACGATTGGCGATATGGTCATTTCTCTCCAAGGCAAAAAGGCTATATACAAGAATGAGTTGATGGTGCTTGAGATGTTGTCTCACGCAGATTGGAGCCGCCCCGTATACCTTTCTATTAGCATGGGTTCCGATATGCTTTCATTCCTTCGCGAGCACTTGGTCCTAGAGGGCCTCGCCTACCGTGTGTCTTCAGAGGCTGCAGGTCAGAGGGTAGATGTGGATCGACTCTATGAAAACGTTATGCATCGTTTTCGTTATGGCGGTCTGAGCACGGAGGGAATCTATGTGGACGAAGACGTCAGACATATGTCCAATACGCACCAGCTTGTCTTGGGCATACTCATTGACTCGCTGCTGCAGCAAGGTGACACCAAGCGTGCGTTGGACGTATGCCGGAAATGGCAAAAGGAGATGCCGCGTGAAAACGTGCCCTATACGGATGCAGCCCTTTCGATGGCTCGTTGTTATTATCAGACCAACCACCCCAAACAGGGTGACGAAATCGTCAACAGTCTGTTGCGCCGCTCAGAAGAGTGGCTTTCGTGGATAGAGACCATCAACCCCTCACGTCGCTTAGGCTCTCATTACACCCAGCTCACATGGATGCAGACCATGCAGCAGGCCCTGTCAATGGCCGTACAATTTGAAAGAAACGAAATCTACCATCAATATGTCAAGCAATATGAAAACCACATCAAATAAGATTTTTATGGCGTCCTGTGTTCTCATTGTCAAAGGCTATATCCTGATGTCCGGACCAGGAACAGAACAGTCTTTCAACCCCGATATCTTCTCTGCCCAGAGAATAGTCATCGCGCCCATGTTATGTCTGGCGGGCTACCTGCTGATCATCGTTGGCATCTTGCGCAGAAGATGAGATTAATTAAAATATGCTAAAAGAAGTTTGGTTTTGGCAGGCTTGTGTGTCTAATAAGTGTACAGCGCTAAAAAACAGATGGATAAAACGGCATTCGAACAGCAGGCCCGCACGTGGCGAGAGAAGGCGCTCAGCGTGGGCATGAGCTGCGGAGCGGGTAGGGAAGAGGCAGAGGACATCGCACAGGATGTGATGCTCCGTCTGTGGCAGATGCGCGACGAGCTGGAACGCTACGACTCCATCGAGGCACTGGCGACACTGATGGCTCGGCACCTGTTGATAAACCACAAGCGACGGCGAAAACCAGAGGCGCTGAATGAGGCGATAACGGTCAGCATAACCGCAAGTCCCCACGAACAGCTGGAGATGAAGGAGGACGACCAATGGCTGACGAAGCGCCTGGAGCAACTGCCCACCACACAGCGCACCTTATTATATATGCGACAAGTGGAGCGCAAAACTCACGAAGAGATAGCCCAACTGCTAGGCATCGAAACCACATCGGTAAGCACGCTGTTAGCAAGGGCAAGAAAATCGTTATTAGAAGACATTAAACGTAGAAACAACTTATGATACAGTACACTAAAGAATACATAGCCAACTTGCTCGACAAGTATATGGACGGCACTTCAACGCTCGACGAAGAGGCCATTCTGAGCCAGTACTTCCGCAGTAAGGACATCCCCGAGGAATGGCTCTGCTATCAGCAGCTGTTTGAGGAGATAGAGGCGATGGCACCTCAGCCAAAGACGCGCAATCGCCGTTGGATGGTGTGGAGCATTGCTGCCGCTGCTGTAGTAGCAGGCGTGCTGTACCTGGCTGTTCCACCTCGTCAGACAGAGTTGGTGCCCACAGCGTCGCTCACGGCTCAGGCGGATACCACAAGCCAGCAGACTGTTGCTCCCACTGATACCGTTACGGCCCAGCCTGTACAGACAGCGGAACCACAGCAGCCCGTAAAGGCCAAGAAGCGCAGTCTTCGTAAGTCAGAGCCAACGATTCACGACTACGACAAGGCATACGCCCTGATGGCCGAGGTGGAGCAAGCCAAGGCACAAGCAGAGCAAACCAAGGCTAAAATGGAGTTGCTTAATGCCCAGATGGCTGCCTACGGCTACATACCAGTGATGCAGGAAGATGGTACCATAGTATATATTAACGAACAAGAAAAATTAATTGCATATGAAGAGTAAGAACTTTATCCTCGCAGCCATGTTGTTGGCCATGCCCTCAACCATTATGGCACAGCAGAACATCCAGAAAGCATTCGATGCCCTGCTAAATGACAAGATTACTGAAAACAAGACACGTCACGTGCTTGATCGCGACCCTGAGACTGGTCGTATGACGGCTATGGCCGATGTTTACGACCTTACTATCAGCTCTAGCTCAGCACTCGAGCGCCTGAATGATATCCGTAAGGCTTTCGATAAAGATAAGAAGAATGCTTATTCAGTCAATTCCGGCATTCGTCAGAAAGATGGCGAAGATGCAGAAACAGATAGTTTCTCAAGTCTTTTTGAATCAATGGGTCTTGCTCCAGTCACACTCTTTGTTGGCGATGGCAAGCATTCGTCAGTGTCTATTGGCTCTATGAAGGGTTCAGATTACATCTATGCCTGCTTTGCTGATAAGGACGATCCTGATAAGCGTTATCGCTATGCTTACGCATTGGAGTGGGTTGAGAAGGCAAAAAAGACTAAGGTTCGCCTGGCTGTAACTTACGCCTTGCGTCCTGAATCGCGCGATTCAAAATTTAAACTTAAAAGCATCAAAATCAATGGAAACGCCTTAAATCTTGAGGGGATCTCTGATTTGATAAATGACAATATAAACGGTCTCAATGACATTAACATAGATTCTCTTATTTCAACCCGCACGAAATCCCCCGAATCATGGCTCAGCGAGTTCAATACTTACAAGAACCTCTTCTTGAAGAAGCCCGACGGCAATGCTTCCAGCCATTATGCCACCTACATCTACAAGCTCTGCAAGAACGCAGGCATGTTGGATGCCGACGAGAAGAAGATGGTGGCCCTGGAGATTGCGAAACTCAAAACGAGCACAAAAGACGAGTTTATCAAGCAATTGTTTGATATGAGCATCAAACGGTTAGGAAATTAATACCCAATGAAACATCTGAGAATAGCGTGCCTTTCACTACTGATGGTGGTGAAAGCAGGGGGATTACTGGCCCAGACACAGAGTGATTCAACAAGTGTCAAGAACGACTCCATTGCATGGAACAAGGAGCTGGAAGGAGTGGAAATCAAGGCACAGCGCCAACTCATCAAGCAAGACATCGACCGCATAGGCTACGACGTGCAGGCTGATGGGGAGTCGAAGACGCAGACCGTATTGGACATGCTGCGCAAGGTGCCAATGGTAACTGTGGATGGCGAGGACAACATCACGGTGAAAGGCAACGGCAACTATAAAATCTATAAGAACGGACACTACGACCCCAACCTGTCGAAGAATGCCAAGGAGGTGCTGAAGTCGATGCCTGCCTCGATGGTGAAACGCATCGAAGTCATTACAGACCCTGGAGCCCGCGAGGATGCCGAGGGTGTGGATGCCATCCTGAACATCGTCATGATGGACGGTTCGAAGCTCGACGGCATTACGGGTGTGGTATCTGCCAGCTATACCTCGCTGAACAATACCAATCTCTACACCTCGCTGACAGGACAGATGGGCAAGCTGCTGCTCTCTGTTGATTATGGCTATGGGGGAATGTCGTCGAGGGGTACAGAGAACAGCCAAGTTACAGAGCGAACCTTTCTTGAAACAGGTAATCATTTGTCAGCCAAGTCCGCAGGCGGTAATCCTGGCGATATCCATTACGCCAATCTCAATGCCAGCTATGACTTGGACTCTCTCAACCTGCTGTCAGCCTCGTTTGGCGGCTATTTCTACAAACTGAACGTACAGGGCGATGGTCAGCAAAGCCTGAGTGGTGCTACAGGTCAGCCCGTTTACAGTTTCGGCAATCACTATTGGATGCCAGGATACAGTCATCATTCATGGAACGGCAGACTGGACTATGAACATAAGACGCGGCTGAAGGGCGAGCGGTTCACTCTCTCGTACATGCTCGCCCTGACGCGTCAACATACCGACCAAGAGAATACCTATACCGATTTGTTGAATGCGCCGTTTCCTTATAGTGGCAGTCTGCAGACCGAGCGTGAGCGGTTTACGGAACATACCCTGCAAGCCGACTGGCTGCGTCCTCTCGGGAAGGGTCATCAGGTAGAGATTGGAGCGAAATACATAGACCGAAGTAATAACAGTCACAACACCCAGGACTTTCGAGGCAGTCTGCCTGCAACAGACAATCCTTTCAATCACACCACCCGCGTCTTGGCAGGCTATGCCGACTACATCTACAACACAGCAAAATGGTCGGCCCGTGCAGGCTTGCGCTATGAGTACAGCTATATGCGGGGCAGTTATCCTGACGGTAGCAGTCCCACGTTTAGTCACCGCCTGAACGACTGGGTGCCACAGGCCAGCCTGAAGTATCAGCTGGCGGAGTCGCAGTCGCTGAAGCTGAACTATACCACCAGCATCAACCGTCCCGGTATCTCGTATCTGAATCCGGCCGTTGTCACCTCGCCAAGTGTGGTGCATCAGGGAAACCCGTTGCTGGTCAGCTCCCATTCACAGAGCATTTCTCTCATCTACATGTACATCGGCAAACGCCTGACATTGCAACTCGCTCCAAGCTACAGGTTCAGCAATGGCGGCATAGCTTCCATTCAGACGGCACAAGACAATGTCCGCTATCTGACCTACGACAACATCCTGCGATACCGTCGTTTTGGCTTTGAGCAGTATGTACAATGGCGACCGTTTGACGGAACGACCATCGTCATCAACAACAATCTGCACTATGACCACTATGAGAATCCCATTCTGGGCTATCGAACCTTTGGGTGGTCAGACAATTATTATGCCAATGTGACGCAGAAGCTGCCCTGGAAGCTGCAACTCTATCTGAGTTCCTATGGCAAGATAGGGCGCAGTCCCAACAGCGTCTATTCTATGCAGCACTCATGGTTTGGTTACTACTTCTCGCTGCAGCGCTCTTTCCTGAAAGACGACAGACTGTCCGTTCGCTTGGGAGCCAATGCTCCGTTCAACAAACAGTGGACAATGGAGGCTGAAGTTGTGAATGGCGACTACCATGATTATCAGAAGTCCTGGAACCGCGCCCAGTCGTTTAGCCTCTCATTGACCTGGCGCTTCGGCTCTCTCAAGGCAAGCGTGAAGAAAACCGAGCACAGCATTGACAATGACGACGTGGTAGGCGGTATCACCAAAGGACAATAAGAGCGCCCATGTCAGTTAGGTGTAGAGGGTACAATAGTTACATGCCGAGAAACTGGTAGTTTCCTACCGAGAAACTGGTAGTTTCCTACCGAGAAACTATAGGTTTGTTGGGGCTACTTTTGCGGGGAAATGAAAATAAATCGAAATTTATTTTGTATTTTGCCCGCTTATTCGTACCTTCGCAGCTCGAAAGAAACAATATATATAAATAATGTATAGAACGAATACTTGTGGCGAGCTGAGGCTTGCCAATGCCGGACAGCAGGTGACGCTGGCCGGATGGGTGCAGAGAACGAGAAAGATGGGCGGCATGACGTTCGTCGACCTGCGTGACCGCTACGGTCTGACGCAGCTGGTGTTTGACGAGTCGAAGGACGCTGCCTTGTGTGAGCAGGCTAACAAGCTGGGGCGTGAGTGGTGTATCCAGGTGAAGGGTACGGTGAGCGAGCGCCAGTCGAAGAACTCGAAGATGCCTACGGGTGACATTGAGATTCTGGCCGAGCAGCTGAACGTGCTGAGCGAGAGCCAGACGCCGCCATTCACCATTGAGGACAATACGGACGGCGGCGACGACATCCGCATGAAGTACCGCTATCTGGACCTGCGCCGTAACTGCGTGCGCCAGAACCTGGAGCTGCGCCACAGAATGACGATTCTGATTCGTAACTTCCTGGACTCAAAGCAGTTCATTGAGGTGGAGACGCCTATCCTGATTGGCTCGACACCCGAGGGTGCCCGCGACTTCGTGGTGCCTTCGCGCATGAATCCGGGCCAGTTCTATGCGTTGCCCCAGAGCCCGCAGACGCTGAAGCAGCTGCTGATGGTGAGCGGCTTTGACCGCTACTTCCAGATAGCGAAGTGCTTCCGCGACGAGGACCTGCGTGCTGACCGTCAGCCGGAGTTCACACAGATAGATTGCGAGATGTCGTTTGCCGACCAAGAGGATGTGCTGGAGATTTTCGAGGACCTGGCCCGCCACCTGTTCAGGGAGGTGCGTGGCGTAGAGCTGCCTAAGCTGGAGCGCATGACGTGGCACGAGGCCATGCGACGCTTTGGCTCCGACAAGCCCGACCTGCGCTTTGGCATGGAGTTTGTGGAGCTGATGGACGTGCTGAAGGGCACGGGTGAGTTCCCGGTGTTCAACGAGGCTGAGTACATTGGCGGCATCGTGGTGCCTGGCTGTGCCGACTATACCCGTAAGCAGCTGGACCAGCTGACGGACTTCGTGAAACGTCCTCAGGTGGGTGCCAAGGGGCTGGTCTATGTGAAGTACAACGGCGACGGCACGGTGAAGTCGTCTGTCGATAAGTTCTACACCCCTGAGGTCTGGGCCAGGCTGAAGGAGGCTACGGGTGCCAAGGACGGCGACCTGGTGCTGATACTGAGTGGCGACAAGGCCAACAAGACACGCACGCAGCTGTGTACGCTGCGTCTGGAGATGGGCGACCGTCTGGGACTGCGGGACAAGAACGTGTTCAAGTGTCTGTGGATTGTGGACTTCCCCCTGTTCGAGTGGAGCGACGAGGAGCAGCGCCTGATGGCTACGCACCATCCCTTCACGCTGCCTAACCCCGACGACATCCCCTTGCTGGACAGCGCACCGGAGAAGGTTCGTGCCGTGGCCTATGACTTCGTTTGCAACGGCATAGAGGTGGGCGGCGGCTCGCTGCGTATCCACGACGGCAAGCTGCAGGAGAAGATGTTCCAGATTCTGGGCTTCACGCCGGAGAGGGCCATGGCTCAGTTCGGATTCCTGATTAACGCCTTCAAGTATGGTGCACCGCCCCATGCAGGTCTGGCTTTCGGTCTGGACCGCTTCGTGAGCATCATGGCAGGCCTGGACAGCATCCGCGACTGCATTGCTTTCCCGAAGAACAACAGCGGGCGTGACGTGATGCTGGACGCACCCGGCGAACTCGACCCTAAACAGCTGGAAGAATTGCAGTTAGAGGTCCGTTTGGCAGAGTAGTTTATTGATTTACGTCAAGAATAACAACAAAAAACGGAAAAAGCCATTGTTTGCGGTAACAACGTTTCTGAAAAGTTTTTAATTTTGCACCGTCAAAAAAAAAGAGATAATAAATTCTATTTCAATAGAGTATTAATTTTAAAGAACTATGGCAGAAAAGAAAACTACAAAGAAGGCCGCTGCTCCCAAGGCAGAAGAGGCTAAGAAGACAACCGTAAAGAAGGCTGCTGCTCCTAAGAAGGCTGCTGCAAAGGTTGCCGTTGTGAACGCTGAGAATGCAGGTTTCAAGGCTGGTGATGTTTATCAGGCACTGGCTGCAGCTGAGAAGGCTCTGACCGTTAAGGAGATTGCCAAGGCTGCTAAGATTAGCGAGGAGGAGACTCTGCTGGGTCTGGGCTGGCTCTTCAAGGAGGGTAAGCTCGCTGCTGCTGACGAGAAGATTACACTTGCATAATCAAATCAAAAAGAAGCATAAAAGGGCCGGTAAGCTGCTAAGGCATACCGGTCTTTTTTTCGCTAAAAGCCTGTGGCGAATAGTTGAAAACAAATGACAGTCTACGACCAACAGATATTGAAGATGCTTACCGTGGCAGGTGTCGGCGGCATGGGCGTGCAGACGATAGCGAAGCACGTCTACAACATGAACTGTACGCTCTTCTTTCAGCCTGACTACGAGGAAATCAGGCACTACGTACAGCAGTATCTGTTGCGCAACTCGAGGTCCGGCCAGTCCCTTATAGAGCGCACGGGGCGGCGCGGCTACTACCGTCTGAACACGAAAGGGTCCAAGGATGCCCGGCAGCTGATGCTCCAGTTCAGCGACGAGCAACAGCCCCAGGAGGAGGAAGAGAAGAAGCCCCAGCAGGACCTCTCGCTCGATTTATTTGATACGTTGGTATAGGGCCAGCAGCTGTTCTGCCGTTTTTCTCCATGAGAACAGCTTGGCACGTTCTAATCCTATTTGTTTCTGTTGCTGATAGAAGGCTGCGTCGCTTTCTAAGCGCAGCATCATGTCGGCTATCTGGTCGCTACTCTCGGGATTGACGAGAATGGCGTCAGGACCTCCTATCTCCGGCATGGACGACGTGTTACTGGTAATGACGGGAACGCCGCAGGCCATGCCTTCCAACAGGGGTATGCCGAAGCTCTCGCGCAGCGAGGTGTAGAGGAAGGCGAAGGCGTTGTTATAGATGGAAGGCAGGTCGCTGTTGACGATGTAGCCCGGCATGACGATGTTGGGGCGTATGTTGTCGATGCGGTTGCGCTCTATGATGCCGTTGAGGTATTCGGGGTCGAGGTCGGCCATGAGCAGTTTGCGCTTGGCGGCAGAGCGGTCCAGGTATTTGGAGTAGGCCACCAGCGTGCGCTCGGTGTTCTTCTTGGGGTCGGTATTGCCGAGGAAGAAGAAGTAGTCGTGGGGTGTCAGCTTTTGGCTGATGACGTCAGGCAGGGGGCAGTTGTCGAGTGGCTTGAACCAGTCGTTGTAGCCGTTGTAGATCATGGCCATGCGCTGACGGGGTATCTGTAGCTTGGCGATGATGTTCTCCATCTCGAAGTTCGACACGGTGATGATGCGGCGGCACTTGTCGAGGATGCGCGGCACGACGAGTCGGCGGTAGAGCCATCCCATGTTCTGGTAGAGCGAGTGGTTCTGCTTGTCGCGTGGCTCCAGGAAGATGATGTCGTGGAGCGTCAGCACCAGTGGGATGTTGCACCAGATGGGCGCGGTGTTGCTGGTGCAATGGAGCAGGTCTACGCCATAGTGCCTGGCGGCACGCGGCAGGGCCCACTGTTCCCAGAGCGGGTAGGAGGGGCATTTGAGCTCGATGATGTGTACGTTGCCAGTACTCTCCACACAAGGGTCCTCGCCAGGCTTGACGAAGACGAAGTACTCGTTCTCCTTGTCTATTTGTTGCAGCTCGCGAATCTCCTGCAGTACGACATAGTCCATGCCGTGCTTGTTCTTACGGAAGATGCGTTGTGCCTCGATTCCTATTTTCATAGCAGTTGGCTTTTAGCAGTTGACAGTTGGTTTTTGGCAGTTAGCAGCTGGCGGTGGGCTTCAGCTGTTTGATGACTCTGGCAGGGACTCCGCCTACGAGGGTGTAGTCGGGCACATCCTTGGTGACAACGGCGCCGGCAGCCACTACGGCATGCTTGCCGATGGTGACGCCAGGCAGGACGACGGCATTGGCACCTATCCACACGTCGTCGCCAATGACTACGGGCCGGGTGCTGATGCCTTGCTCGTCGATGCGGCGCGAGCAGTCGGCGAAGTTATGGTTCAGGGCCGTCACGGTTATGCCCTGTGCCAGGTTGACGTGGCTGCCTATGCAGACAGGGCCTATGACGGTGCAATGGATGCCGATGCGTGTGTAGTCGCCAATGGTGACGTCGCCCACGGCATTGTTCACGCAGCAGTAGGACTCTATGACGCTGCGCCTTCCCAGCCAGAAGCGGCGGTAGGGCGGGGTGTCCAGACGTGCGCTGCGGTATATCTTGGAGCCGCGTCCACGGTGCTGGTAAAGGGGTGCCAGCAGGCGGATGTACCATCGGGGGCGGGCGTCGCGCTGGTTCATGATGAGACGGTCTAACCATCTCTTCATGGTCGGACTGGCTTTCAGCCCCTCTCGTAGTGCTTCCTTGTCTCTCATGTCGCTCTCCTTATAGTGCGCCTTTGGTGGAAGGCAGCTCGTAGTGGTATATGTCGCGGCGTACGGCCATCTTGAGTGAGCGTGCCAGGGCCTTGAAGATGCCCTCTATCTTATGATGCTCGTTCTGGCCTTCGGCACGGATGTTGAGGTTCATCTTGGCAGCGTCGCTCAGGCTTTTGAAGAAGTGCAGGAACATCTCGGTAGGCATCTCGCCAATCTTCTCGCGCTGGAACTCGGCGTCCCACACCAGCCAGGGGCGTCCTCCGAAGTCGAGGGCCACCGAGCACAGGCAGTCGTCCATGGGCAGGCAGTAGCCGTAGCGCTCTATGCCACGCTTGTCGCCCAGTGCCTTGAGCAGACATTCGCCCAGGGCAAGGGCGGTATCCTCGATGGTGTGGTGCTCGTCGACGTGCAGGTCGCCTTTGGTGTGTATGGTGAGGTCTATCATGCCGTGCTTGCCTATCTGCTCCAACATGTGGTCGAAGAAGCCCAAGCCGGTCTCTATGTCGCAATGTCCGTTGCCGTCGAGGTCTGCCTTGACGTAGATGTCGGTCTCCTTGGTGGTGCGGCGTACCTCTGCGGTACGCTCTCCGCCAAAGGCTATGGCTGCCACCTGGTCCCATGTGCTCCCGGCGCTTTCAGGGTTCTCGGATATTTGCAGGAACTTGCAGCCGATGTTCTCGGCAAACAGACGGTCGGTGTCGCGGTCTCCGATGACGTAGCTGTTGGCAATGTCGTACTCGGGGTTGTCCATGTATTTCCGCACCAGTCCGGTGTTGGGCTTGCGGGTAGGGGCGTTGTCCTCGGGGAAGTGGGGGTCGATGAGGATGTCGTCGAACACGACGCCTTCGCCCTTAAGCGTGTCGAGTATGAAGTTATGGACAGGCCAGAAGGTGTCCTCGGGGAACGAGGGGGTGCCCAGACCGTCCTGGTTTGACACCATGACAAACAGGTAGTCGGTATGCTGGCGCAGGAAGACGAGGTTAGAGATGGCGCGGGCTACGAAGTGCAGCTTCTCGAAGGCGTCAATCTGCTCGTCCTGCGGCTCACGGATGATGGTTCCGTCGCGGTCGATGAATAATATCTTCTTCATATGGATTGTATCAGCTGTTTTTGTTTCTGTCGCTCTGCCTCCCTGGCCTCAATGGAGCCGCAGGCATAGTAGTAGTGTATGAGCAGCACCTGGCTGACGTAGAACAGGGCGAAGGCTGTCAGCACGAAGGTGCCCAGGGTGAGCCATGTCATGTAGGACGGCATTCCCGATGGGTCGCCCATCATCATTCCCTGCAGGGCAGCCTGGTTGGCCAGACAGAGGATGCCTGCCGGTATGAGTACCACGCAGCTGGCCAGCAGTACCAGCAGGATGCTGGCAAAGAGCACGATGAGCAGCAATCCGCAATGGCGCAGGCGCAGGGCGAAACTGCCTTTTGTGGAGTACCAGAAGTCACGATGTCGCCTCAGCGCCTTTCGCAGCAGGGCATAGACCACGGGGATGGCCAATGGCATGCAGAGTAGTAGGATGAATGCCCGCATGCTGGCGGGGTACATCAGCAGCAGCAGGGCTGCAACGGTGCCGAAGACGAGGGCCAGGAGTAGTGCCATGAGCCATGAGGCCTTGAAAAACTGGCGGAACTTCTCCATATACAGCTTGAAGCCGGTAGTCAGCACGCTACGGTAGCTGCGGGCTTTCAGAGGTGTCATATCTTGTTGTTTTTCCATTGTTTTGTTGTTTAATGGTGCAAAGATACGAAAAAGTTAAGAGTTACAAGATAAAAGTTAAGAGTTTTTTGTAACATTTTCCCCTTTGGAGAAGTTACTCCGTTTCGGAAAAGAAAATAAAAGCAAGCTTTTCTTTTGCTTTTCACTCAATTTTTCGTAACTTTATGCAAATGCACGAACTTACCCGGCACTCGGAAATACTCAAATAAATTTGGTGTTTCTCTCGCTTTTTCGTAACTTTGCACACGAAATGAAATTAATTCAATGGGGCTTCATCGGATGTGGTGAGGTGGTAGAGAAGAAAAGCGGACCGGCTTTCTCGGAGATAGAAGGCTCGAAGGTTGTTGCGGTGATGAGCCGCGACGAGCGTAAGGCTCGCAGCTATGCCGAGCGCCACAAGATTTCCCGATGGTATACTGACGCCCAGGAACTGATAGACGATGCGGAGGTCAATGCCGTGTATATTGCCACGCCACCGTCGAGCCATGCCACCTATGCCATTATGGCCATGAAGGCAGGCAAACCTGTTTATGTGGAGAAGCCGCTGGCCTCGAGCTATGAGGACTGTGCCCGCATCAACCGCGTATCGGAGCAGACGGGGATGCCCTGTTTCGTAGCCTACTACCGCAGACGTCTGCCTTATTTCGAGAAGGTCAGGGAGATAGTGGAGCGTGGCGTTATTGGCAAGGTTGTCAATGTGCAGGTACGTTTTGCCGTACCTCCTCGTGACGTGGACTATGCACCTAATGGAGAGCTGCCCTGGCGTGTCCAGCCCGACATTGCCGGCGGCGGCTATTTTTACGATATGGCTCCCCACCAGCTGGACTACTTGCAGCAGTTGTTCGGCGTCATTGTAGAGGCCCGGGGCATCTGCGTCAATCGTGGCGGACTCTATAAGGCCGAGGACACGGTAAGTGCCTGCTTTGAGTTTGAGAACGGCCTGGCAGGCTCCGGGTCGTGGTGCTTTGTGGCCCATGAGTCGGCACGTGAAGACCGCATAGACCTGATAGGGGACCGCGGCTCGGTGTCGTTCTCCGTTTTTGACTACCAGCCCATCCGCCTGCATACCAGTCGTGGTGAGGAGAGCTTTGCCGTGCCTAACCCGCCTTATGTGCAGGCTCCGCTTATCAAGAACGTGATAGAACATCTGCAGGGTATCAGCCTGTGCGACAGCACGGGCGAGTCGGCTACTCCTGTCAACTGGGTGCTGGACCGTATCTTAGGTAAATTCTGAGCTGATGCGTAGGTTGTTGACGATACTGATGCTGACGATGACGATGTCCCTCACCTCATGGGCCGCAGACACGCAAAGTGACTCGCTGGCGGCTCAGCAGCCTAAGAAGGAAGGCTGGCTGAAACGCCTGATAGACAGCTTCAGCGATCAGGACACCACCTATGTGGAGCCGCAGCACTACAACTGGGCCCTGATGCTGCAGTCTGTCACTACCTATGACTATTACCGCTTGAGCACGACGGGTCCCGACGGGCAGTCTATCTCGTTCTCGCCCCAGCTGGATGTCCGCATGGGGCCGTACTTCGGATGGCGCTGGATATTCCTGGGATACACCATCGACCTGCGCAACATCAACATCTTCAACAAGTCGCCCAAGTTCGAGCTGGATGCCAGCATCTATAGTGCCCGCTTCGGCGCCGACATCTTTTACCGCCGTACGGTAAACGACTACAAGATACGCAGCGTGAACATGGGCAAGGGCGTCAACACGAAGCCCCTGGAGGGTGTCTCCTTCGACGGGCTGAAGGTCAGTATTACGGGTGTGAACCTGTACTACATCTTCAACTACAAGCATTTCTCCTACCCGGCAGCCTTTGCCCAGAGTTCGTGCCAGAAGGTCAGCTGCGGCTCGTGGATGGCAGGGCTGGGCTACCTGACCAACAGCATCGAGTTCGACTACGAGCGTCTGGCGGCTTTGGCCAAGGAGCGGCTGGGCCGTCAGGTGCAGCTGGACAGCGGTTTCAACTTCAACAGCATCAAGTATCGCGACATCAGCGCCTCGGTGGGCTACGCCTACAACTGGGTGTTTGCCCGCAACTGGCTGTTCAGTTCCAGTCTGTCGATGGCCTTGGGCTATAAGAAGTCGTATAGTGAGAGCGAGAACGACAACGCCCGGGGCTTCAACCTGAACAACTTCAATATTGACGGCATAGGACGTTTCGGCCTGGTGTGGAACAATACCAAGTGGTATGCGGGGGCTTCGGCCATTGTCCGTGCCTACAACTACCGAAAGTCGCGCTTTGCCACCAACAACATCTTTGGCGACCTGAATATCTATGTCGGATTAAACTTTGGGCCCCGTGGTCCGTATAAGAAGAAAAAGAGATGAAGGAAGGCTTACTATATATGATAGTAATAGGTATGCTGGGCTGCGTGCAGACGCTATCGGCCCAGACTGCCGTGACCTATAAGCGCGAGGACAGCCTGACGGTTTGCAGGCTGTTGCAGCAGAGTAGCAGAAAGGTTGACGTGCTGTCGCTGGCCCGCCAGTTCATAGAAGTGCCCTATGTGGCTCATACGCTGGAGGTTAACGACGAGGAACAGCTGGTGGTGAATACCCGTCAGCTGGACTGCACCACGTTCGTTGAGACCGTGACAGCCCTGAAGCTTTGCCTGCAGCAGGGCAAGCGCAGCTGGACCGACTACGTGGAGACCCTCCGTCTGTTGCGCTATCGGGGTGGCAGGCTGGACGGCTATCCCTCACGCCTGCACTACTTCTCCGACTGGATAGCCGACAAGGCCCGGATGCGGCTCGTCAGCGAGGTGCAGGAGCCTAACCCGCCCTTCTCGGCTGTGCAGCAGATAGCCGTCAGCTATATGAGTGAGCATCCGAAGGCTTACAAGGCCCTGAAGAACCACCCTGAATTGGTGCCTCAGATACGCCGTCAGGAGCAAACGCTGACGGGAACGACGGCCCGCTACATTGCCAAGGCCGACATCAAGAATACGGACCTGCTGCGTAAGGCCGTCAAGGATGGCGACATCATAGCCATCACCACCAACAAGCCTGGCCTGGACATTGCCCACCTGGGCTTTGCCGTGTGGCGTGCCGACGGCCTGCACCTGCTCAATGCCTCGCAGATCCATCGCATGGTGGTAGAGGAGCCCATGTCGCTGCGCTACTATATGCAGAAGCATCCCAAGTTTACGGGAATCCGCATTGTGCGCATCAGCAACCCTTCACAGCATAAAAACGTTAAACCCTAAATAAGAGTAAGTATGGAATTACCTGATTTCATGAGTTATGCCAACAAGTTCTCACAGACGGACTTCACGGAAAAGATTGCCCGCATAGCCAAGCGTGCCGGCGCTAAGTTAGTATATGCAGCCCTCATCCTCTACTATACGCTGCAGAGCGACAAGGTGAGCGCTACGAACAAGGCCATGATTATTGGTGCCCTGGGGTACCTCATCAGTCCGCTCGACGTTGTGCCCGACGCCATTCCCATCGCCGGTCTGGCTGACGACCTGGGCGTGCTCATCTTCGTGCTGAAGAAGGTGTGGACAGACATCGACCCCAGCATTCAGGTCAAGGCCAAGGAGAAGCTGTGCAAGTGGTTCGACGACGACGAGATAGCGGAAATCGACGACATGTTCAAGGAATAAGCAGCTTCGGGTCAGTAGCTATGGTCAACGAGTATCAGATACGTGTCCTGCCGCATATTGCCGCCGACGAGCAGGCTCTCCGCAGCTACGTGGCCGGGGAGTACGGCTTCGATGTGCGTACTTTGAACTCCCTGCGCATCCTGCGTCGCAGCATCGATGCCCGCCAGCGTACCGTCTATGTCAATCTGAAGGTGCGGGCCTATATCAACGAGATGCCTGCCGACGACGAGTATGTGCCGACGCATTATCCTGATGTCAGCACGGCGCGCCAGGTCGTTGTGGTAGGTGCCGGCCCTGGAGGCCTGTTCGCTGCCCTGCGCCTGATAGAGTTGGGCCTGCGTCCCGTTGTGCTGGAGCGTGGCAAGGACGTTCGTGAGCGCAAGAAAGACCTGGCCCTGATAGCCAAGACACAAGCGGTCGACAGCGAGAGCAACTACTGCTTCGGCGAGGGTGGGGCAGGGGCCTATTCCGACGGTAAGCTGTACACCCGCTCCAAGAAACGCGGCAGCATAGAGAAGATACTCAACGTGTTCTGCCAGCATGGCGCCCCTGCCAATATCCTGGCTGATGCCCATCCGCACATCGGGACCGACAAGCTGCCCCGCGTCATAGAGAACATGCGGAACACCATTCTCCGCTCGGGAGGCGAGGTGCACTTCCAGACCAAGATGACGCACCTGTTGCTGCAAGGCAACCGTGTGGTCGGCTGTCTTGCAGCCAACAAGGAATATATGGGCCCCGTCATTCTGGCTACAGGCCATTCGGCCCGCGATGTCTACCGCTACCTGGCTGATGCGCACATAGAGGTCGAGGCCAAGGGCATTGCCGTAGGTGTCCGCCTGGAACACCCCTCGGCGCTGATTGACCAGCTGCAATACCACTCCCGTCAGGGACGAGGCCGCTACCTGCCTGCCGCCGAATACGCCTTTGTCACACAGGTCGACGGGCGCGGCGTCTACTCGTTCTGCATGTGCCCCGGCGGCTTCGTCATCCCTGCCGCTACGGACAGCGAGCAGATAGTAGTCAACGGCATGAGCCCCTCCAATCGTGGCGGGCAGTGGTCGAACTCCGGCATGGTGGTGGAGACCCGTGCGGAGGACATCGAGGGCAGCGACCCGTTGCGGGTGATGCGCTTCCAGGAACAGATGGAGCGCGACTGCTGGCAGCAGGGCAACCGCCGGCAGACGGCACCGGCCCAGCGCATGGCCGACTTTGTGAACCGTCGTCTGAGCTACGACCTGCCCAAGAGTTCCTATGCCCCCGGGCTCCTGTCGTCACCCCTGCACTTCTGGCTGCCACAGCCTGTCAGCCACCGGCTGCAGGAGGGCTTCAAGGTCTTCGGGCGGCAGAGCCACGGCTTCCTGACCAACGAGGCCGTGATGATAGGTGTTGAGACACGCACCTCGTCGCCCGTCCGCATTCTTCGCGCTGCCGACACGCTTATGCATGTCCGCCTGCAGGGCCTCTTCCCCTGCGGCGAGGGTGCCGGCTACGCCGGAGGCATCGTCTCGGCTGGGGTCGACGGCGAGCGTTGCGCCGACAGCTGTGCCCAGTGGTTGGAGCAGGCATAGATGGAATCAGAAAAACAAACATCAAAAAAAACGATACAGATATGAAGCGAATAGCATTATTAGTAGTCTCGCTGTGGGTGGCCATCACCCTGACGGCAGGCGGTAAACTGAAGTTAAAGGACATTGCCGACGGTGCATTCCGTGGCGAGACGATGGCTGCCATGCAGGCCATGGCCGACGGGGAGTCGTATGCACAGCTGTCGGCCGACGGCAGGCGTATCGTCAAGTACTCGTTCAAGACGGGCAAGGAGGTCGGCGTGCTCTTCGACGTTGCGACAGCCAAGGGCGCGCAGCTGACCGCCATCGACGACTATGTCGTGAGCCCCGACGGCCAGCGGCTGCTCGTCCAGACGCAGACGCAGCGCATCTATCGCCGCTCGTTCACCGCTACCTATTATATATATACGATACGCAACAACAGGCTGGCTCTGCTGTCCGACAACGGTCCGCAGCAGTCGCCCCTGTTCTCGCCCGACGGCCTGCAGATAGCCTTCGTCCGCGACAATAACATCTTCCTCGTCAAGCTGCTCTACGACAACGCCGAGGTGCAGATTACGAAGGACGGCCGCCCCCGCGAGGTCATCAACGGCATTCCCGACTGGGTGAACGAAGAGGAGTTCGGCCTCTCGCGCTCCATGGTCTTTACCGCCGACAGCAAGCAGCTGGTATGGCTGCGTTACGACGAGTCGAAGGTCAGGCAGTACTCCATGCAGCTCTTCAAGGGACTGGAGCCTGAGCTGAACGAGTATGCCGACTATCCCGGCCTCTATACCTACAAGTACCCCATCAGCGGCCAGGACAACGCGACGGTCACCCTGTGGAGCTTCGACATCGGCAGCCGGCAGACACGCCAGCTGAAGCTTCCCGTCGATGCCGACGGCTATGTGGCCCGACTGAAGATGACAGCCGACGCCACCCAGGTGGCAGCCTTCACGCTGAACCGCCATCAGGACTGCCTGCGCATCTTCCTGTGCAACCCGCTGTCTACGGTGTGCAAGCAGGTCGTCGAGGAGAAGGTGAGCCGCTATGTCCGCGAGGAGGCCATCGATGCCATACAGCTGACAGACCGCCACATCCTGCTGCCCAGCGACCGCACCGGCTGGATGCACCTCTACCTGTATAACATGAACGGCCAGCTGCTGCGCCAGGTCGACGACGGCGACTACGAGGTCAGCGAGGTCTACGGCTACGACGAGGCTACGGGCAACACCTACTTCGCATCGCACGAAAACGGAGCCACCGACCAGCGCGTCTGGGTGGCCCGCAAGGACGGCAGGCGCGAGTGTCTGTCCGAGAAGGCAGGGTGGAACACAGCCGTCTTCAGCACGAACTACCAATACTTCATCAATACGTGGAGCGACCTCGACACGCCCCCCGTCTATACCCTGTGTACAGGTGCCGGCAAGACGCTGGCAACGCTGATAGACAACCACGACCTGCGCACCAGGCTTGCAGGCTATGCCCTGGGCAGCCGTGAGCTGTTCACGCTGACCACCGCCGACGGCGTCACGCTGAACGGCTGGATGGTCAAGCCCGCCGACTTCAATCCCCGACAGCACTATCCCGTCATCATGTATCAGTACGGCGGCCCCGGCAACCAGCAGGTGAAGAACGCCTGGCATGTCGGCATGGCCGCACAGGGAGCCATCCTCGAGCAGCTGCTCTGTCAGCAGGGCTACATCTGCGTCTGCGTCGACAACCGGGGCACCGGCGGACGGGGAGCCGACTTCGAGAAGTGTACCTACCTGAAGCTGGGCCAGCTGGAGTCCCACGACCAGGCAGAGGCCGCATTGTGGCTCGGCCGCCAGCCCTATGTCGACAAGGAGCGCATCGCCATCTGGGGCTGGTCCTTCGGAGGCTTCAACACCCTGATGGCCATGTCCGAGGGTAGGGGAGTCTTCCGCGCCGGCATCGCCATCGCCCCGCCCACCTCGTGGCGCTACTACGACACCGTCTATACCGAGCGCTACATGCGCACCCCGCAGGAGAACCCCTCGGGCTACGACCACTGCCCCCTGCTCCTTGCTCCCATGCTGCACGGCGCACTCCTGCTGTGTCATGGCCTGGCCGACGACAATGTGCACTACCGCAACACCGCCGAATATGCCGAGGCCCTCGTACAGGCCGACAAGGACTTCCAGCAGCTGGTATACACCAACCGCAACCACAGCATCATCGGAGGCAACACCCGCCACCACCTGTACCGCCAGTGCATGAAGTTCTTCGACCGGGAGTTGAAATAGAGAAGTGTTGAAAAACAGCTCAATAAGGCACTTATTGTAACTTTGTAACCTTTACATGAAGAGGCCCCAGCGGTCAAAGGTTAAAGGTTCCGCCATCAAAAAAACCTCCCCCTTCGGGGGGTGGCAGGAGGGGGCTTTACGCACTCCGCTCTGCCAATAAAAAACCTCCCCCTTCAGGGGGAGGAAGGAGGGGGGCTGTGGGGCTTTTACGCACTCCGCTCTGCAACAAAAAACCTCCCCCTTCGGGGGGAGGAAGGAGGGGGCTGTGGGGCTTTTACGCACTCCGCTCTGCCAATAAAAAACCTCCCCCTTCGGGGGGAGGAAGGAGGGGGCTGTGGGGCTTTACGCACTCTGCTCTGCAATCCAGTCCTGCAGCGGAGTCACCTTCTTGCCCCACTTCTTCTTGCTGGGGTCGGTCTCGGTGGGGGTGAGGTCGAACTTCTCCTCCACGCCGTAGGTGGTCAGCGCGCACTGGTCCTTGAAGGAGCGCGAGGTGATGTCGTCCTCCGTGGTGCCCTCGGGGCGGAAGCGGATGTGGATGGCCTTGACGTAGGTCGAGGCGTTCCACTTGCCTGCCAGGATGTCGGGCTTCGTGATGCCGTTCTTGGTCGACTCCACGGTGGGGTAGAAGATG
>JAFPWS010000024.1 GCA_017412705.1 Prevotella sp.
AAGGCGTAGTCAGGATAGTGTGTACCCAGCCACTGACAATAAGCCTGCGCCTCGTCGGCCGACACCCATACGACGGGGTGTTGTTCCTTACCTTCAGGAATAGCTCCACCGCTCCAATAGTTTGGAGTCTGACGGCCTGTAGCCGTGATGAATTGCTGCCACTGAGTGTTGCTGACGGCATGTCGTGCCATATAAAATTCTTTGGAGATAGCAACTTGCTCACCGCTACCAATATGGTTATCCTTGTCGGCCAGCATCGTGTAGGTGCCATCGCTGGTGATATGAGTAAAGAGTGCGTCTGGCAGCGTCTGCGTTCGACAAATGCCTGCAGACAGCAGAGTAAAAATAACCAAGAATTGTTTTCTCATCGTTAGCTTAGTCCATTTTAAATACGACGGAAGTTTGGAACGGCAAGGTTGCCGGAGCGGTAATCTCGAGTGCGTCAGCCGTCTGCTTCCACTTCAGTTTGCCACTGTAGCCCAGCAGGGAAACCTTCTTGACTTTCTTGAGTTGCTTCTTTCCCATCGACTTGATGGTGACTTTCTGACCTGCTTCGGGCGACTTCATGCAGAAAGCATAGAGCGAACCGTTCTTGCCTACGGTAAAGCGCAGGTCCTGAGCGGTGAAGGGGAATTTAGCATGCTGTTCCTTCAGAGCGTGACCAGGCAGCTTGCGAATCTTGCCGTTCTTGTCGAGCGGGCCTTCGCCATAGGTTGTCCATGCCTTGCTGCCATAGACAGCCTCGCCGTTGACATCCATCCACTTACCCACTTCCTCAAGCATTGTTTCGCAGGCAGTCTCGATGCTTCCGTCTGGCTTCATGGGGATGTTCAGGGCGGCACAACCGTCACGACTGATGGATTCGATGATATATCGGATGACGCTGCCTGCATCGTAGATAAATCCGGGGGCATAGAACCAATCGCCTACAGGTCCTTCGCGCATCCAGGCCTGCGAGGTGTTGATGCTGTCGGGCCATCCGAACTCAGCGGTGTTCACAGTACCGTTTGTCGGGTGGCGGAACTTCACGATGCTAAAGGTGTTCACCTCGCCGCGTTTTTTCAGCGTGCGGTTGTAGAAGTCGGCCATCACCAATGGCATCGCGTTACATTTATAAAAGGTACCCGTACCATTACCACAGAACGGACCTTCCATCGTACCGTCGGTATAGATGAAGTCGGGATCGTAATTGGCCGTAACGTCCATCATGCGAAGGGCCCACTGTGTGGCATACCAACGGGCGTAGTCCAGATGGTTCCACAAGATACCGTCCTTTGGAGGTGACCATGGCGAATGGGCTTTCTTGTCAACGTCCTCATATTCACGCAGGTCGATGCCGTAGAGTAGGCGAGGGTCGTAGCCTTCCCACCACTTGCCTTTGCCATCCTCCAAGGTCAGGTGTCCGTCGTAAAGCACCCCGGCTTTTTCGCCCTTCGTGTCAGCACCAAAAGCTGTCTGCCACCACCACCAGGTATATTCGTGATGGAAGGTGACGCCATAGCGCATATTGTACTTATAGCAGGCATCAGCCCACTCGCGCAGCATGTCGCGCTTGGGTCCGATGTTCACTGAGTTCCAAGGCTGGTACTGCGAGTTCCACAGGTCGTAGTTGTCGTGATGCACACCCTGTATCAGCAGGAAGCGGGCACCAGCTTTCTGATAGAGTTTTGTCAATGCCTCCGGATCAAACTTATCAGGATTCCACTTATTTAGCACATCCTTATAGCCTACCTCTGAGGGATGTCCATAGCGCTTCAGGTGGTTCTGATAGGCAGGCGTCGTCTCATTATATAGTTTACGTGCGTACCAGTCACCGCTCTCTCCGGCAGCCTGTGGTCCGAAGTGCACCCAGATGCCAAACTTCGCTTCGCGTAGCCACGCAGGTGTACCGGGATAGTTCTGCTCAATACTCTCCCACGATGGTTTAAAAGGTCCGTCGCAGATGGGGATGTCGAGCTGTATCTCACGGAACGTGTTGATATCGCCCAAGGGCACGCTGCCATTTTGTTTGGGACTGTCCACTTCAGGAATGGTGGGTACGGCAGGCAGGTCGCGTCCTGCCTTCAGATTCTGTGCGCTGGCCGACAATGCCATCGTCAGCATTAATAGGATGAAAAATGTAATACGTCTCATCTGATGTTAGTAATTTTGCCGCAAAGATACGAAAAAATCCCCGTACTCTAGCGAATACGGGGAAAGATTTGGCTTTATTTATAAAAATCGTATTTCTTCGGTGAAAGGAATGAAGCGCTTTACGCCCTCTGTAGTCAGCTGCGGATAGTCGCGGTTGAAGCGGACAAGGGTGGTTTGTGGGAATTGTGCCGCCATGCGCTCGAAGGGGAAACGGATGATGACGGGGGTATTGAAACCAACACCTAATTCTAGAAGTAGCAGACGATGCGTGCTGGCCTGCTGGACGAATTCCTGATAGCGGTGTGCCTGCTGGTGCCAATGGGCATCCTCTACAAAGGTGTCATCACAGCGGAGGTTCATCGATACTGGTCTGCCATCGGGAGTATGGGGAATCAGCTCTGTAGGGATGCGACAATCCTTGATGAGTGGCAACACCTGGTTCACCCAATCCTGGTTATGATACAGTTCTTTAGGGGAACCCGATTGTGGCTGGAAGTAAGCATAATCGCCCTGTGTGGCGAAGATGCAGTCTTGGTCGAAGCCTGCTTTTTCGAACTGGCCATCTACGTTTGTTGTGATGACAAAGTAGTTTTTCTCTTTGACCACATCGAAAAGCTGACGATAGAGCGGCAGAGCCTCTGTACGATAGCGGGCAAACCAGATGTGCTTGGCCCAGCATGCCCACAATTCTTCCTCGGTCTTGAAGGGATAGAACGATGCAGAATAAAGGTCGGTGATACCGTAGCGGTTAATCCACTCGCGGAACTCTTGACGGAAATCCTCACCGGCATAGTCGAGTCCTGCGGCAGCAGAAAGTCCTGCACCAGCACCAATTAGCACGTAGTCGGCATCAGCAATCAGTTGATGCAACAATTCAATCCTCTGCGAGTAACTGTTTGTAGATGTCATAATCCTTGTCTAAGAATACGTTGAACACGATGGTTTTGATCGATTGCCTCGGATAGCGTTTCACCGTCTCGATCGCAATCTCTGCAGCCCGTTCGTTGGGGAAATGGAACACGCCTGTGGATATGCAGCAGAAGGCGATGCTCTTAAGACCAGCCTGCTCAGCAAGGTCAAGACACGAACGATAGCACTGAGCCAGTTGTTCTTCTTGCTCCTTGGTTGGAACTCCTGATTCAATGATGGGGCCTACAGTGTGGAGAACGTGCTTGGCTGGCAGGTTGTAGCCTTTGGTCATCATAACCTCGCCCGTTTTCAGGAGTCTGCCCTGCAACTGGTCATTACACTCCTTTCTGAGTTGGATGCCTGCTGCTGAGTGGATGCAGTTGTCGATGCAGTTGTGTAAGGGTGCCCAACAACCTAAACCTTGTGCATTGGCAGCATTGACGATGGCATCGACTTTCAAACGAGTAATATCGCCCTGCCAGATCGTCAAGCCCTTATCTGCAATTTCAACCACGCCCTTATCCTCTGCTTGCTGCTGCAACTCTTCATCTTGCATCCTCAGAAAGTCTGCCGAAATCTCTTTTGGTGCCCAAACGTTCATGAGAGCACGCATCATCCGCTGCTTATCCGTAATGGATGAAGGAATAGCATACTGCTGACCATTATCGGTCATCAGTTGGCGCAAGATATTGTCAAGATTCTCAGTTCTGTTCACCATAGTTTATTTCTTTTGCGAATACTTTTCTCCTACATATCCATCGCCAATATCGCCGGTTATCAAGTCAAAATGCTTCATGACGGGAGGCGTGGGACGGAGGTCGAAGAAATCCATCTCTCCTATGTTCAGCGAGAAGTATGCCAGTTTTTCGTAACTGGTATATAGACGTGGCAATACTTCGTTGTGGTTATAGATCCACTGCTGGATGTCATCAGGAACCTCAAAACTGACGGCTCCGACACATCGTACCGAAACCTTGTCTGCGTATGCCAGCAACTCCACATTGGGGTTTGTCTGTAGTTCCTTCCAGACGGCCTTATTAGGTGAGGTGGCAAAATAAAGCATTGTCCCCTCCTGCTTCATAATCTGGAAGATTCGCAACTTAGGCAGATTGCCCTCGCAGGTGGCGAAGGCAATCTCGTTGTGGTCGCGCAAGAAATCTAATGCTTTCTGCAACATGGCTTAATAGGCTGCGGTGAAACGCTCTTTGTGGTGGTTCTCCTGCTCCAACTCGTCAACCATCGCTACGGCGTAATCCTCGACGCTGATGAAGCTCTCACCCTTCTCGTCAAAGAGCATATCGTCCTTGCCAAGACGGTACTTGCCCGTGCGAACGCCAGTGGTCATGTTGCCCAGATTACCAGCAGGCGAGAAGAAAATCCAGTCGATGTCCTGCTCCTTCATCAGCGTGTTCAGGTAGAACTCGCCAAGGCTCTTAACGCCAGGCAGCCACTCTGCGGGCAGCGTGCCAGTATCAATGAGACGCACACCGGGCTTTACGAACAGCGTACCAGCACCACCCACGATGAGCAGTCGGCGAACACCAGCCTGCTTGGCTCCCTCTACGATTTTGGGATAGTTCTCCAAGGTCTCTTCATACTGACGGGGATTCTTCCAACCAGGGTTGTAAGCAGAGATAACGGCATCCTTGCCCTTTGCCAACTGTGCCAACTCGGCGGGGTTTGTAGCATCGGCCACTACTGCCTCTACGCCTTGCTTGTCTGCCAGACTCTTTGCGTCACGAACGATAGCCGTTACCTTGTGACCGCGATTTACCAACTCGTTCAGGATTGCTGAACCTACGAAACCTGTTGCACCAATCAATAAAACATTCTTTGCCATAATTCTTATTCGTTTAAATTGTTACTAATTCTGTTTGACGGTGCAAAGGTACGGTGAATTTTTGGTTCCCACAAGAAGGCACTTTTTTGTATCATAGTTACCAAATGGTAGGAATTGTGATGTTATCGGGGTTTGCAGAAAACGACTTTAACTTTGATTAACTTAGTATAATTTGGTAATTCGGTTTCTTTTGGTTACTTTTGCCGAAAATTCAATAATTATGGCAGATATTAAAGCAGAGTATTTGGCTTGTCCAATCAGGAATGTAATCAGTCGTTTTGGCGACAAGTGGTCGATGTTAGTGCTCTATTCGCTTCATACAAGCGAAACGGGCGTATTGCGTTTCAATGAGTTGCGTCGCCACATGACTGACTGCTCCCAGAAGATGCTATCTGCGACCCTGAAGAATCTGGAGCAGAGCCATCTGGTACATCGTGAAGTCTATCCAGAAGTGCCTCCCCGTGTAGAGTATTCACTGACCGACACAGGCAAGTCGCTTATGCCAGCCATCATGGCCCTAATAGAATGGGGACAAGCGCATTTTAAGGAAGTGGTAACGGATTAGAAAATAGTCTTTTAATCTGTTTCTGATGATATAACGATGAAGGTCATTCATGTGGACATGGACCAGTTCTTTGCCGCTGTGGAGCAGCGAGACAATCCGGAACTGAAGGGCAAGCCGATAGCGGTGGGCCACGATGCTGAACGTGGCGTTGTATCGACGGCCAGCTACGAGGCACGGCGGTTCGGTGTGCATTCTGCCCAGTCCATTCAGGTGGCCAAACGCCTGTGTCCCGGGCTGATTATCGTGGAACCGCACTTCCAGCGCTATAAGGAGGTATCGGCTCAGTTGCACGAAATCTTCCATGACTATACTGACCTGATTGAGCCTATCTCTCTCGATGAAGCATTCCTCGATGTAACAGAGAATAAGCGTGGTATTGAACTAGGCGTTGAGATAGCCCGTGAGATTAAGCAGCGCATCCGTGAGACGACAGGACTGACGGCATCAGCAGGCGTGAGCTACTGCAAGTTCCTGGCGAAGATTGCCTCCGACTGGCGAAAGCCGGATGGTCTGACGGTGATTCATCCTGACAGGGCCATGGACTTCATCGCCCAACTGAAAGTGGAGAAGATTTGGGGTGTCGGTCAGAAGACTGCTGAGAAGATGCATCGGATGGGTATCTTCACAGGGTTGGATCTGAGGAATATGTCACTCACCCGGCTGACGCAGGAGTTTGGTAAGATGGGGCAGGTATTCTATGACTTCTCGCGAGGGATAGATAACAGACCTGTTATCTCCGAGTGGGAGCGCAAGTCCGTCAGTTGCGAACAGACCTTTGAGTCGGATATCAGCGAGAACTCTGCCGTCACTATCCACTTGTACCATACGATGCTAGAGCTGGTCAGGCGCATCGAGAAGAATGACTTCGAGGGGCGTACACTGACGCTGAAGGTTAAGTTTCTGGACTTCCAACAGATTACCCGCAGCATCACCGTTGACCATATCTTACGAACAAAAGACGAGATTCTGCCTCTGGCAAAACAGCTGATGCAGAGCGTGGAGTTCCACTCCCACCCCATCCGTCTGTTAGGCTTAGGAGTATCAAACCAAAAGAATGCCACTGCCCAGGAACAGCAGCCTTGGGTAGAATTAGAACTGGGGTTTGAGCCGTGGCCTGAGGTATGATCACTCTGGCTTTCCGCCAAACTCGTTATACGATACGTTCTCTGGCTTCCACTTGTCCTTTGGTGTGGGACTCTCAGCAGGATGGCCAATGGCAATGACGCAAAGCGGGATGATGGTCTCTGGCAGTTTGACAGCCTTTGAGACATTAGCCACACGGTCGTCCATGGGATAAACACCTGTCCATACTGCACCAAGTCCGAGTGCATGGGCTGTAAGCAGGATGTTTTCTGTTGCTGCAGAGCAGTCCTGAATCCAATAGGCCTGACCTTTGCCCGACAGAGCCTTGTCCATATTACCGCAAACGACAATGGCCAATGCACACTGTTCCAGCATGCGGCCACGGTTGCCAGCCAATTCCTTCAGCTTTGCTTTGTCGGTGACGGCAACGAAATGCCAGGGCTGTTTGTTAACTGCAGTGGGAGCCGCCATACCTGCACGCAGAAGTGTCTCGATGTCAGCCTTAGACACAGGCTGATCTGTGTACTTGCGTATGCTGGTGCGTGTCATAATGCTGCTCAGCACAGGGTTCAGTTCTCTGGTGATGTCAGCCTCGATGTCGTTTATCTTATCTGTCGGTTCGTAACGTTTCACCACACGACCATCGCGTGATACAAGGAACTTGGTGAAGTTCCACTTGATGTCGCTCTTCTTGTCGTAGTCGGCATCCTGCTTGCGGAGCATACCGTCCATCATCTTACCTCTCTGGTCATTGAGGTCGAAACCAGAGAAACCTTTCTGTGATTTCAGATAGGTGAAGAGTGGTGACTCATTGGCTCCGTTCACGTCGATCTTGTCGAACTGCGGGAACTGGATATCGAAGTTAGCGGTGCAGAACTGGTGGATCTCCTGAATCGTTCCAGGAACCTGCTCACCAAACTGGTTGCAGGGGAAGTCGAGGATCTCCAATCCTTCGGCATGAAACTTCTCATAGAGTGCCTCCAGTTCCTTGTACTGAGGCGTAAATCCACAACAGGTAGCAGTGTTTACTATCAGCAGTACCTTACCCTTATACTCAGAGAGGGGAACGTCTTGTTCAACATCGTTCTTTACTTTGAAATCATAGATTTTTTGTGCCGATACGCTCAGTACAAAAAACATTGCTATAATGCTTAAAATCCTTCTTTGCATAATTGTCTATATTAGTTCTGATACTTTTATTTGTAGCTATTTTAACCAAGTACTACATCAAGCACCATCATGAGGACGAAGCCGATAGCAAAACCAATGGTGCTGAGATTGGAGTGTTCGCCCTCGCTGGCTTCAGGAATCAGTTCCTCGACAACGACGTAGAACATGGCTCCTGCTGCAAAGGCCAGCATATATGGCAAAACGGGTATCATGAACGAGGCCAGCAACACCACTGCCAAACCGCCGAGTGGTTCCACGGCTCCGCTCAATGAACCGATAACGAATGACTTCCACTTGGAATTGCCTGCCGCCCGCATGGGCATGGAGATGATGGCACCCTCAGGAACGTTCTGAATGGCGATACCAATGCTGACAGCCAGGGCACTTGCCAGCGACAGACCTGCTGCACCGTTCTCTGCTCCAGCAAACACCACACCCACAGCCATACCTTCTGGCAGATTGTGAATGGTGACGGCCAATGCCAGCATAGCGGTTCGAGAGAGTCTTGAACGAGGCCCCTCTGGCTTGTCGGTTCCGATATGCAAGTGAGGCGTTAGCTCGTCAATCATCAGCAGGAATCCCATACCTAATAGAAAACCGACGGCAGCTGGCAAAACCGACCACCGCCCGCTATCTGCTACCATCTCCATGGATGGAATTAGTAGCGACCATACCGATGCCGCCACCATCACACCCGAAGCGAAACCCAACAATGTTTTTTGCAAACGGGGCGACATTTCGTCCTTCATCAGAAAGACGAATGCCGCTCCGAGCATAGTTCCCAACAAGGGGATGAGTAATCCTATGATTAATGTCATAGACTATTTGGCGGGTTCCTAGCCTATTACATCATTGCGGTGAGGAAATTCTCGTAGCCAAGCTTGTCAATGTAGTTGAGATACTGAGCCTCCCAAGCCATGTGATCTTTTTCACCATCAATCCATTTCTCGATGAGTTTCTTGGTGGGATAATCGTCGTTGAATGCCTCTGCCAACTCGCTCAGAATCTTGATGGCATTTGGCTCATAGTCGGTCTCAATCTGCTGCTTCGGGTCGTCATAGAACGGGAACTCCTGAGTCTTCATGGCCTCCTGCAGGTCAGCAGGTTTACAACCGAGCTCTACCAAACGGTTCAGCACTTCCTCTGCCTCGTCCCATTCCTCTTCTGCTTCTTCCTTCCACTTGTCAGCCAACTTGTTCCAGCCCTGCAGACGGCAGTAGGCCGAGAAGGCAAAATGTTGCTTACTGTTTCCAAACCACACAGCACCCAGCTGGGCAAACTGCTTCAATGCTTCTTCTTTAGTCATAATTTTGTTGTTTTAAAGGGTTATTGATATTTTGTAAACTGATATTTTATTTCTTTAATGTTTCAATCATTGAATCTAATTCCTGTGCCAGATGCTCGTAGTCTTCCATCTGAAGCGGGCATGCGGCAAGTTGCTCGCCCATTCCGGCTGGGATCAGTGTAAAAGCCTGTTCCTCCATCGCTTTACCCTTTTCTGTCAGGCTGACAATTTGCTGGCGCTTGTCCTGCTCGCCCTTCTTGCGGTTGACGATACCGAGCTTCTCCATGCGCTGAAGCAATGGCGTGACGGTATTCGTCTCCAACAGCAGACGATGGGCAATATCGTTTACGGGCTGATTGTCCTTCTCCCAGAGCACCATCAGTACCAGATACTGCGGATAGGTGATACCCAGTTCCGTCAGCATCGGTGTGTAGGCCTGTGTAATCAGTCGCGCTGCCGTATAGAGACGGAAGCAAATCTGATTATCGAGTTGTAATTCTGCGTGCATAATCTATTGCGGTAGCAAATTTTTCACTTTTCACTATTCACTTTTCACTTCTGAAGCATTGCTTCTACATCATTCTCAAAGTCTTTGGGCTCAGTCGTGGGAGCATAGCGTTTGATGGTCTCTCCATCCTTTGAGATCAGGAACTTGGTAAAGTTCCACTTGATGTCGCTGTCCTTCTCTACACTCTTGCTGATGGTCTTGAAGAGTGCTTTGGCTGCCTTGGCCTTCAGACCGTTATACTCCTCTGTGGGTGCCTGAGACTTCAGATATTCGAAAATGGGTTCTGCTGCAGGGCCGTTCACGTCGCCTTTCTTCATAATCTGAAATGTCACACCGTAGTTCAGCTGGCAGAACTCTTCAATCTGAGCGTCGTTGCCAGGATCCTGTTCCTTGAACTGGTTGCAGGGGAAGCCGATGATTACCAGACCCTTGTCCTTGTACTTCTGGTTCAGTTCCTCCAGTCCAGCGAACTGTGGTGTAAATCCACACTTGCTGGCTGTATTCACTATCAGCAGCACCTTACCCTCGAACTGAGCGAAATCCAGTTCCTTACCTTTGCTCGTCTGAGCCTTGAAATCATGAATCTTTGCCATAGCTTATATTATTATATTATGTCCTTTATGTCGTTTGCGACGCAAAGGTACGGCTTTTATTTTATATCGCAAGCGATTTACCGAAAACTTTAAGCTTGTTTAACAATAAATCGCGTGCGATACTTTTATATAAACGCATAAAAAGAGGGGGCAACACCCTTTATGATGCTGCTCCCTGCTGTTTTAATCAAGATGAACCTTTAATTACGAGACCTCAATGGCCTTGGTGACCTTCTGCTTCGGCTCCATCTTCGGCATGGTGACGGTCAGGATGCCGTCCTCCACCTTGGCAGAGATCTGGTCTTTTACGACATCATCAGGCAGCGTGTAGCTCTGCTCGTAGTTCGAGTAGCTGAACTCGCGGCGCAGATAGTGATGATGCTTGTCCTCATGCTTGTGTTCGGCCTTGTTCTCGATGGCGATGGTGAGGTTGCCCTCGTCATTAATGCTGACTCGGCAATATTCTTTCTTAATGCCCGGAGCTGCAAGTTCCATTGTGTAGGCCTTCTCACTCTCCTTGACATTGACTGCAGGTGCTGTACTGTTGGCACGAGGCATCCAATCATTGTTCAAGAAATCCTCAAATACTGTTGGCATCCAACTGTTCTGAAACATTACTGGTAACATAATCAATACCTCCTAGTTATACTTTTAGTTTAACGTATGTTCTGATTGCCTCGGCCTATTTAGCGTCGGCTTTCACCAGACACAGTACAACTTTCGTGCCGATTGTCAAAATGGCACTCGGAGATAGTCAGGATGGCACGGAATTTAAACTCGATTAAACTATGCTGCCAGTTTCTTAAACTCCTTTAAACAATGGTTTGCCTCGTTCATCAAATGACTACAGCTGTACCGCTGGTGGCCACCATAAGCATCGAGCCATTAGCCCCGATGGTCTCATAGTCGATGTCGATGCCTACTACGGCATTGGCTCCAAGTGCCTGAGCGCGTTGCATCATCTCTTGCATGGAAGAATCCTTGGCCTCGATGAGTACTTTCTCGTACGAACCGCTGCGTCCGCCGAAGAAATCGGTGAGACCTGCCATGAAGTCTTTAAGCACATTTGCACCAATAATGACTTCGCCTGTCACCACACCCTTGTACTCGCGGATGGGACGACCTTCAATCTGTGGGGTTGTTGATAGTATCATAATTGTTCTCTTTAAAAGTTTCTATCTATTAGACGCAATTTGTTGGCAAATAGTTGCAATAGCTCTATCTTCATTTGACTGGAATCTCATTTTTCTCTATACCTTTGGTACAGAGCCCAAGTTTCCTCTAGGCTCTCTGTCTCATTGCTGCCATCGAAGAAATCCACTTGACACTCATCTTTGAAGGGAGACCAATTTCCGCAGATGATGCCGTCGCAGGCTATGATGGGTTGGAAGATACCGCTGTTGTTGTGGGCACGGTGTCGATGTTCTGGAGGCAACACAATATCGCGGGACTTATAGCCAATGAGATATTCGTCGTATGGTGGAATCAAGAGTAGCTTTCCTGTCCTGAAGCCTCGTGTCCGACAGTTATCCGTGAGATAGAAGTCTCTGCCTTTCCACGTTTCCTTGTGGATAGTGTCGCCTAAGAGCGCAATACCCTTGCGGCAGTCATTGACATTCTGTCCTGACCACCACACAAAATCCTCCAGCGTGGCAGGCTGATGGCTCTGGAAGTATTTGCGGGTGAAGCGCATCAACGCTTCATCGCGATCTATCTGAGCAGGTCGCGGGCCTACCTTTTCTGTTGAAAGTGCATAGGTGGCTTTAGTGGGCAACAAGTCACCGCTACAGAGAGTGCCGGACAACTCTGCCATTCGGATATGGTATGACAGGCGATGGTCGTCCATCTGCATGTTGTGTTCCGCCAAAGCCTTAACTAAATCCTCTTTCGTTGCACTCCCTAAATCGGCAGCCGTCTGAATCAAGATATCGCGGACTCGATATAGCTCCTCGTCTGGAATCGAAATCTTATTGCTGTGCATCCACCCCGTTATGGCAGCGATGGCCTTGGGAGCGCAGAGGTCTATCATCCACCAATAGTCCTCCACAGATACCAGTTGCCAAGTACCTCGCATCAGGTGCAGACGGATAATCTGTCCGCTGTCGCATGCCTCCTTGAAGGCTTTGTGCGACGGCTTCTTGGTACGCATCTCCACAGCCCAGCGCATCATGCGGTATTCCTGTGCCTGCATGGCTCCCATGTGGTTCACCACCTCTGTAGGAGTCTTGAACTGAGGCACTATCAACTGCTGGTTGAGAAGTCGGATGGCTACTGGATTCATATCACTCTTTGTTCATCTTTATAATGAAAGTCCAAATTTGTATGCTTCATTCAGTGCATCGGTGCTTTTGATGTCACCCTTGTCTTTGACTCCTCTGACAAGCACCTTACCAGCATCCTCTAAATTGAAGAAATTCAAGCAAAGGTTATATTCCGTCAGAACGGCATTGAACAATTCTGGCAGCGAGGCGGCACCAACGAGTAGTAACGCCATCTTCTTGATGTGAAACGAGTCGCGAATAGGATTATGAAACCTGTCGATAACGGCTTTCAACTGTGCGCTGATACTATAGAAATAGACTGGTGAGGCGATGACGAGCATGTCAGCTCGGCTCATCTTTTCATAGATGATAGCCATGTCATCCTTCTGAGCACAGATTCCGTCCGTTTTGAAGCAAGCGTTACATCCCAAACACGGATTCACCTTATAATCACGTACAGAGACGATCTCCACATGATGATGCTCTGCAGCTCCTTTGGCAAAAGCTTCAGCCAACAATTCTGTGTTGCCACCCTTACGAGGACTTCCGGATATAATCAATATATTCATTGTCAAATTATTCATTTTCCATATAAACTATTGATGGGGGAAAAATGTGTAACCTTTTCTGTAGGCCATGTTCAGATTCTTGTCCCAGTTTGTCTTTCTGGAATCACGTGCCTTTGACATTCCATCGAAAACTATAAAGTCAGACTCTTTTACCCGGTTGAATAGCCTATCGCCAAGCATAACTTTCTTCATACAGTCGAGAAGCCCTAAATTCTTCAAGTCATCTAAGTTCTTTCCAGCAGTACATAGTATTAATGCTTTCTCGAGCACCTTCATGGTTTTATTGCCATAAGCAAAGCCATATGACCAGACACGATCAAACCATCCCACAAGTTTTGCCGGAGCTTCAGTCCAGAATACTGGATAGATGAAGACAATGGCATCTGCTGAGTTTATCTTTGCCTGTTCAGCAAGGATATCGCTTTCCAAGCCTGGCTCGGTACTATAGTTCGAATCCCTGAGATACTCCTTCTCAGACATATCTGTTTTGAAATTCATCTTATACAGATCAGACATAACGTATTCATTACCGGAATCAACAATTCCTTTGATGAATGCGTCGCGTGCATTTCTTGTAAACGAATCTTCTGACGGATGGCAATATACGATAAAAACCTTCATTTTGCTACTAATAGAATGTTCTGTATCATTTTTATTAATACATTATTTGCTGTTAGACTTAAAGAACGGACAGCGTTTGCCGATGCACTGGTTGTTCTTGCCGGAATAATCGCAGACGATATCAGGCCTCTCCATTTCCACACCAAATTTCTCCTTGGTGAAGTCGATGGCAGAGAGGATGGACAGATAGGAGTCGCGCTTGCAGCAGCGAGGGCCACCGATATTGCCAATCTCACCAAGCGACTTTGCCGTCATCTGATGTGAGAGTGCAAAAGGCTCATTAGCCAAAGGGGTAGACTTGGAGATAATGGAAACATACATGCCGGAACTGATGCCAGCACCACACGCTCCCCAGAACCCGCAGGCTCCTCCTGGTACGCTCTTCCCTCGGTTCATCATCTCTGTCAGGGCTGAAGGCAGGTCTATCTCGCCACCTGCATTCTTAAAGGCAGTCAGCAGAGCAGCCCCCACCATCACATGATGCTCTGGGCCATGCATGTGGCAGAAAGGCAGCTGCATCATCTTTTGGATAATCTCAACGGGGTTCTTGGATGTTTCGGCGAGACAGAGTCCGATGATGGTATCCATTCCACGGGTATGGCAGTCGTTACAGACATAGTGCCCCTTGACGCAGCGTGTCTTGCTGTTCTCTTTCTTGTGGCATATCGCGCACTCCATGAGTTCATCCGTTTCCAGATACTCCAAGGGTGCCTTGCAAATCAAACATTCTTCTTTCATTATCAAATTATTCTTTTCTCAAACTTAAATAGTCCATCCTCCTGGTCAAACTGCTCTGGCATATTGGGGTCAGGATGATGCTCGTTGAAGAACTCAACGACATGGAAACCACAGCGGTTGATGTAGAAGTGGATGTTGCGGCGGTCGAAATATGGGGTGCAGGTTTCCCACACCTCTATCTCTGGATGCATCGTTTCAATGGCTTTCCAGATGGACTGGCCGATGCCTTTGCTTTGAACGCCCACCTTCACATAGAGGAATGCAAGTTCACCCATATTGCCGTTAGCGGTAATGATGGCACCGCCTACACGCTGGCCATCCTCGCTGACGGCTTCGTATGCTTCGGCACCTTCTGCCTCTAATGACTGATAGAAGTCCTTGTCAGGCAGCACCTGCCACTGATTATCGTCTTTGTAATATGCCATAAATCCATACTGGAATGCCTCCTGCATTTCTTCCTTGAAAGCGACGGTATGCTCCTCAGAGAGTCTGATAAGCTTAATTGAATCCTTAAAACCAAAGAACTGTTTCAGTCCTTTTCTCTTCTTCAAGTCATCAACGGTAAAACCATAATGTGTAGCTGCAGCAAGGGTGATGACATGTTCGAGGAAGTCATCGTAAGAGAGAGCGAACCACTCTTTGGGAATATCCACGTCGATGGTTCCTCCGCCATAATGGCTGCCTTCGTCCCATGCTTCGTCAAGCTCGGCTTCGTAGGTTCCGTCCTCCTTCTTATTGAAGCAGTACCATGATGCCCATTCTTCCATACCCTCTACGTAGTGGCCTACAAAATGCGGAGCAGAGTGCGACTTCGACGAATAGGTGGCATCGCCCTTCTTCGCGTCCCTCCGATATATCATGAATTTCTCCTTTTGCATATCTCTCTTATCTCCAAACAAACAATCCCTCAGAACCAGCCAAAGAGCCTATTAACTCCAACACTTCCTCTGTCGGATTATAGACCGTCATATAGGTGTCATCACCGCTGACTGTTATCAGGACATCGGCTGATTTCAGGATGATGTAGAACATCTGCTTGTCGGCCAGGCTTCCCAACAATGCAGCCTCCAGTTCATGTGGGGCCGGATTCGTAATCCATTCATCTCCGTCGTGACTCACATCGATATCTTCATAGCAATTCAGCTTCAGCAGGATATGGATGAACTTCCTGTAGATGTCATCAATCTGAGGATGCTCCAGAAAGTATTTCTCAATTCTGAAGTATTGCCCTCTGCCGTCGGCGGGCACTTGTTTGGGTAATATGTCAATCACCCAATAAGGCCTCTCCAAATACTCTTCTATCGTCATGTTTATTCCTCCAGTTTCTTGGCGGGCCAGCCATAGTCCTGATACAGAGTCACTGCGAGGCCGTTCTTCTTGGCATAAGTCGCCAACCCTTCTGCTCTCAATCTTTCGCGATTCTTCTCATCGCTGTTGATGGCTTTAAAGGCATCGAACTTGTCACCGAAGATCTTCTTGGCCGTCGGCAAGTATCTGGAGCCATCTTCTACTTGGTCGAAGGCCGTCACTTCAAAGCCCTTCTCAGTCTGTCGGATGTGCATCAGACCTGGATGGCTGCCGCCAGAGACGCATTTCAGCGTGTCACCCGACTGATTGTAGTTAAATACCCAGAAATCGCCCCATACAAGAATGTCCTCTGTATTACGCTCGTCAACTCTCACAATGCTGTGGATGGGTACGCAATGTTCACCCTTGGCATATTGGCTACCAATAGAATCAGACAGATAGCGGTCGATGGCAGGGAAATAGGTCGTTTCCCGCTCACTGACAAGCACAACTCTTTTGTTCTCGTATTGCTTGTCGAGGATGATGATAGAAACTGGCTGAATGGTAAATGACAGCTTCTCACCTGTCTTCAAATCGTAAGTATAGAGGAGCGAGTCGCCCTTTTCTTCCACCTTCACAGGATTAATTTCCGTGGTTATGTCTGTAACAGGCAGTACGATGGCCAGCACAAATTGCTTGGTGAAATCGATAGCAGTTGGCTTACCGTCTTTACCCATCGTCGTAGCCATACCGAATAGCTTATTAAACTCCTCTTCCGTTGTGATTTTCGGGTATTCAGGAATCACCTGGTCATTCTTAAAGAAGTAATTCTTGGCTACTTCAAAGGCCACTTCACTGCTTTCCCCGTTGTTTTCAACTACCGTCGCCGGTTTATTTGTGCATGCTACCATTGCCAGCAACATTGTAAATGCAAATAAAATCTTCTTCATTGTATCTCTATTTTTGGATTATCAAATATATGAGGGCTATTTGAGCAAACAGAATCAGCGGAAGTCCATACTTGAACTTCTTGTGCTTCGTCTTGTGATGCCAGACTTGCATACCCAGCAATGCGCCGATACTACCACCGATGACAGCCAGTAATAGCAAGGAAGCCTCTGAAATGCGCCAGCTACCCTGCTTGGCCTTCCACTTGTCTATGCCATAGACCAGGAAGGTCACTACGTTGATGCAAATGAAGATATATATTATCGTCTGTGTCATACGCTCAATACCACTTGTAACCGTGTTCCTTACAATAGTCGATGGCAGGCTGATAGCCTTGGAACGTGGACTTGTGAATCCACTTTAACCCCTTGCGCTCATCCTTTGGAACGCCTGTGCCAGTCATCAGGAACCAGCCAGTAGCGAACTGTGCCTGAGCATCACCACCGTTGGCTGCCAACTCATACCAGAAGACACACTCTTCGAGGTTTTTCTCCACACCATCACCATTCCAATAGGCTGCTCCGCAGTTCTTCTGTGACAGGACATGTCCTTGGAAAGCGGCCTCGCGATACCAAAGGAAAGCCTTGTGGTGATCCATCTCGACACCATTGCCGAGGTAATAGGCATTGGCCACATTGACCTGTGACTGCATATCACCCTTATCGGCAGCCTTCATGTACCATTCAAATGCCAATACAGGGTCTGCTTCCACACCTTTGCCGTGATAGAAGCACTCGCCAACGTTGAAACAACCATAGACATCATCGAGCTGGGCAGCCTTCATATACCAGTCGAAGGCCATCTCCAAATTGACCTTCACACCAGTGCCACGCTCATAGCAAACACCGAGGTTATTCATCGCCTTGGTATCGCCCGCATAAGCCTTTTCGCGGTAATCGTCTGCTTTGTTTCGCTCCTTTGGCATCGCTTATAACTCCTGATATTTGATGATTGTTTGCTCCAGCTCTTCCAGATTGATGAACTGAGAGGCACGGTAGATTTCCTTCCCTTCCATAAGCAACAATACAGTCGGCCCTGAATAAACCAGGAATCGCCCGGCAATCAACGGCTCTTCACGAATATCTGTGTAGAAAGAACAAAGTGACGTGTAATTGTCTGCAAGACGCTCCACTTTATCAAGCATGACATTGCAGACTCCACAATCTGGAGCCTTGATGTAGAAGAGACACATACGGTTGTCCTTCAGTGTCTGCTCAATATCCTGTATGTTTGTCAGATGCTCCATCTACCTTAATCTATAATATAGAAACCTGCCTCTGAAGGATGGTCGAGCACCATGCTCTTGGGATTCTCCTTGGTCAAAAGCCACGTCATCCAGATGTCGCCAGCTGCTGCAGCAATGAAGAAGATACCCCATGCCAACATCGGCAGACTTCCGATGAAAAGGGCTACGATGGCAGGGATGACACCCAAAATGATGCAGGGCATCATGGCTCCCATCATGTAGCCTGGGATGTGCATCGGCTCGTCGCAGTGACAATAGGGAGTCAGCAACTTCCACATTACACCGAAGCTGATGCTCTTCCAGCCACTCTTGGCGTAGCAGGCCCAAGTCAGGCCATGGATCAGTTCGTGAACCACGATGCCAACGATGACAAGTATAAAGGTGATGCTCCAGTCGCCAAAGCCTCCTAAGAGTTCACTTATTGGCTTCTTACCAGCCCATATCCAGAAGAACGGCACGAGGAACACAATGGCTGCCACCACCATGATAACTACAGCAAATATATTCGCCTTTACAATGTCTATGGCCACCTTGCGGCCTTTTACTTCATTCTCTTCCATATTTATTTGCCAAATACACTTAAATATACCCGCAAAATTACCAATAATCAGTTTAAAATCACTATATTTGCAAAAAGTTTTGGGAAAAATTAGGATTTTAAGATGGGTAACATAAAGATTATAAGAGGTGTTTTTGACACCAAGCTGGAGCTCGAACATGCTAGTGTTGTGGCAGGATTCCCGTCTCCTGCTGACGATTACCGGCACGAGACACTTGACTTTAATCGGGATTACATCAAGCACCCGGAGGCTTCATTCTATGGGGATGTGAGCGGTAACTCGATGAAGGATGCAGGTATCTTCGATGGCGACAGAGTGATTATCGACAGGGCTGTAGAACCCCATGACGGCTCTATCGTGCTGGCATGGTGGAACGGAGACTTCACCATGAAATACCTTGATCTGACCCATCGGGACGAGGGCTATATAGAGCTTCGCCCTGCCAATGACGATTTCCCAGTCTTCAAGATTGACGACCCTGATAATTTCAAGGTATGGGGAACGGTTATTCATCTGATAAGAACTTTTGAAACTGTCTGAGATATGGTAGACCGCATTTCCATAGATGTTACGGACGCCAAACAATGTGCCGTTCCAAAAGAGAAGTTCCGAATCAACAAGTATAATTTTGGAACACCGTTTGAAGATTTGGTGCATACTTCTGCACCCTATCTCCACTTTCAGGTATTGCGACCTATAGATGAAGAACAGCGAGACAAAGCCATAGCCTATTTCAATGAACACGGCAAACTTTACGCTACTTCTGTCAATTCTATGGACATATTATTATATGTCGGCTGTACAGAAAGTATCTATATAAAATCCAGTATTGCAGAAGTTGATCCAGAGGAATTCAAGTCTCTGATAGCTCAAGCATACCATTGGTTCAGGTTTTACGGGAAAGAGGACAAAGACGAGAAATAATATGTACGGTATAGCCGATTTAGACAATTGCTACTGCTCATGTGAGAAGGTTTTCCGTCCTGATTTGGAGGGAATGCCAATCGTAGTACTGTCGAATAACGACGGCTGCGTAGTAGCCCGTTCCAATGAGGCAAAAGCTATGGGTATCAAGGAAGGAACGCCCTATTTCCAGTTGGCCCAGCTGTTCCCGAATCAGAAGATTGTTGTTTTCTCTTCTAACTACGAGCTCTATGGTGAACTGACAGGACGCGTGGTCAGCATCATCAGCAAAGAGACTCCCGCATACTTCAGATACTCCATCGACGAGTGCTTCATGTACCTCGACGGCATAGAGCTTGACCACCTCCAGCAGTGGGGAGAGAACCTCCACAAGCGGATAAAGCGCGAGGTTGGAATGCCCATCAGTATCGGCTTGGCTCCCAACAAGACCCTCGCCAAGATAGCCTCGAAACTGGCAAAGAAGTACGAAGTGTATAAGCACTGCTGCATGATTGACACGGACTACAAGCGCGAGAAGGCGCTTGAATGGTGTCCGATAGAGGATGTCTGGGGCATTGGCCGTCGCTATGCCGCCAAACTTCAGGCGCTCGGTTGCAAAACAGCATTGGACTTTGCCAAGCATCATAAGGACTGGGTGCGCCTGACGTTCAACAACATCAATATCGTTCGAACCTGGCAGGAGCTGAATGGTGAGGATGCAGTGCCCAATGAGGAGTTGGCCAAGAAGAAATCTATCTGTACCAGCCGCTCTTTCAATGGTATGATTTCCAATATCGACGACTTGAAAACCCATGTCTCGAACTATGCTGCCCGATGTGCAGAGAAGCTTCGCCAGCAGAATACGGTGGCTACCATCGTGGGCGTTTTCCTGAATACCAACATGTTCCGTGAAGATTTAGCTCAATATTGGAATTTTCAGGAAACACGGCTTTTGACACCATCTAATTCAACCATTACCATCATTAAGGCAGCCAACGATGTTCTTCAGAGAATATACCGTCCAGGCTATCAATACAAGAAGGCGGGTGTCATTGTCATGGGCATCGGTCCCGACTCCCCAATCCAACAGGATCTCTTCGATATCAATGCCGAGCAATTCCAGAAGATGCGTCGGCTCGACGAGGTCGTTGACCGCATCAACAGACTTCATGGTAGTGAGACGATAGTCCTTGGTTCACAGCAATACACAAAGAAAGACGGCAAAGGAAAAGCCGATGTCTTTGCCAATGCCATCAAGCACGACCATAAGAGTCCATGTTACACGACTCGCTGGTCAGAGATAATCAAAATTAAAATTTGAATAACAACAAAAAATGCAATATGGTTAAAAGACTTTTGGATTTCCTGAATGCTTCGCCGGTGAACTTCCTGGCAGCAAAGAACATTGCCTGCGAGTTGGAACAGGCTGGCTATCGTCGCTTAGACCCTCAGATGCCCATCGGAGAGGTCAAGGCAGGTGACAAACTCTACGTGACGAAGAACGACTCGTCGGTCTATGCCTTCCACATCGGACGCAAACCGCTGGCCGATGCAGGCTTCCGTATGATTTGTGCCCACTGTGACTCGCCCACGTTCCGTATCAAGCCAAATGCTGAGATGACCTGCGAGGGTGGCATCGTGAAACTGAACACGGAGGTATATGGTGGACCGATTATGTCAACATGGTTCGACCGTCCGCTGACCATTGCCGGACGTGTGATAGTCCGTGGTGAGGATGCGCTCCATCCCAAGACGCTGCTGCTGCATGTCAAGCGTCCGCTGCTGCAAATCAGCAATCTGGCCATCCACTTCAACCGCGAGGTGAACGATGGCGTGAAACTGAGCAAGCAGAAGGATATGTTGCCTATACTTGGTATTGTCACCAGTGAATTGGAACGCGGCAATCTGTTGATGAACGTCATCTGTGGGGAACTGGACATCAAGCAGGAGGATATTCTTGATTTCGACCTCTATTTAGCTGATGCCACACCCGCCTGTACATTCGGTGTGCATGATGAGTTCCTGTCATCAGGCCGTTTGGACGACCTTTCGATGTGCTTTGCCGGTCTGGAGGCAATGATTGCTACTGAAACAACCGATGCTACCAAGGTACTAGCCATCTTCGACAATGAAGAGACTGGCTCACAGACCAAGCAGGGTGCTGGCAGTCCCTTCCTTTCAATGATGCTGAAACGTATAGCTTTGGCTCAGAGTGGTACGGAGGAAGCATTTTATCAGGCTGTCGAGCGTGCGTTTATGATTTCAGCAGACAATGCCCATGCCTGGCATCCGAACTATAGCGAGAAGTACGACCCCACAAATCATCCCGTGCTGGGTGGTGGTCCAGTCATCAAGTTCAATGCAGCTCAGAAGTATGCCAGCGATGCCGTCTCGGCAGCAGTCTTTGCAGAGATCTGCAGGGAGGCCGGTGTGCCTTGTCAGCGTTTCGTGAACCACTCCGACGTGGCGGGCGGCAGCACACTGGGTAACATCCTCGCATCATCTATTCCTGTAAAGGGTGTCGATATGGGAAATCCCATCCTCGCTATGCACAGCTGTAGGGAAACAGGCAGCACAGCCGACCACATCTACTGCGTCAAGGCCTTCACAAAGTTCTTTGCATAGACCTCCGCGAAGCGCCTGAGCACCCACGGAGCGCAAGAAAGCGACCATAGGTCGAGCGCTTCGAATAAGGTTCTATTATCTTTGCAACATTACCTCGGTGACAGATAGGGGGCATTGGTCAGGCCACCGTAGCTCTTGGCTGCGGTCTGAAGGGCCTCTTCGGTCATGTACTGCTGATAGAGGGTGCAGCGGGTGACGATGGCCTGCGGAGAGCATTGGTCGCCAACTACGCGCACTAGTGCCCAGCCCTTCATCGGGTCGGCATACTCGTCGCCCTTTAGGATGAGAGGTCCGTCAACAAAGGCCCCCATCTGCCAAACCACATCGCTGCGAGTGAAGCGCACACGTGGCAAATCGCCCTCTATGTGCTGTTCAGCGGTGTAGAGCCACAATCGTTCGTTGTGATTCATGTCGCCTGCCCTGAGGTTGGTTATCAGCGCAGGGGTGCCATCGACCTCGCCCAGATGCTGCTCGATGGTTGGCAGTTTTCCGTTGCTCACCGGTATGCCGGGCATCAGGAACGAGGCGTCCGTCATCCGCGTCTTTTCCACATATACCACAGGCAGACCGTTGGCTATCGAGGCAAAGTCCTGATAGGCGTTGGCTCGCTCTGTGAATCTCAGCTCACAAAAACGGAGCATCTTCCACAGGGCTGTGGTGTGACGCATCTTCTGTCGCTGGATGAACTGCGGCAGCGTGTTGCTGCGCCTCTCGTTCGACTCCGACACGCGACCAATCACCTGACCGCCTCGTTGATAAAGTGTCACGCCCCCGATGCGGAGCTTCTTGGGAATCACGAGTCCCATGCCTGTTTTCTTCATCTTCATAGTCTGTGTCTCCTGTTTTTATTGTTCCTTCGACGTTCTCTTGTTGTTCTTCCTTCGTTCCTTCGACGTTCCTTCGGAGTACCTTCTATCGCTGCTCGGTACTCGTCCGCTATCTGCCCGCTATTTGTCCACTACTTGTTCGGTTCAGAACCGGACAAATACCGAACAAGTACTGCACATGTACCGGACGTGAACGATGGCAAATCGCTGCCTGCTCCTTGGGGAGTCCTTGGCTGTTTATTGCCAACAGTCGTACATGTTGGTTGCAAATATACGAAAAAACTCCCATATCAGTGTGATACGGGAGAAACTTTTATGGATTGTTAGCGATTACTTATCAATGCGGACTACTCGGAAACCGACGTTGGCGTAGCCTTTTGAGCCGTCGTAGGCGGTGTCGGAATATTCGCTGCGACACTCGTCGCGACTGGTGTCCCAAGCTCCGCCTTTGACGATGTACTGGCCACCAGCGGTTTGTGTCGATGTCCACTCCCAGCAGTTGCCCCAGAAGTCGATGCCACCGCAGGCTCCTGTGGTTTGTTTGTATGCATCAACTGCCGTCAAGCCTTTCTCAACATGGTCACTATTCATGCTAACATCCTTTGGCATGTGGCCTGCACCAAGTATCCAGTCTTCTTCTGATGGCAGACGATAAAGATGTTGGCTGTCTGATGTTCCAAGCCATTCACAGTAGGCTACAGCATCAGCATAGGTGATGTTTACCACAGGATAGCTGTTCTGTCCTGCCGCATAGTTATAGTCGGGCTTAAATGCCTTGTATTCGGCATTAGTCACAGGTGCATAGCCAATGTAGGGATTGTTTCCATTGGCTCCACGGAGCACGCACCATGCATCGTTGGGATCATCATCGTTGCGAGGGTCAATGAGCCGTAGGAATTGCTGTTCCAGACGTATCTCACGGTTCTCTACCATCTCGTCGACAATAGCCTGCATCTCGTCAACCAACGACTGATGTTTGGCCTCGCGCTCCAGTTCACGCAACTTGGCTTTCTTGCGGGCTACCACCTTGTCGTAGCGGATGCCCATCTGTTCCAGCAGAGCATGTTTGTTCTCCTCCGTTGGATTCTTTTGGTAGGCCACAAGTGCCGATTTCGTCTGTGTGTTTAATCCAGGGCGTTCTTCTTCCACCAATGGCGCGTCAGGATCACCAAATTCCAGTTCGCTCTCGTCGAGGTCGAGTGGTGTGATATACTTCCCAGCTTCCGTCACCTGATGTACACTAAAGTAGTGAGCTACCTTTCCATCCTTATAGATAGACAGCCGGTAGCCACCATAGAGGTCGCAAGGAAAAGTTGTAATGATGTAGTCCTGACCTGTCTGAAGGGTCGTACCCTCTGGAGCGCGATAGGTGATGATGGACTGTCCTTCTGAAATATCTGCTATGACAGTCTCGCCATTAGCCGTCTTCAGATTGCCAATACCGGCAATGTCATTTTTATCGACGCTCTCCACGACAATCTGCGTGATGCCTTCCATCTGGAAGTTCAGACGGATGCCGCTGGTGAGCGATTCGCACAATGCTTTGTTAGCATCGCTGAATACCGCCTCACCTGCCTGTTGCTCTGCAGGGATGACCAGCATCTGAATCTGGTCATTGGGGGCATCGCTGACGAGGGTCGGTTCGTTGTCGGCCTTATCGCATGCTGCCAGCAAAATGACTATCGCCAACGATGCCATGATACGAACAATTGTTGTATTCATAAGATTACCGGTTTCTGTTAGGTCTGCGATGTTTCATACCGACAACCCCTTGTCGATGGTGCTTAGCCAGGCGGCGCATCGTCTGCTGTTCCAGTTCGTAGGCGCGCTCAATCTGTTTCTGAGTAAGGAACTTCGAGTACTCCTTGTAGTACTTCTCACGCAGATTAAGAATCTTCTGACTCTGCTCCATACGAGCTTTGTTCGCCTGCTCTGCCTCGGCTTCGGTAGCATTGGCTGACGAATGACGTTTTACGCGAGGCCCCAGTGCCCACACTTCTTTTTGGTAGGCGCAGTAGGTTGCGACATACTTCTGTGTGGTAGCATCGTCGAGGGCCAGTTCATGGGCGATGTGACGGGCCTGCTTCTCGGCCAGTTCCTCGCGGCTCAAGCGCTGCTGGTTATTACTCTGTGCTGACATGTTGATGCTACTGAATAGCATGGCGATGGCGATTACCATCATTGAAATCATTTTATTCATAATCATCTGTGTTGAATTGATTCGACGATTTTCACGTTCGGCATAACGAGTAACTCGTTCTGCTCTCACTCAATCAAATCGTTGGTTAAATCATTGATAAATTCTTCATTTTCGTAGACGGCAATCAGGAAGTCCTGATCGTCGGTTGAGAGGTTGTTGAAAGCCAGTTCCACGCTGGCATAGTCATCAGCTGATATCGTATCTTTAGGGGTGAGCATGGGCTGTATGAAAAAGAACAGGGCTACTGCAGCAGCAACGGCAAGGAATGAGCGGATGGCGATGATGACAGTCTTATTTCGTTTCGGTATGGCTGTCGCTTCACTTTTCTGGCCTTTAACCTCGTCCATCACGTTTTCTTCCAACTTCGTAAAGAAGTCATCTGGTACGGTGTAAGGTATCCGCTTGCCTATCTTTTCAAAATCAAAAGTCTTTTCCATATTGCTTTAATCGTTTGATGTCATAAACTTGATAATCTTTTCTTTCGCCACATGATAGCTGGCCTTGACGCTGGATGCCGTCGTGTCGGCAATCTGGGCAATCTCCTCGTAGTCCATCTCGTCGTAGTAGCGCAGGTTGAACGCCAGTTGCTGCTTCGGTGGCAGCGAGAGGATGGCATTCTGCAGTCGCACGGCCTCCAGGTCGCTGTAATTGATGTAGCTATCAGCCTGAATATCGAACACCTTTTCTATCGGCATCGAATCCTCGCGTCGGCGTTCTATCAGTCGCAGGGCCTCATTCGTGGCGATGCGGAAGAGCCAGGCCCGCAGGCTGTTTGCTTCATTATATTGCCCAAACGAGCGGAAGATACGGATGAAAGCCTCCTGTGTAGCATCCTGAGCATCATCGTGGCTTACCACCAGTCGGCGTATGTGCCAGTAGAGCGGCTCCTTGTAGCTCTGCATCAGCAGTCGGAAACCTCGTTCAGCATCCTCCCGCATGGCATATATTATATCTTTGTCGTTGGTCATCATACATTAATATGACCCACTGAAAATAGAAAAGTAAAAAGGAAAGAAAAAAAATTGCCGTACTTCAGTGAATACGGCAGAATCTTCCGGCTCTGTTCCCTGCTTAATTCATTCGTCCCTCTACACTTTCAAGCATGCTCGCATGCGTAGCTGTTTGCAGTTTACCGAGCAGTTAATAAAGAATCATGATTCCTTGATGATGGCAGTTGGGGGAAGGTCGTACATGACCTTGGCGTGGTTGGTGCGGATGAGCTGGCTGTCAAGTCGCTGGCCTGATACACGGTCTATGATGTCACGATAGACCTGCCCGTTTCGGTATATTACTCCTTGCTCGCGAGAGAAGTACTCGTTTTCGGCACGAATATGAAAAGTGTGCGGCTGAGGTTCCATAGCACGGAGTTCGCCACACAGATATTCGTCATCGGTACACAGTCTGAGTTGGTAGGTGTTTGACGTCTCGTTCTTAACACGGTAGTCGATGTAGTTATACGAGATGCTGGTACCTGTGCCGAAGGGAATCTGACGGCCAAAGTCTGGGAAGAGGTCTAAGCCGTCGTGATGGTGATGCTCAACGATGGTAAGGTCGCTGTGCAACACAAGCCAATGAATAAGGTTCGACAGTTGGCACATTCCACCTCCAATGCCTTGCGATGGCTGTCCTTTGGCAATGGTCAGTCCCTCCTTGTAGCCTTTCCGCTTGGTGGTTCTTCCGACAAGCTTCCATACAGAGAAGACTTCGCCCGGACGAATCAGCAGCCCGTCGATATGGGTAACAGCCAAGGCAAGGTTGGTAGCCTTATTTTCCTGCAACTGCATATTGACATTGCCCAGTCTGCGACGGATGAGTGACTTGTGCTGATAGACGAGGACGGGCAAGGAGTCCTCAGTTCTTTCCCTTGCGAAACGGGTTTTGTGAAGGAAGTCCTTCAGGTGACGCTTCAGGATTTCCTTCTCCATCGACAGACGATAGGTGAATGGGCATATCTCGCAAAACAGTTTTCGTTTCATTTTTTCTCTGCTATTGTTTTTCTTTTGCTTTTCTTGCAAACTCGAAGAGTGACTCTGGCAGATGACAGTAGCCAGTAGGATTCTTGTCAAGGTAATCCTGATGATACTCCTCTGCTAAATAGAAGTTCTGCAAGGGGAGTTTTTCGACAGCCAGAGGTTGCTGATACTTTTTCTGCTCCTCGGCAAACACCTTTTCGATTACGGGCAAATCCTCGTCACTGGTATAGTAGATGCCCGTGCGGTAGCGGGTTCCTTCGTCATGTCCCTGTTTGTTGAGACTTGTGGGGTCGATGGCCTTGAAGAACATCTGAAGGAGGAATTCAAGACTGACCACATTGGGATTGTACTTCACATGTACCGTCTCAGCATAGCCTGTCGTGTCAGTATAGACCTCCTTGTACGATGGATCCGCAGTGTGTCCGTTAGCAAATCCCACTTCCGTTTCCACTACGCCTTCTATCTGTTTAAAGTAGTGTTCCGTTCCCCAGAAACAGCCGCCAGCAAGAAAGATGTCCTTGCCGTTCTTTATCTCCAAGATGCCGTCAACCTCATGTTCAATGAAGGGTCCGGCCTTACATTCCAAAAGCACGGCGGGTGTAAGGCAGGCCAATCCATGCCAGACGTTCTTAGGAATGTCAACGCCATAGGTTCCACTCTCCTGACTGATAACGCAGGATGCCAGTATCTTTCCACTGTCCTTGTAGGTTGTTACTCTGACCTTACCCTTTAGTATCACAAAGGTCTCGTCCTTGTCAGGATGGTGATGCACAGGTATATAAGTACCAGGTTCCAAGGCATTGAGAAAACGGTGGCACTTGTCCTGAAGGCTCTCGTGGAAGTTGTAGTTCATGCGCAGACGAGGCGACTTCTTCGCCTGTTCCACTACGCCACTGATTAGTTGCTCGTCTATAATCTTCATATCAATTCATCTTTGTCATGCGATAACCCATACGCTTCAGTTGCATAGCTGCCCCAAAGAGGTAGAGCTGGTGCAAACAAGCGACATAGCCGTTGAATGCCTCCTTTGTGCCTGGTTCCAGATGCTGGTGCATCAAGGCATTATAGACTCGTGAGGCACATTCGCCAGTCACTTTCTCCAAGATGGTATAGTCTACACCCTGTAGCAACAGGACATCTTCACGGATGTATTCATCCATCTGGTCGTAGCCCCGCTTGTCGCGCATATAGGCATAGAGATCATCTATCTTGGAATATATCTCCCATTCCGTGTCCCACATTTTGGCCACAGCCATGCCGATATACATCATCCAGCCGAGTGATGCCGAAGGGAAATCATTGAACTCACGGATGCCATCGGGAATGTAAGCCTTGGCGATACTCTCCCATTTCTCTTCGACATCTGGACATTCCGGCAAACGTTCATCCACCTCCTTCATTGAAAGCAGAAACTGGTGCAAGTCCTGGCGTATTATATCTTCAAATGTTTGTTCCATTATCATCCTTTTATGCTCTCTGCCATCTGTTTTCCTGCATCATAGGCTTTCTGCAAGTCTTTTTCCCAGTTTTCATCTCTGTACTGCCGCTTGGCTTCTTCAGAAAATCCACCAAGTTCAAAGCGGTCGTAATTCTTGACCTGATAGGTGTTGTAGGCTATCAGATGTTTAGGTTCACCGAGAGCACCCTTTATGCAATATTCCATAGAGCCATATCCATTACTATTGTTTCTTTCGGGAAGTCCGTTCATCGTTTCTATCAGTACAACTGGCATCTTCTTCGGAGCCGTCAGACTATAGTCATTGTAGGAAAGCCATGGGAAAGCCAGACGTTCTAAGAAAGTGCGCATCTGTCCAGTGATATCACCAAAGTAAATAGGAGAGCCCAATACCAGTCCATCGGCTTGGGCTATCTCTTCCAGTATTGGCGTAAGTGCATCCTTGAATTTGCAGACATTTGATGCTTTATTCTTTATCTTACAGGCCATGCACGACATACATCCTTTGTAGTCTATGCCATACAAACGTACCGTCTTTATTTCAATATCACTACTTACAGAACTTGAACCCTCGGCAAATTTCTGTAGCATCGAGGCCGTATTGAAGTTCTTTCTTGGGCCTCCATCGATAATCACTATTTTTTTCATACTTCGTATATGTTTTAGCAGATTTCTTCCAATGCTCCTGTTTCTGAATCTATAATAAAGCCCCTAACCACGATATCCTTGGGAACGAAGGGATGAGTTTTAATGGTTTCGACGGTCTTGCGGACGGATTCAGGCGTATCCTTGAATCCCTCCAGCCAATGATCCAGATTGATACCACATTTACGGATGGTATCAAGTGTCTCGTCAGTCACACCTCTGGCAATCATTTCATGGTGGAAGTGGTCGTAACTCATGTGGCAGGCTCCGCAATGAGAGTGAGCCACCACCATGATTTCCTCCACGCCCAACTCATAGATAGCGACGATAAGACTGCGCATGGCTGAGTCAAAGGCTGAAATCACTAAGCCGCCAGCGTTCTTGATAATCTTCGCATCACCATTCTTCAGACCGAGTGCTGCAGGAAGCAGTTCCGTGAGTCTTGTGTCCATACATGAAAGCACCGCCAGCTTCTTATCTGGGTATTTGCTGGTCAGATATTTCTCGTAGCCCTTCTGTTCTACGAAGGTCTTGTTATAGTCAATAATCTGGTCTATCATAAGCCTATTCTCTTAAACTATGTTGTATTAATTGGGCAAAGTTACCGATTTTGCTGCATATTTTGTAAATTTGCACCATAAAATTAGGAATGTTTATGAAAGTAAAGAAGATTATTACTGCAATTGTCGTTACTATGCTGTTGGCTATTCCAGCCGGAGCATTGAGTAAAAAGGGAAAGGCTGCAAAGGCTAATTCCCTGGAAGTGTCATTCAACTATCAGCGTCAGGCAGGTCCAGGCTCTAATCAGTACGCTGTTTGGATCGAGAATGAAAAAGGCGAAGTGGTAAAAACACTTTTCATCACTTCATTCACGACCAAGGGTAGGGCCCGTGGCAATGAACAGCCGATACGTGGCTATATCAAGCGTCCCGCCTGTGTGCCTACATGGGTAAAGGCAGCAAAGGCCAATGACCTTACTGACCAACAGTTGGATGCCGTTACCGGAGCAACTCCGCAGGCAAGCGGAACACAGACTTTCATATGGGACTTCACTGACCAGCAGGGTAAAGCTGTTCAGAAAGGTACTTACAAGGTGTTCGTCGAAGCCACTCTGTTCAACGCCAGCACCATCACATATTCAGGTACATTTTCGACTCAGGACAAAGCGGGCAATGTCACTCTTACCTCGCAACTGACTGAACCTGACGAGAAGCACAAGGATATGGTGACTGATGTAAAGGCAACCTTGAAATGAAGCGGGGATTACTTTTATCCATTGTTTTGATTATGTCAGTTGCAGTATCGGCACAGGATGTTGAGGGATTCGTCAACAGACAGATGCAGGCCTATCCCAAGTCACGGCTGCTTGACATCTACAAGTCGTGCTTCCAGGACTATATGGGTGCTGAGCATCTGGTGTCAGACAGACAAAGGGTCAAGGCTTATTTGGATGAAGAATTGAATACTACTAGCCTTGACAACCTCATGCCCTGGTACTACGAACCATGTGGGATAGACAGCAGCTATTATCGTGTTAGTATTCGAGGCATCAAGGAAAGCCTCGTTTCAGAAGACTTGTTACTTAATGCCTTCATCCGAAGTGCAAACACTGAGAATCGACCTTCTGTTGAGTCGTGGTGTAAACGATGGCACAAGATTATTGGCACTATCGACCAAATGAAACTGGATATGCCCAACTTTCAAGAGGACAAACAATTCATAGACAGCGTTCTTTCTGTTGGGAAATACGCCATCAGCCACTCGCCAGACTACTGTGAAGCATATCATCCTCACTACAGGATAGTAGAACGAAACATCTTTGAGCGGGAAATCAAACCCAAGATAGAAAGACTGCCAGCCTCCCAATAGAAGCTGGCAGTTCTTTATTCACGCCTGTTCATACTTTACATCTTTCTGTCCCAGATCTTTATTCCTCATACTATCTGATAAAATGCATGGGTTGCCATTCCTCGCGCTCAGGATAGTCTGGATTCCCGTTGGCGTGGATTTTCTTCAGCAACCAGGCCATGTTATTGGCCATCGTCCGCATGGTCTGCATACCTTCGGTATCAAGAGCTGCCTGACCTTCCTCGCGACCATACACGATGTTCCAGTATTGTGAAGTGACTACAGGCATATTCATCATCTCGAACGGCATATTCATGGTCTGGTAGGCTGCTGTGGCACCACCACGACGGCATACGCAGACAGCGGCAGCCGGTTTGTTAACCACCTTAGCGCCAGCCGAGAAGAACATGCGCTGGATAAGTGACAAGACAGAACCATTGGGCTGACCATAATATACGGGTGAACCAACAATGAGCGCATCCACATCGTCCAGTTTCTCAGAGATGCGGTTGCAGATGTCATCATCGAATACGCAACGGTCTAGTTGTTTGATTTTACACTGTGCACAGGCGATGCAGCCGCGGACGGGTTTTACACCAATCTGTACAATCTCTGTCTCGATTCCCTGCTGCTCCAAGGTCTTTGCGGCCTCACTCAGCGCCAGGAATGTGTTGCCCTTCTTACGGGGGCTTCCGTTAATCAATAATACCTTCATGCTATTTATTTATCAATACTTATCAATGTATACTTGCGGATGCCGAGACCGATTTTCTCAGCATGTTCGATGGTGTGGATACCATGCTGCTTGTCGATGCGGTTCAGCAGGTCGGTAGGGTCGTTCTTAGCCGTCACCTTCTGCTGGTTGATGATGTCAATACATGCTTGGTCGAGAGCCACAGGGTCGGTAGAGGCAAGGATTCCGTAGTCTTCTAACTTCACGGGTGCAGGGTGATCCACGCAGTCACAGTCAATTGACATGTTGTTCATAACCGATATGTAGATGATGCCGTTCTGCCTCTGGAAGTAGTTCACCACAGCCTGTGCAGCGGCTGCCATCGACTCCAAAAATCCGTCCTGGTTGCCGATGTATTCAGGCGTCCAGAGTTTCGACATGTCGAGTTTTTCCATCTTGCCTGCGGAATGGATATAGGCCTTACCATTCTGACTGGCACAGCCGATGGAGAGGTTCTTCAGCGCACCACCGTAACCACCCATGGGATGACCCTTGAAGTGGTTCAGTGCAATCATGAAGTCGTAGTTGGCCATGTGTCCTCCCACAATGTCGAACTTGATATTGCTCTGATCCTTCACGGGGATGCGTATCTCATCATACTCGTCCATGATGTCCACAGGGAAATACTTCGTAAACCCGTGCCGCTCGATGACCTTCCAGTGGTTCTCCGATGAATTGCGGTCATCCCTCTCGTTTCCAGGACCGCTGCTGTAGGCTGTGTTACACTCCACAACAGTGCCGTCTACCTCGAAGATGAGATTCTTGACAAGTTCAGGCTTCAGGTAGTTGGGATTACTGCCCTCGCCGGTACTCATTTTCACTGCCACGCGTCCCTTAGCAGGAACGCCCAGGGCTTTGTATATCTTAACCAACGACTCAGGGCTGATGTCCCTGGTCAGATATACCGTGCTCTGTGCAAGAGCCGCTGCCGATGCCATCAGCATCATTGCAGCTATCATCAATCCTTTTCTCATATTCTACATCTTTCCAACCAGTTCAATTACCTTCTGCTTGGTTTCCTCAGTCTTCTGCTCGTCAATTTTTGCACTGACAAAGCCCATGTTCTCGACCTTCCAGTAGTTGCAGATGTCACGGAACTCAGCAATGGCACCGTCATAGACACCTGGCGAATAGGATGACATCAGCAGAGCCATCTTCTTCACTTTTGCAGGTGCATTCACGCAGTACATGCGCTGGATGGGTGCTTGGATCTGTGCGCAGAGCGTGAAGTAATAGATGGGTGCAGCCAGTACCAGCACCTCTGCCTCTGCCATAAGGGGGTAAAGCTCCTGCATATCATCCTTTTGAATGCAGGCACCATTGCCTTTGTTATGACAGTACTCACAGGCCAAACAACCTGCAATCTTCTTCTTCGATACGTTGACCAGTGTAACCTGATGACCTGCTGCCTCGGCAGCCTTCTTGTACTCTTCCGCCATCCATGCGGTGTTGCCGTTTGCTCGTGGTGAGCCTTGTAGAATCAGAATGTTCATAATCGTATTTGTTTAGCGTAAATCCTTAAACTATGTTGTTTTAACCATGCAAATATACGGAATTTGTTGCATTTTTACTATATTTGCACCTTAGATTTAGGATTGTTTATGAAGAAAAGTTCATTTATTACAGCAATCATGGCAGCAATGATGATGATTGCACCAAGCAAGATGTCCGGTCAGGAGGACAACGGTTTTAAGAAGTTCAGTGTGGAGGAAGCCTTTGAGAACAATGGCTTTCAGTGGTTCCGTGATGCTCAGCTGCTTTGTGCAGGAAACAAGGAGAAGAGCAATGCCATGACTATCGGATGGGGTGGTATCGGTACGTTCTGGCAGCGTCCTGCCCTGACTGTCTATGTTGCGGAACAACGTTACACAAAGATGTTTATGGATGACTCGGAGTTTTTCACGGTGATGTCATTTGATGTAAAGGATAGCAAGGTTCTGAACTACATGGGAACAAAGAGCGGACGCGATGGTGATAAGGCTCAGGCTTTGGGACTGCATACGGCCTATACTGCCAACGGTACACCATATTTTACTGAGGCAACGATGGTGATTGAGTGCAAGATTATGTATGCCGCTCCCTTGGATCCTCAACATTTCAAGAGCGACGTACCCAAGAAGGTGTATGGTAACCCCGCTAGTGTACATTCGATGTATATCGGTGAAGTAGTTAATGCTTGGAAGAAATAGATATGGCATACACAGGACGTTTTGGACAGTCAGATGACTATAGGCGCGAAGAACTGATTCGAATAATCGAACATTCCGTCGAGAACCTGACCCTTCAGGAATTGGAGGCTCTGTATTATGACATGTCTACCAAAAACTACATCAACGAATGAAACTGAAGAAACGAAAAATCAAGTATGCTGCGATATTCTGTCTCTGCTGTTTTGTCTTCTTAGTCATTCTGGTTGATGTAGTCCTAAAATTCCAGACATTGGTTGACTATTTCGGTTCATACGCATTAGTAGAGATTACGCTATTGCTATTAGTCATCCTGCCCACAATAGCAGTTTATAGATTAACAAAAGATAGAAACAGAATCCGCTTCATAAAAGGATAAGGATAGTTTAAGTTAAAACTATAGGAATATGAGAAAAAGTGTTTTTATAATATCCTGCTTGATGATTCTTTTTGCCTGTGGTGGAAAGAATACACAAACAGAAAGTGCTGACGCAGCCACTGCTGACTCGACGCTGGTGATGACAAGCGAAAAAACGGACTCGATACCAAATACTCCTCAAAGCTATACTCTGACGGGTACTATTGGTGAGGATAAAGCAAGCATGACATTTGAGAGGGATGGCAACGACGTGACAGGTGTTGTTACACGATGTGAGTATTGCGAACCTATCGATGTGAAAGGCACATATCAAGGTGACATTATCACAGTTGAGGGATTCAGCCAAGCGGGATCACACATCAAATATGAATTGACCGTCACAAGCAATGATGTAAAAGGTGCAGAAATATTGTCTGCTGAAGGAGAAGTCGAAAGGCAAAATGTCACTATGACTATAGTAGAGCAATGACGTTACCAAAGTTTATCATCTGCA
>JAFPWS010000025.1 GCA_017412705.1 Prevotella sp.
AGTAAACAGGGTAAAATAAAAATGACCCCGCCAGTCAGGACTTTAGAGGGGTCAAAATAAAAAAGTTTTCGGGGGTCAACATCGCTTTGCCCTCGGGGGTCAAACACGCTCGGCTTTTCCATATACAAAGCAGTCTTGTTTTTTGCGTAGAAAACATGACTTTTAGCCTCGCATACGTTAAATAAGTATTAAAAAGTATAAGTTTAGGGATAAAAGCATTGTTTTGTCCCAAATTTATTATATTTTTGTGCCAAAATTTGAGTTGGTATGGTTGATAGTACAGCAAAAAGGATAGAATCCGCTATCGGTTCAGAGACTGAAGGGAAGATTATCTTTTCCTCAGACTATGCCGATTTGGGTACGCCAGAGGCCGTCAAGAAGTCGCTAATCAGATTGTGTGAGCGCAATGTAATCGTAAGACTGGCCCACGGGATATATTACAAACCGAAGTTTGAACAGGAACTGGGGCTTGGCATGCTACTGCCAAGTCTGGACGATATTGCCCAGGCTATAGCAAAACGCGACCACTCCCGTATTGTTCCTACTGGTGACTACGCCCTCAACAGTCTTGGACTGAGTACGCAAGTACCGGCTAATGCCGTGTATCTGACTGACGGCTCGCCTCGAAGGATAAGCGTCGGCAAAGGACATGGTATTATGTTCAAGCATACATCGGAGTTGAAAGCACTGAGTTTCCGCTCTGACTTGATGATGCGTATAGTTGCGGCGATGAGGGCAATAGGCGAAGGAAAGATAACCAAAGAACAAAAACAGATATTGAAGAATCATATAAGAAATGTGTCCAAAGAAGATTATACTGAGGACATCAAACTAGCACCTGCATGGGTGAGAAAGGAGTTTATAACACTATGAAGTTTATAGAACTATCTCAGGAGCAGCAGCGGCTCGTCTTTACGCAGGCTGCCGCTCAAACTGGCATCAATGTCAACCTGACTGAAAAAGACTGGTGGATATGTCAGGTACTTGCTGCCCTATTCAAATTGCCAAGTGCCGAACACACCAGTTTCAAAGGTGGCACGTCGCTGAGCAAATGCTGGAAACTGATAGACAGAATATCAGAAGATATAGACATTGGCATCGACCGTGAGTATTTGGGTTTTGGCGGAGCGTTGTCAAAGACACAGATTAGCGACAAACTGAGACGTGCTGCCTGTAGCTTCGTTAGGGACAAGTTGCAGCATGAGCTTCACAACGCACTAATCAACGAAGGGATGCCAGAAGAAATGTTCAAGATACATGTGAACATCACATCCATCACCACGACAGACCCAGAAATAATCGAAGTAGAATACCCTTCACACTTCGAAACCAACCCCTACATCCGTAATGTGGTTCGTATCGAAGTCAGTGGCAGGTCAATGAGTGAGCCTGTACAGGATGTTACCCTTACTCCTATCATTGATGAGGTTTTCCCAGATTCACGATGGGAAAAGAATACTTTCGCTGTGAGAGCCGTACTACCAGAACGCACATTCCTGGAGAAGATATTCCTCTTGCATGAAGAATTCAGCAAACCTACAGAAAATATCAGAGTCGAAAGAATGTCGAGACACATGTATGACATAGGTCAGATTCTCCAAACACCGATTGCCGAACGTGCATTGAATGATGAACAGCTTTATCGTCAAGTAATACAGCATCGCAAAACTTTTATTGGACTTCGCGGATTCGATTATGATACGCTCTTCCCTTCCACTTTGTCAATACTGCCTCCAGAGTCCGTAAAAGATGCATGGCATTCTGACTACGAGCAGATGAGATTGCATATGATTTATGGAAAGAGCATCCCATTTAACGACCTGATTGAACAACTCGGAATTCTTAACGACCGAATAAAACAGTTGGAATATCATAAATGATTTCAATAATAGAACATTATGAATATCAAGAGAAATATCATCTTTGCCCTTGAAGCAAGAAAGAAAAACGGTGTGGCCATCACTGAGAATGTGCCTATCCGTATGAGGGTAAATTATTCTGGACAACGTATTGAGTTTACGATGCCCTATCGTATTGATGCTGCAAAGTGGGATGCCGCCAGGCAAAGAGTAAAAAACGGCTGTACCAATAAGTTGAAGGTTTCAGCATCGGAAATAAACGCAGAACTGACTCGGAGTTACACACTGATTCAGGATATTTTCAAGGAATTCGAGCTACAGGAACTGATGCCGACAACGGAGCAACTGAAAGAGGTATATACGTTAAGGAGCAAAGTAGAAGGCCCAAAGGACGAAGAACTCATCCATCAGAAGTCCTTTTGGGAAATCTACGATGAGTTTACCGAAGAGAATGGTAAACTTAATGACTGGACAAAAGCTACTTTTGAGAAATTCGCAGCTCAAAGGAACCATCTCTACGAGTTTAATCCCAGCATTTCTTTCGATGATTTTACGGAAGAAGGCCTAAACGACTATATGGATTTCCTTGGTCACAAGTTAGAGATGAGAAATAGCACTATCTCGAAACAGCTTGGTTTTCTGAAATGGTTTTTGCGATGGAGTAAGAAAAAGGGATTCCATCAAAATACGGCATTCGAAACATACAAACCAAAATTGAAGAACCCGGAAAAGCCAATTATCTTCTTGACGCGGAAAGAGCAAGTGTCATTACGTGACTATCAGATTCCAGAAAGCAAACAATATCTGGAACGTGTGCGTGATGTGTTTTCTTTCTGCTGCTTTACAGGTCTGAGGTATTCGGATGTTTACAATCTCCGCAGAAGTGATGTTAAGGATGACCACATAGAAATAACAACAATCAAGACAACTGACCATCTGAAGATAGACCTCAACAAGCATAGTCGTTCAATTCTTGAAAAGTATAAGGATATACCGTTTAAGAACGACAAGGCTCTGCCTGTTATCAGTAACCAGAGGATGAACGAATACCTGAAAGAGTTATGCGAACTGGCTGGCATAGATTCGCCGGTACACCTTACATATTATCGTGGACAGCAGCGCATAGACGAGACCCATCCCAAATATGAACTGATGGGTACACATGCAGGCCGACGAACCTTTATCTGCAATGCCATCCTTCTTGGCATACCTGCTAATGTGATTATGAAATGGACGGGGCACAGTGATTATAAGGCTATGAAACCCTATATTGATGTAGCCGACGAGACAAAGGCCAGTGCTATGTCAAAGTTTGACTTAATGTAAACGATAGATATGATAATAGAGCCAGAAAAGTATTTTCAGTACACTATTCCCAAGTTGCACACGCTGTTGAATGGGAAGATTCGAGACTTTAGCCATCAGGCTATAGTCGGCTTTCAGCATTTCATTTCAGCCTATCAAGACAAGAAACTCGTTGTATTGATAAGTGAGGCTACTAAAGATAAACTCCAGGCTTACTATGATGCTAAAACCTCGAAAAATAGTAATGTACCATTACTGGAGTTATCCCACACTGGCCGCTGGTATGCTAACGGATTTATCTCTGCCTACAACTTCTGTGAGCAATATGAGAAGGAACATCCGTCAGCAAAGGTCGATTTTGCCTTTTATGCTGAGCATCTTGAACAGGCGAATGATGCGAAAGGCTCTTCAGTCAATAGGCCAAACCGTGACTACGCCATAAACATGGGTCGGATAGAAGGAGTGCGCTTTTATCTTACGGAGCGCAGATTGTCAGACAACATCGACAATATTGAACCGTCTTCTGTGTCACCGATTGAAGATAAAGCCCCTGGAAACAATTTTATGTCCAACTCAACAGGATTGACATTAAGCCAGAATCTCGTTCCTGCTCCTTCAAATCAACGGGTTATTCAGGCTATAGAAAGAATATTAGAGCAACATAAGGGCAAGAAATCTCAGAGAACAATTGTTGGTTATTGTATAATTGCAATACGTAAACTTGCTAAGCCAGGAACCTCTGACGACATTTTAACTAACGCCTTCAGGAATGACTATTTCACAGAAGACGCTATTAACAAGTTTAAAACCTCGATATACCGAGTACTGAGAGCCTATAGCAACAAGGATGCTAAGGACGTAAGCAATCCTGATGAAAAATGGGGTGACCAAAAAGAATCCATTCTGCAAAGCATAAATACAGAGATACGAAAAGCTATATCGGGTATATAACACCGTTCTCATAATCATATATATAATAAGGTGTATCTTGCCAATATCAAGATGCACCTTATTTTGTGTATATACAGTCTCATTTAGTCTTTAGTAATTTCATGAAGTCATCCAAACCAAAGCATTATCCAAAGGGTGTTCCGAACTATCCAAACGACTATCCAAATAATCGTATAAATCGCTGATTATCAATAGATATTTAGTGACTTTTCTTTTAGATATTCATGCTAACTTTGCACCAGGAAACGTGACGCAAGAGTACGAGCTGCGCCATGTATGGCAAAGAAGAGGTGAGTCTCGTACCTCATCTTGGAAGCCAGAATTGCTTTAATATATAAATATGCAATTAGAAGAATTATTGAAGAAGCCGTTATGGCAGATGACTGGTGAGGAGTTTCTGTTCTTACAAGGCGCATCTCACCAAGGGGAGAACCATGTACCAACCCCTGTTACTGAGACATCCTCAAAGAGGTACGAATACGGTATCCGGGGTATCGCCAAGATTTTCGGATGCTCAATTCCGACAGCCAACCGTATAAAGAAGAGTGGAAAGATAGACGCTGCCATCACTCAAGTTGGACGCAAGATTATTGTTGATGCCGACCATGCCTTACAATTAGCGCAAGACAAAAATATGCGCAAAAAGAAAGGAGGTGTATTATGATTGAGACAAACATTATCAGCCAGTCGTTTAAGCAGCTTCAGGAGGAAGAGCCGGTAGATGTCGGCGGATTCCTTGTGGAGCAGATGAACAAGTGCATCAACGAGGCACACTTGTTGCCGCCGTTAGTTGCTCTTTACCCTGACATCGTGCTCGAAGGTGATCTTAGTATCATCTTCGGGCAGTCGGGAATCGGTAAAACCATCTTTGCCATGCAGATAGCTCGATATATAGCAGAACAAGGTAAACGAGTATTGTATGTAGATTGCGAGATGACGCCTCGTCAGTTAGGTAACCGCTATGAGACCGCCAACTTCCCTTCGGCCTTCCTTCGTGCCGAGATGGATAGGGAACATCCAGCAGAGGATGTCCTAAAGGGAATAGAGGAAGTGGCGGTTGCCAATCATGTTGAAGTGGTGTTCATCGACAACATCACCGCCCTTGGTCAGTCACTTGACAGGAGTTCTGATGCGGGCACCCTAATGGCCTCGCTAAACTCCCTGAAGAAGAAGTATAACTGGACGCTGGTGGTACTCAACCATGTTCCCAAGATGTTCTCAGGCAATGTCGCTCTTTCCCTTTCGGCCATGCAGGGGTCGGCAAAATTGAACCAACTCATCGACGATGGTATAGGAATAGCGCAATCAGCCATTGACTCAAACCTTGTTTACGTCAAACAGTGTAAGTGGCGCAACGGTGAGCTGACGATGAGTGCCGACCATGTGGCTCTATATGAACGTCGCAAGGATGAGTATGGTAATCTGGGATTCGTCAGTCGAGGCTTTGGAACAGAGCAGGAGCACCTTAGTATTGAGAGTGGTAACGATAGGGAAGAAATAAAGGCTCGCATAAGGGAATTAGCAGGCAAAGGCATGACACAGACTGCTATTGCCGAACACCTGGGTATTTCGCAGAGTAAGGTGTCGAGACTGCTGAAAGAGTAGCCCCATCTATTATTCATTATTCACTCTATTCACATTATTCAGTCTGCATAAATGAATAATTTGCATAATCTGACTAAGACATGGACGAAAAGGAACTGAAACAGATACTTGCAACGAAGGCTCCAGCCTATCTGCGCTCCTTTATTGAGATACCAAGGGATAGCTTTGCCCCTCATTATTCTTCATTTACCGACTATCTTGATAAGGTGGTGGGCTATGATGCGAATATGCTCGCTACCATTGACCAAATTATTATGCGCTATCGTTTGGGGGCAGTCTCGAAAGTGATGGACGGACATTATGGTACTGTGCTGCCACGCATCAACCGCAAGGGGATGATTGTTGGGGGCAATGTCATCTATTACAATACCGATGATGGTCGGCTACTCTATAAAGATGCACTTATAGACCATCTCTATCCTTGGTATGTCTTTGACTATTATGTTGACCCCAATGTCTTCTTTGGCGAACATCTGTATCGTGACAGGCAGACTGCCATCGTCCAGGAAGAGAAGACCGCCCTGCTTGGAACGCTGGCCTATCCTGACATAGACTGGCTTGCAGTCGGAGCAGGCAATAATTTGACGGATGAGATGATGAAGAAACTCACGGGCCGACAGGTCATCCTCTTCCCTGATGACTTCTGCTGTGACTTCTGGAGGGAACACTACGGAAGGAAATTCAAGGTAGATGAAAGTTTCGTCCATCGCGACATCAACCAATATCTGATAGACTTCATCCATAGCCAGCATGTGCCGTAAGCCGTAACGTGGGTGCGGAGGGTAGTTAATGGCTTGCCATTGATATAGCCCACTATAACTACGGGCTTCGCTCCGTAGTTGTGGGCTCTTCCGAGGGACTCAGGGCTTTGCCCTAAGAACCCACCAAGGGCTACTCGCCCTATGGAACCTCGCAAGGGGGTGACCCTCCCCCTTGACCGCCCCGCTCAGTGGCTTCTGCCCCTAAGAACCCTGAGCAGGAAGTGACTCTCTCCCTGCACCCACCAATCAGGGTTAGCACCCCGATACCCCCTTAGGGATAATAGTACAATAGTATAAATCTATAAAATAGTAAACAGATATGGCTACAATAGCAAAAGCATCTGAGCACATCAAGCCGTGCAACATTGCTCAGTGCGAACGACACAACAGACGCGATCCAGACTACATTGCATCGCTCAATCCGGCACGGCTTTACATTCGTACCGACCTGACCCACAACAACGAGTGCTATATTGCGCCCTGCATGGAAGGTAGAACCCTGCCGCAACACTACGACTTTCTCAAAGCCTTAGTTAAGAAAATGACTGGCAGGGCAATGCAAGAGAAGGACGTGGAGTATAAGGACAAGAATGGTAAGATACGTGTACGCAAGGGCAGTAGCCCTATTCGTGAGGGTGTAGTGAACATCAAGCCAGACACCACGATGGACGACCTGCTGCATTATGTCAATCGTGTACATGAGAAGTGGGGAATCACCGCCATTCAGATACACATGCACAGGGATGAAGGGCATTATGAGAACCCGGAGGACAAATCAACCTGGCAATCAAATCTCCATACACACATCATCTGGGATTGGATAGACCATTCGACGGGCAAGTCCTTCAAGTTGAATGCCGACGATATGTCTCAAATTCAAGATATGGTGGCTGATGCATTAGAGATGGAAAGAGGCAAACGGAAGGCAGAGACGGGAGTTGACCACTTGGAGCGTAACGAGTACATCCTGAAAGTACAGGAAGAGAAGAAAGAGAAACTTCAGGAAGAAATTGCTGCGGAGGAAGCGAAAGCCACAAAGATGGCTCAGGCCTCCTTGTTCGATAAGATGTTCAACGCAGGTCTTAGCCCGTCAGTAAGGAAAGCATTTGAAGAGAAGGATGCAGCGCATAAGGAAGAACTGCGCCAGGCAACAACGGCTGTCAACGAGGAGGGTCTGCCTTATATGTGGACCAGTGGAAGTAAGAAAGGGCAGAACCTTACATGGGAGGAATTAGCCAAGTGCCGTGAAAGAGAAAAGAAAGATGCTGCCATTAAAGCCGAGGCCGACAAGCAAGCAGCCGTTTCTCAGGCAAAAGCAGAAGCCAAGGCAGAGCATGATGCTGAAATGGATAGGACGAGAACAGAGTATGAGCAGCGTATTAAGAAAGAACGGCTCGCAGTCAAGGAGGACGGTACACCTCTCTGCTGGAAGGGTGGCAATAGGAACGGTCAGCAGCTCACCAAAGATGAAGCGATAAAGTGGTTAGGTGGTCAGTTGAAGGTATCTCAAACCGTGAACAGTGCACTTCTTGATAGGCTGAGAGTGTTGAGAGACCTCTTGTTCGCAACCTGTAGTATGAATTTCAAACGAGTTGTCGAGATTATCGTAGACCAGTGGAAAGCAGGCATGAAGCATTTTGCCAAAGGCATGAAAGACTTTATCTGGAGTGCCATCAGTGTTGAGAAAACCGAGGCAGGGCGCAAGTCTTATGTGGATGATGCCGTTCACTTTGCCAAGATGCTCGCCAAGACTGATACTGATTGGGAAGCAGATGACAAAATAATAAACTCACTTCACGAGGATGCACTCCGCATCGCTGATGGCACATGGGAGTCCTACCACCAGAAGCAAGAGCAGCGCAGCCAACTCTTCGACGCAGCCGTCAACGCTATTGTTCAGATGGGCAACCGTTCCTATCAGCGTCACCTGAATCAGGAACAGGCAGACACCATTGAGGCTTTCCTTGCTTTCGATGGTGGTGACAGAAAGCAATTGTGTGATGAAATCTGGGAAACAGCCAAAGGTAAAGTCGAACGTTGCTGGCGTGATGGTACCCACGATGCGTTGGAGGAATTACGCACGAAAGAGTTATATAGTCGTAGTTACAGCCGTGGGCGAGGTCTCTAACTTCACATTTTAATCGTCTCATCACAAAGGTTGAATATAGCAGCCCGATGCGTGATAAAGAGTATGGTCTTTTGCGGATAGGCAGTAAACAACCGGGCGAACAATTCTCGCTCGGTTGTTTCGTCAAGGCTACTGCTGATTTCGTCGAACAGGAGGATGTCGCCACCATGGAACAGGCCACGGGCGATGGCGATGCGCTGGGCCTGACCTTCGCTGAGTCCGCTGCCTCGTTCACCAAGTTCGGTGTTGAGGCCATCGGGTAGGTCAAAGACAAAATCGGCGCAGGCGGTATGCAGCACCTCGCGCAGTTCATCGTCGGTGGCATCGGGCTTTGCTAGTTGGAGGTTATAGCGGATGGTGCCGCTCATCAGGGTGTTGCCCTGAGGCACGAAACAGAGGTTACCACCTACGAAAATCCGTCCGCTTGTAGGTTTTACAAAGCCGAGAATCAAGCGGAAGAGCGTCGTCTTGCCGATGCCCGTCTCCCCCATGATGGCAGTCTTTGAACCGGCTACGAACTCATGCGTGAAATGTGAAAGTATCTCCCTGTCGCCCTTGGCATAGCGGAAGGAGACATCATCAAATATAAGTGAAGAGTGAAGAATGGGCGATTCTTCATTTTTCATTCTTGATTCTTCATTTTCAAGTTCGCTGAGTCGGTCGATGCAGGCCGTAGAATGAATCACCCCAGGCACCATATTCAATAATTGCAGTATGGGATGCTGAATCATACCAACCAGTTGCAGGAACGAGGTCATCACGCCGAAGGTAATCGTGCCGTTGCGCAGACCGATGCCTCCCCATACGAAGGCCAGCAAGTAACCGAGACCGAAGGCGCAACCCATGACAAGCCGTGTGACAATGGTAAACTTCATGCGCCGCATCACGTTCCCCCGGAGCCGCTGCTGCATCGTGTCGAGCCTGTCGGTTATCCATTGCTCAGAACCTAAGGAGCGCAGCACGGCTTGATGCTCCATGCCCTCCTGCACCTGCATCTGGATGCGGCTCTCGTCTTGTCGGATGTCGAGGGTCATCTGCCGTAAACGCCGTGCAATCAGTTTGCCGAAGATGATGGCCAACGGTGTGAGCAACAGCAATGCCCATGCTAATCGTGCATCAAACCACTGCATCAGCAGGAATGCCCCACAGAGTTGTATCATCGTAATCACCATCTGCGGCAGCGTGTCGGTGCAGACATTACTCACCTGTTCGATGTCCTTGGCCAGTCGTGAAGAAATGTCGCCAGAATGTAGTTCCTGACCGTCATAGAGTTGCCTACGGAACAGACTGCTGAAGATACGCAACCGCAGGGTGTTGATCTGACGGACGCTGGCAGAGGTTGTCAGCCAGTAGCCCACTTGTCTCAATATGACACCGCCTACGACGGTGAGCACCAGCCAGCAGACCATCGTCAGCACATCGTCAGCCGACCCCGTGCGGATGGTTTCGTCGATGAACCGTCGGCTGAGCCATACCATCAGCAGGCCGAGCACTACCTGCCCGACACCCACGACAATGCGCACCAAAGTATTCCAGCGGATGCCTTGCGAGTTACGCCACAGCCAGACTACGTATTTCATTTCTTTACTACTACGAATTACGCAAATTTCACGAATTATTCCAATACGCCGACGCCCTGCCACTCCGTGACTATCTCCGCTACATCGGCTTTTGCCTTGTCTGCCGTTACTTCGTATTCCTCGCAGAGCCTTTCGGACAATGCCTCTATGGTGAAGTCGCCCATCGCCTGTGCCTGTTTCCACAACCATGCCGCCGTCTCGTTCAGAGCCAGCAGTTTACCGAAGTTGATGGCACCAAGGCCCTCACCCATAATCACATGTTCGCCACACACTTCGCGCAGCACAAATCCTTTCTTGATTCTCATTTTACCTTTTAACTCTTCTAAATATTGCCAATAAATATCTTCTCATAGGGCGCAGTCGGAACCATATCTTTGCAGCCGACTTCCGCCACCTATTATATAAATAATGTGTCCTCTCTTTGGCATCCACTACATGCGTCGCTATGGCCTTGATGTCATTAAGTGTACAATGTTCCGTACCTGCCAGATTGCCGTCGCCCATCAGCGTCACACGGTCACCGTTGATGCGGATTATCCTGTGCACCACATACCGATAGCCGTCAGCCCATGCCAGCACCACGTCACCGACTTTCGGCAATTCAGGCTTCTGCAAGATAACGCTCTCCTTGCCCCCGATGATAAACGGCAGCATACTGTTGCCATTTACGGGCAGCGTCACACTTACGCCTTCATCCACCAGTCTAATGGCTTCCTCTATGATTTCGTTGTCGGTCATCGCGTGATGGTTTCGTTACACAGTTTCGCTGCCTCTTCGTCGGGCAGACATTCCAGATGCCAAACGGGGATAGAAGATGCCAGCGCATTCTCCGTCTGATGAAGTCCGTCGGCGATGCGCTCATCCCAGCGCTTGCCGCTGATGCTCTCCATCAGAGCCGCATACGCATAGATGCCATTCAGACGCTCTATCTTATTATATGGTGCCTGACTCAGCAAGACGATGCCGCCCAATGGATAGCTCACGTTCCGATAGCAGGGCGTCTTCCCGCTCCACGGCGAACCATAGACCATCGCACCACCTTTCTTGTCTATACGTACTATTGGATTGTCATCGTTTACCAGAGCCGTACCCGCTATATACCGCTGCCACAGACTGGCATGAGTACTTTTCCCCGTACCGCTTGGGCCGAGAAACATATATCCCTTACCCTCATAACTTACCACAGCCGCATGGAAGAGCACCGTTCCCTTATCTGCCGCAGCCAGTGCAAACATAATCATCAGTGCATTGTCGATAGACATCTTGGTATGTTTGCCTGCCGTGACAAGCCGTCCCTCACGATAATCTGCAGAACAGATGAGCCAGCCTGCCGTCACACCCCACCAGATAAATTCAAACACAGGCAAGACATCGTCCGTTTTACCACAGACGATAGTCTGCCCCTCGTCCTCCTGTCGCAAGTCCTCAGTATATTCAGGAGTATCACCTTTGCCTATAGCCAAAGTAAACACAGTCTCACCTTTGGCACTTTCAAACGGCTCATAGTTCTGCATCAGTGTAAAGTGTTTTGCCTCACCACTGACGCTGAACCGATGCCCAGCCACTTCATAATATCTTGTCTCTGTCATCTTGGTATGTCTCTTAATGATAGTGTCCTGTACCTGATACGAGTAGGCAGTGTCGCGACAACTGCCTTCCAGAAGCGTAATTCCAGCCACAGCATTTCCCGGAAGTCAAACTTCATCAGCCGCAAATGCCGTAATCGTCCTTCAAGGACTCGCCTCAATGTGCCGTGCTTTTGCCTTTCAGCATACCATCCGAAATTGCCTCCTGCAATAATCTCTTGTAGCATCCATTCACCACGATAACTGTCTGGATAGCCTATCATCTTCACCGTGCCTAATTGCAGCACCTCACCGATTACCCACATCAGCGCCCCAGCCGTATGTCTCAGTCCGAACTTCCTCAGCAATCTCTCCACCTGAAACAGATCGTCAGCCGAAGCCTTGCGCAACAGCCAATAATAGTCACACACATGCCGCAGACCGATACCGCCAGCAAGGAAATGCCGCTGAATGTGAGCCAACTGCATTACCAGTGCAAAACGCACCGATGGCACGTTGAAACCCTCTGGCGCAGCCGTTGTGTTCTGTATCTCATGCGCCAACCATCGTTAAAGCCGTCTGTTGGTGAAAGGATTGAAATTGCCCGACGAGGGACGGAAATGTATTTCAACTGTCACCCCCTGCTCATTCTTTGGCAGATGCACATGGTGGTATGAGGGCTTTGGATGATCGGGCAGCAGTGCCAATACATTCTTCCGACCGCCTTCCACCCAGATGTCAATATCCCCGGGCTGTCGCATGTACTTGTCGGAATAGAGCCGCGCATTGGCCTGTCCCTTCAGTATCGCCGTCTTGCGCCCCCGTTCTGCAAACTCCAGCGTCAGCCGTGCCGCCTCATGATAGAGAAGATCATTCATTCCACGAATGCTTTCCGCTTCACCGGCCCATTGCATGGCAATCTCCATAGGTGGTTTCTTCTCATCTGGTAACAGACACACACCCTGATAGCAGACGCCGACGAGCGTGTGCCGTACTGCCATCTGATACAGCCACCGCCACATATCGGCATTTGCATCAACGGGAAACTCCTGCGCCAGTCCTAATGACAAGCGCAGGAGTTGATAGAAGCCTTCTGTATGATTAGCACTCATGAGGCATTAGCACTGGATATTGACGTTTGCTGCATCCGTTGTTGCCGTTCCCATTCTCGAATTTCTTCCCTATCGGCAAGAGCCGTCTCCTCATCGTCAATCTCCATGATGGCCTTGTCGGCTTCATCAGAGAGACCTAAATAGAGGTTTTCGTGATGTACCATTTCCATGCTCAGTTTTTCATACTCCACGCAGATGGCATCTGTCAATATATCTAACTCATCCTCTGTGATGCGCTTCTCATCGAAGTGCATACGTCCAACCAGTTTCATGGCTTGCATTTCCAGTTCCATACGCTGTTGGCGGGTACGCAGGATAAGGGCATGTCGCTCCTTCAGGTGCTGTTGCCGCTGCCGTTGGGCTTCACGCTTGCGTTCTTCCCGTTCCTGCCACTGCTGGTCGCGACGCTTCTGCTCCTTTCGGTCGCGCCAGAAGAACCAGAGGATAAGAATGGCGGCGGCTGAGAACCAGACCACCATGAATACGTTCATATAGGGGCTGTCTGTCATGAGCATAGTTTTCATGTCAGATGATTACCGCCATCCTTCCCCCAACCAGGCATATATCCGTAGTCATCATCATAGCCTGGAATACCACGCTCACCACCGCTGCCAGCCAGTAATTGACACTTATGCTGCAACAACACTACTTTCATCGAGGGTTTCTCATATATTTTCTTTTTCATTGCTGTATCCTCCTTCCTTATTTAATCACGACCTTCTTACCATTATTAATATATAGTCCCTTCTTCGTGGGCTTGCCGGAGAGTTTGCGGCCGTTCATATCGTACCATCCGTCTGTAGAGAATTCGCCAGTACGGGTGTCGAGGGTGCCAATACCTGTCGTCTCACCATTTGCTCCAAGCAGTCGCACGGTGATAGTCTGTGGCATCTCGTCTGTAGCCGATGCATGGCGGCTCATGGCACGTGCTCCACTGAACTCCTCACCGTTCTTATACTTAAGGAAGCATCGAAGCGGAGGCACTGCTGCACCCTCTTTGGCATACACGAACTCACCTGCTTTCACCTCAATGCCATCCACAGTCTTGTCCTTCGAGGCAAAACCGTATGCATTGCCTGTGAACGGAGTCGTGCCGTAGGTCAGTCGGGTGTAGGTGCCGACAAACTGCCAGTCGGTGTTGGTGCTTCCCTCGTTGCTGGTCTCGGTCTTTAGTGTCACCATACCGCCGTTAAGGTCGAATGTTACTTTGCCGTCTGTCAAGTCGCTCGTTACAGGCTCCACTAGATATGGCGTATTGGCCTGAAGTGGCGAGGTGGGTGTCTGCATCGTGGCAATCCATTGTCCTTCAACCTTTTCCACTCCCACGAATTGATAGATTTTTGCACCTGTCAGCGTCATACCGTCTGTCATAGTAAACGGCAACATCAGTGTGGCATATTTGCCATTGGAGAAGTTGCGTTCCAGTGTCACAGACTTAACCGTGATGGCATCTGGTATGTTCACCGCGTCGTTTGCTGAGCCTGTAAATGTAGCGTAGAATCCGTTTTGATCCTGCGTAACCTTCAGTGCATTATCGTCAGATACCGTCTTTGCCGTAATAGTCAGCGTCCCGTTCGTGGTCTCGGTCACAACATAATTACCACTTTCATCTTTTGTGGTATTGAGTGTTACCCCAGTAAAGGTCACATCGTAGGTGCCCGTATTCGTACCGCTGCCGCTGGCGGTGACTCCATTGAAGGTCAAACCATCCACGCTACTGGTGAAGCCTTCAACGGTCTGTTCTGTGCCGTTATATTCCTTCGTATCGCTGTTGGCAGTCAGTGTTACGCTTGCAGGATTGATTGTGAACGTCTTCTCCACGTAGCCCAGCGATTCGTAGTCGCCCTGGAAGGTGGCCCTGACGGTGGCCGTGCCGACGTTGGTGTTATTCTCGTAGGAATAGGTGTAGTCCGTGCCTTTGGTGAGGCTGAGCGAACCGGCGATGACCAGAGGCTCGGGGGTGATGGCGCTGCCCGTGTAGGTCTGGTCGGGCACGACGTCCATCTGCCCGGCGGTCTTCTGGATGGATACCGACCACTTGCCGTTGCCCGCGTCGGTCATCGTGATGTCGTAGTAGCCGGTCTCGCCGTCGTAGTCGAATGCGAAGTTTGTGCCGTTGCCTGCCCCATAGAACTCGCCCGTGCCGCCGGCGTAGGGGATGTCGGCATCGTAGGTGTCGTTATCCAGCAGGAATTTGGAGTAGGTATATTCGTCGTATTTCCGAATCTGATACGACTGCTCTGTCGTCTGGAGGTTCACGGTGGTCACGCCGTCGTAGATGGTTGCTTCGTTAACAAAACCGCTTGGTCCGAAATAACCCCACGCAAACTCCGTCGTGCCGTGAGTGCCTTGCTCAAACACTGCGCTCACGGTTGCGCCGCCCTTGGGCATCTGGAAGGTGTTGTTGGTCGATGCCACGTCGTTGTTCTGCGCGTCCTTCACAATCAGGCGGACGAAGCGGTAGCCGAAGGCGGGGGTGGCGGTGACGGTGACCGTCTGCATGTATTTCGCCGTGGCTGCGGCTACGGTCAGCGTGCCGTGCTCTATGCCGTCGGCAATAGTGATGGTGTAGTCGGTGTCGTCCTTCGGCACGATGATGCGGCGGTCGCCGTTCTCGCTGATGGTGAAGTAGTCGGTCTTGCTGGCGGTCACGTCGGTCTCTGTCTCGCCGTCCACGTGCATGTAGATCACGGTCTCGGTAATCTTCGATGCGTCAACCATTTCGACGCCGTCGTATATCTTGATGTAGCCGACCGTCGCCGTGCTGCCGTTATAGATATAGCCTTTGCCGAGGCTTGCGTTCACCGTACCGCCCTTGATGCTGATGCCGTCAATGGCAGCGGTCTGGCTGTTGCCGACTGTTCCTATACCAATGCCAATATCTCCGCTTGCGGTGACGGTTCCACCCTCAATGACGATGGCGCCAGCGGTAACACTTGCGTCCCACGTCCTGCCGAGACCGATGCCTGCCGCTGCCGAGCCGCCCGTTGCCGTCAACGAGCCGCTGCCACGGATGGTGAGCGTCGTGCCGCTGCCGCCAATCTGAATGCCGGCCGTATTAAACTTTGAGGAAACGGAAACATTGTTCACATTTACGCTGTTCGTGCCGACAAGGGTAATTGTCGCCGTGCCCTCACAGACGATACCGCCGGTGATGGTGGCACCGCTTAGAGTGATGCCGGCACCGTCGGCAATGGTGACGGTGTGGCTGGTCGTGCCTGTCAGCACGTCGCCCTCAATAGCGTTGAAATCGCCGTTAGCATCCGAAAGGTCAATCGTGGCGCTGCGCTCGACGGTGGCGGTGATGGTGACGTCGGCGTCGGCGACGGTCACGGTGTAAATGCCGTTGGCGTCGGGTTCAAGCGTGCTGGTGCCGTCGGAAACGTTGGATGCAGCGTAGGGGAAGCTGGCCTTGAAGGTGACGGTGGTTCCCGTGATGTATTTGCCGTCGGCGTCGGCGGCATTCGTTGCGCTGACCACCTCCATATTGGCGGGCAGGCTGACGGCGTAGGTCTGTAGCAGCGTTGCCGTCACGGTCACGTCCTCGTCGGGCA
>JAFPWS010000026.1 GCA_017412705.1 Prevotella sp.
CGCACATCCAGTATCAGCAGCGTGCGGCTGCCAAGCAGCTCCGTACATTGTATCTTACGCAGACGGTGGCTGTGGACTGTCGTGGAACGTCTTCCACAACAAGGACATATGGCACTCCTGCCTGTAGTATGCGCTCTCAGCGTTATAAGGGATTCATTACTCGTCATGCCATCAAGCGATATGTGCCAGGCATGGCATTTTTCACTCACACGTGATTTTATCTGGCCAATTACTTGTGAGAGTCCAGAATTCTTTGTACCTTTGCGCCATGATGCAGATGGGCGCTTTTTATTATTTTTATGCACATACAAAGATACGAAAAAATACGCACATCTGCAACTTTATTATGTTAACTAATGTATTGATTATTAGGTATATAGTTAAACTTTGTAATAATCTTTTGTCACCCAAATAGACGCAGAACCGAAAATATTTTGTGTAGTTAAGAAGTTAAGTAGTTGACTTCTTTAACTTCAATAACTTCGGAGCGAAAAGTAAGTTCGACAAAGTCAAAATTACGAAATAAGTGAGAGAAATAAAAAGAAAAGTCAAATAAATCCTAATTTATTTTGCATTTTGCTCGGTTTACATTACCTTTGCCAAAAATTTAAAACTATAACGAGTATGGAAAGAACATGGAGATGGTTTGGCAAGAAAGACAAGATTACCCTTGCCCAACTGAAGCAAATCGGAGTTGAAGGCATCGTTACTGCCCTGCATGACGTGCCTTTAGGAGAAGTGTGGACACGCGAGAAGATTCGCGACCTGCGCGAGTATATCGAGTCTTACGGCATGCGCTGGAGTGTGGTGGAGAGCCTGCCAGTGGTAGAGACCATCAAGTATGGCGGTCCGGACCGCGACCAACAGATTGAAGTCTATAAGGAGTCGCTGCGTAACCTCTCGGCAGAAGGCATCCATTGCATCTGCTATAACTTCATGCCTGTGCTCGACTGGGCACGTACCGACCTAAGTCACCACAACCCTAATGGTGCTTCCAACCTCTATTTCAACTATGCCGAGTTTGCCTACTTCGACATCTATATCCTGAAGCGTGAGGGTGCCCGCGAGGAGTGGACAGCCTTCGAGATGAGAAACGAGAAGGGAGAACTGATTGAGAGAAACGTGATGGCAGAGTGTGACGAGTTGGCTAAGACGATGACACCTGAGAAGGAGCATAAGCTGGTAGAGAACATCATCATCAAGACCCAGGGCTTCGTCAGTGGCAACTTCTCCGAGAACGACGAGGCACCTATCCAGAAGTTCCGCGACTTCCTGGCATTATATAAAGGTATAGACAAGGCTCAGCTGCGTGCCAACATGAAATACTTCCTCGAGGCCATTATGCCGACCTGTGAGGAATATGGCATGAATATGTGTGTACACCCTGACGATCCCCCCATTGAGGTACTGGGCCTGCCCCGCATTGTACGTACAGAGGAGGACATCCAGTGGTTCCTCGATGCTGTGCCCAACAAGCATAACGGCCTGACCTTCTGTGCTGGCTCGCTGTCGGCTGGCTCTTACAATAACGTAGTGGAGCTGGCTAAGAAATTCGCATCTCGTACCCATTTCGTACACCTGCGTTCCTGCCACATCTTCCCCAATGGCGACTTCACCGAGGCATCACATCTGGGAGGACGTGCCGACATCATTGAGCTGTGCCGCATCTTTGAACAGGAGAACCCACAGCTGCCAATGCGCGTAGACCACGGAATGACATTTACCGATGAGCCAGGCGGTGTCTTCGACGAATCAAGCCATGGCCACAATGCAGGCTACACCCTTTTGGGCCGTATGTTCGCCCTGGGTCAGGTGCAGGGTATCCTCGCCACCGTAGACCGCGAACTTGGAATAGAATACAAACAACCCGGATTCTTCGATTAAAGATAAAAAAGTAAAATGAAACTAAACGATATCCTTAGCGGCCAGCTGAACGCCGCAGAGTGGGAGCAGAAAGGCTATGAGCTCCCCAAGTTCGACATCAAAGCGGTACGCGAGAAGACGGCAAAGGAGCCTACATGGGTACACTTCGGTGGAGGAAACATCTTCCGCGCCTTCCCTGCCGCCATTCTGAATGACGCCTTGAACACAGGCAAGTATGACCGTGGTGTCATCGTGGCCGAGACTTTCGACTTTGAGGTCATCGACAAGGCTTATGCTCCCTACAACAACCTCTCGCTCTGTGTCAACCTCTGCTCCGACGGGTCTATCGAGAAGAAGGTCATTGCCAGCGTCACGGAGGCCCTGAAGGCGGACTACCAGTTCGCTGACTGGCAGCGTCTTATCGACATCTTCCGCAACCCCTCGCTGCAGATGATTTCCTTCACCATCACCGAGAAAGGTTACAGTTACAACGATGGCGACCTGGCTCGCGGCATGCTGCCTGTCTTCGCCATGGGTAAGGTATGTGCCCTGCTCTATGAGCGCTATAAGGCAGGTCAATTACCACTTACCGTACAGTCTATGGACAACTGCTCGCATAATGGCGACAAAGTCAAGGCTGGCGTCTTTGCCTATGCAGAGCGCTGGGTCAAGGACGGTTTGGTACCAGAGGCCTTCCTCGGCTACCTGAAGGATGAGACGAAAGTGACCTTCCCCTGGTCAATGATAGACAAGATTACCCCTCGTCCACACGAGAAGGTAAAGGAGTTGCTGGCTCAGGACGGCTTTGAGGACAACAACTACATCGAGACGGAGAAGCATACCTTCACAGCACCCTTTGTCAATGCCGAGGAAGTGCAGTACCTGGTTATCGAGGACAACTACACCAACGGTCGTCTCCCACTCGACTTGGGCGGTGCACTCTATACAACCCGTGAGACTGTCGACAAGGTAGAGACCATGAAGGTGACAACCTGCTTGAATCCCCTGCACACCGCCATGTCTATCTATGGCTGCATGCTGGGCTATACGCTTATCTCTGCCGAGATGGCTGACGACGACCTGCGTGCCTTCATCCAGAAGATTGGCTACATGGAGGCAATGCCTGTGGTCACCGATCCTGGTGTACTGAATCCCTATGAGTTCATTGGCGCCGTCATCAACCGCAGACTTCCCAACCCGTTTATGCCTGACGCCCCACAACGCATCGCCATGGATACGTCTCAGAAGCTGCCTATCCGTTTTGGCGAAACCATCAAGAAGTACATTGCCCGCGGATTGGATATGTCAAACCTCATCCTTATCCCCCTGACGCTGGCAGGCTATGCCCGCTACCTGAAGGGCATCAAGGACGACGGAACGTCCTTCGAGCCCTCGCCAGACCCCATGCTGGCTGAGTTGCAGCAAATCGTAGTTTCTTTGGAGATTGGCAAAGATGACCAGGATTGGAGCATGCTCAAGAAGCTGTATAGCCGCAAGGACGTCTTTGGCCTCGACCTCTATGAGGCAGGACTGGGTGAGCAGATAGAAGGCATGGTAAAGGAGTTGTATGCCGGAAAGGGTGCTGTACGCGCCACATTGCACAAATATGTATCAGCACGATAAGAAGAAAAACTTTTTAGCTTTAAATAAGTAATTAAAAACTGGCAAAATAGTTAATTTTGTCAGTTTTTTCACGTTTTAAGCGTTAAATTCTAACTGCCGTTAAGAGTTGGGGGTAAAGTGTTAAATCAAGACAAAAAAGCGTGACACTTTGTCAGTATTCCGATTTTTGCCCCTATATTTGCACTCGATTTTAAAAGCAAAATCGTCAAAAGGCAAAAAGTAAATACGTAATAATTAAGTAAAAGAACAAAAGATTATGAAAAAGATTGTAAAGAGCTTCATGCCCACCATGCTGATGCTGGTAGTGGCATTTTCAACAGCATCGTGCAACAAGACGCAGGCCGCTCCCGCAGCTCCTGCCGCAGCACCAGGACAACCTGTCGACCTGACGTATGCAGCCGAGAAGTCGCTGCCTTCAGTGGTCTACATCAAGTCTGTCATCAACGCCAAGACACAGACGGTAGAGTATTCCGACCCCTTCGAGGACTTCTTCTCTGACCCCTTCGGAGGTTTCTTCGGACGCGGACAGGGCAACAATAACAATGGTAAGCGCCAGCGCCAGGTGCAAACTCCGAAGCGCGCAGCAGCAGGCTCAGGTGTCATCATCTCTGCCGATGGTTATATCGTTACCAACAACCACGTGGTGGATGGTGCTGACGAGCTGACCGTCACCCTGAATGAGAACTCAAAGGAATATTCCGCCCGCGTCATCGGTGCTGACAAGACTACCGACCTGGCCCTCATCAAAATTGATGCCAAGAACCTGCCCGCCATCGTCATTGCCAACTCTGACGACGTGAAGGTAGGCGAATGGGTGCTGGCTGTTGGTAACCCACTGGGACTCAACAACACCGTAACGGCTGGTATCGTTTCTGCCAAGGCCCGTTCCATGGGTCAGGGCGTCAGTTCTATGATACAGACGGACGCTGCCATCAACCAGGGAAACTCTGGCGGTGCGCTGGTGAACACCCGTGGCGAGCTTATAGGCATCAACGCCATGATTTATTCGCAAACAGGTTCTAACATCGGTTATGGCTTTGCCATCCCCACTACCATCGTCAACAAGGCCGTCGAGGACTTCAAGAAATACGGCTCTTACCAGCGTGCCATGATTGGCATCCAGGGCATGGACGTCAAGAACTATGTTGACGCCATGAAGGACCAGGACAAGGACGTTGAGGACTTCGGCACCATGGAGGGTATCTATATTGACAAGGTCGTTGACGACGGTGCTGCCGCTGATGCAGGTCTGCAGAAGGGCGACGTGCTGACCCATGTCGACGGTCAGAAGGTTAAGCAGTTCGGTGAGCTGCAGGCCATCATTGCCCAAAAGCGACCTGGCGACAAGGTACAGGTAAAGTTCCTGCGCAATAAGAAGGAGAAGGTCGCAACCCTCACCCTGAAGAATGAGCAAGGTACCACCAAGGTGGTGAAGAATGCCGATGTCGACGTGCTGGGCATCGATGTACGCCCCATCACCGACTCGCAGAAAAAGCAGCTCGAAATCAGCTACGGTCTTGAAGTGCTGAAGGTCAGCGGTGGCAAGATGAAGGAAGCCGGCGTACCTAAGGGCTTCATCATCCAGCAGGTAAACGACACACCCATGAAGTCATTCGACGACCTGCAACAGGCTGTCAAGGACGCCAAGGACCAGATGCTTGTCATCAAGGGTATCTTCCCCACTGGCAAGCGTGGAGGCTTCGTAGTCTACCTGCAGAACGAGTAAGACACTACCTTTGAATCTGAAGTAAGCAACCGCATTCATACAACCGTGCAAAGAGAGCATACCCCAGTAGGTGTGCTCTTTTCTGACCTGTTGAATTAGCGACATTTTGTGAAATATTGAAAAAGTTAAGGCGTTTTCTTGGTTATTCCGAAAAAATGCCTTACTTTTGCAAACAAATTTTGCGAGAACATCCGGCTATCAAAAAACGAAGGCATGAGACAACTGAAAATCACCCGATCAATCACCAACCGCGAGAGCGAGGCTTTGGAAAAATACTTGTCAGAAATAGGCAGGGAGGAACTCCTGTCGACAGATGAAGAAGTAGAGCTGGCACAACGCATCAAAAAGGGTGATCAAGAAGCTTTGGAACGGCTGACAAAAGCCAACCTGCGCTTCGTGGTGAGTGTAGCCAAGCAATACCAGAACCAGGGTTTGGCCCTGCCCGACTTGATTAACGAGGGTAATTTGGGCCTCATCAAGGCTGCTGAGCGATTTGACGAGACTCGTGGCTTCAAGTTCATCTCTTATGCCGTCTGGTGGATTCGTCAGAGCATTCTTCAAGCTATTGCCGAACAGAGCCGCATAGTGCGCCTGCCATTGAACCAGGTGGGCTCAATGAATAAGATTAACCAACTACTGAGCAAGTTTGAGCAGGAAAACGAGCGCAGGCCCTCAGTAGACGAGATATCAGAACGCATCGACCTGCCAGAGGACAAGATAGACGCCGCCATGAGGGTCAGCGGCCGCCATGTATCGATGGATGCCCCCTTCAACGACAGCGAAGACGGTTCACTGCTGGACGTACTGATTAACGACGATGCCCTGCCAGCCGACAACGAGCTGGTGTTAGAGTCGCTAAGGGCCGAGATAGCCATTGCCCTCCAGTCGCTGAATGAGCGTGAGCGTAATATCATTGTGGCGTTCTACGGCATCGGACAGCCTGAGCTGACGCTGGAAGAGATAGGCAGCAAATTCGGATTGACAAGAGAGCGTGTCAGGCAGATCAAGGAAAAAGCCATCCGTCGTCTGCGCTCCAATACAAAAAGCAAGATATTAAAAGCATATTTAGGACAATGATGAAATCACTGAAGTATATCCTACTTTTTACACTTACACTAACGGTTTTAGGCATTTCTGCCAAATCACTGAAAACCAATCAGGTATACATGTTTGGATTTTCAGCTTCCTTTAAAGACTCCATCGTCTATGTGACCGACATCCAGCACGTGGAAGGCGCATGGATTGAAACCAAGAACAAGTTCCTGCTGGGACGCGACAATTACTCGTATCAGCTGAAAAATTACCTGACAGACTCACTCAGTCGGCCAGACCGCATCTGCATGGTATTCTATGCTTTGAAGAAGAAGAAAGCCGAAAAACAGTACCTGAAGCTCATGAAAAAGTACAAGAAAGGCTATGAGGTACGCTACCTGAACGCCAGGGAATTCAAGTTCGATGCGGTAGACATGTCACCCGACCAGTAATGAACGAATATAAGATTATCAACGATCCCGTCTTCGGGTTTATCAAGATAAAACACGGGCTGCTGTACGATATCGTGCAGCATCCGTTGTTTCAGCGCCTGAACCGCATTAACCAACTGGGTCTGGCCTCCGTGGTCTATCCCGGAGCACGCCACACACGCTTCCAGCACTCCTTAGGAGCCTTCTACCTGATGACGGAGGCTGTCAAGTCGCTGCGCGAGAAAGGCGTCTATATCTTCGACTCCGAAGCCGAGGCCGTACAGGCTGCTATCCTCCTGCACGATATAGGGCACGGCCCTTTCTCACACGTGCTGGAGAATACGCTCATCCACGGCATCTCACACGAAGACATCTCGCTGCTGATGATGGAACAGATGAATCGCGACCTGAAAGGGCAGCTGGCACTAGCCATCAGCATCTTCAAAGACGAGTATCCCAACAAAATCTTCCACCAGCTCATCAGCAGTCAGCTGGACATGGACCGCTTGGACTACCTCAGGCGCGACTCCTTCTATACAGGAGTGACCGAGGGTAACATCGGTTCAGCCCGCATCATCAAGATGCTGAATGTGAAGGACGACCGTTTGGTTGTAGAGTCAAAGGGCATCTACTCGATAGAGAACTTCCTGACTACCAGAAGGTTGATGTACTGGCAGGTATACCTGCACAAGACGGCTGTTGGCAACGAGAAGGTGCTGGTGAACACGCTGACCCGAGCGCGCGACTTAGTGCGACAGGGACGCGAGTTATTTGCCTCTCCTGCCCTCGCCTACTTCCTGCGCCACGACTCAAACTTCGACGAAGAGGCCCTGAAGGTATATGCCGAGCTCGACGACTCAGACATCTGGAGTGCGCTGAAGGCATGGAAGCATTCAGACGACCAGATTCTGGCCACTTTGGCGACAGACATGACCGACCGCCACCTGTTCAAGGTAGAGGTTAGCGAGGAACGACCCTCGGACGAATATATCGATAGCATTGCGAAAAGCATTGCCCAACACATGAATATTGCCTACGAAGACACCCGCTACATGATGTCGCTGACGGAAATAGGGAAAGACATGTATAACCCAGAAGACGACAGTATCGGAATTCTTTACAAAGATGGTGTCGTAAAGGATATCGCAGAAGCTTCAGAAATCTTAAATGTGCAACTGCTTTCCAAAAAAATCCGTAAATATTACCTCTGTTATCAACGTTTTTAAATAATATTTAGTAACTTTGTGGACGTTTTATAAAACTTTATCGATATGATGGAATTTACAGCCAAACAAATAGCCGACTTTATTGGTGGCCGTGTAGAAGGCAACGAGCAAGCCACAGTACACACCTTTGCGAAGATTGAAGAAGGAAAAGAGGGATCCATCACGTTCCTGTCGAATCCCAAATACACCCAATACATCTATGACACCAAGGCCAGTATCGTGCTGGTCAACGACGATTTAGAGCTGGAGCATCCCGTCAGCACTACACTCATTCGCGTTCAAAACGCTTATGAATGTGTGGCAAAACTGATGCAGATGTATGCCCAGGCTCTGCCCAAGAAAACTGGTGTTGACCCGCTGGCATTTGTAGCAAAGTCAGCTCAGATTGGAAAAGACGTCTACATCGGACCCTTCACTTACATCGGAGAAGGGGTTACTATTGGCGACGGAACACGCATTTTTCCCAACGTAACCATCTATGATGGTTGTAAAATCGGAAAAAACGTAACAATACATGCTGGTGCTGTAATCGGTGCCGATGGCTTTGGCTTTGCTCCTAATACAGAAGGCTACGAGAAGATTCCCCAGCTGGGCATCGTAATCATCGAGGACAATGTGGAAATTGGCGCCAACACCTGCGTAGACCGTTCTACGATGGGGCAGACCGTCATCCATCAGGGCGTCAAGCTGGACAACCTGATACAGGTGGCCCACAACTGCGAGATTGGCGAGAACACAGTCATGTCTGCACAGGTAGGCATGGCAGGCTCAACCAAGATTGGTGCCTGGTGTATGGTAGGAGGACAGGCCGGTTTCTCTGGTCACATCCATGTAGCTGACAAGACCATGGTAGGCGCTCAGTGTGGCGTCATCAACAACACCAAGGGCAACGGCGAGACGCTGATAGGCTCGCCCGCCATGGATCCGAAAGACTTCTTCAGGGCCAAGGCGCTCTATCGTCGCCTGCCCGACATGTATAAGGAAATCGGTGCTTTGCGCAAAGAGATTGAAGAACTCAAGAAGAATCAACAGAAATAACAACGCAATATGAAACAGAAAACACTGAAAGGCAGCTTTTCCCTGTTTGGAAAAGGATTGCATACAGGTCTGAACCTGACGGTGACTTTCAATCCCGCACCAGAGAATACGGGTTACAAGATTCAACGCATTGACATGGAGGGTGAGCCCATCATTGATGCCATCGCAGAGAACGTGGTAGACACACAACGCGGTACCGTTCTGGGCAAAGGCGATGCCCGTGTATCAACAGTAGAACACGGACTTTCGGCACTCTATGCTTTGGGCATCGACAACTGCCTGATGCAGGTCAACGGTCCCGAATTCCCCATCCTCGACGGTAGTGCCATCCAGTATGTTGACAAAATCAAGGAGATAGGTATCGAGGAACAGAACGCTCCCAAGGACTGGTATATCATTCGCAAGAAGATTGAGGTAAAGGATGACAAGACAGGCTCTTGTATCACTATTCTGCCTGATGAGAACTTCTCCATTACAGCCATGTGCTCGTTCGAGTCGAAGTTCATCAATTCGCAGTTTGCCACCCTCGACAACCCTTTGGACTATCCCAAGGAGATTGCCAGCGCCCGCACGTTCGTTTTTGTTCGTGACATTGAGCCATTGTTGCAGGCTAACCTGATTAAGGGTGGTGACCTGGACAACGCCATTGTCATTTATGAGCGTCAGACAACACAGGAGCGTCTGGACATGCTGGCTGACATGCTGCATGTGGAACATCGTGACGCCACCGACTTAGGGTACATCCAGCACAAGCCCCTGCAATGGGAGAACGAGTGTACACGCCATAAGTTGCTAGACATCATCGGTGACATGGCGCTCATCGGCAAACCCATCAAGGGACGCATCATTGCCACCCGTCCGGGACACACTGTCAACAATAAGTTTGCCCGTCTCATTCGCAAAGAGATTCGCAAGCACGAGGTCCAGGCTCCTATCTACGATCCCAATGAGGAACCCGTCATGGATGTGAACAGAATCCGTGAGTTGTTGCCCCATCGCTACCCCATGCAGTTGGTCGACAAGGTCATCTCGCTGGGCGCAAACACCATTGTTGGTATCAAGAACATTACAGCCAACGAGCCATTCTTCCAGGGACACTTCCCTGATGAGCCCGTCATGCCTGGTGTGCTGCAGATTGAGGCAATGGCCCAGTGTGGTGGTCTGCTGGTGCTGAACACGCTTGAGGAACCCGAGCGTTGGAGCACCTATTTCATGAAGATTGACGATGTGAAGTTCCGGCAGAAGGTTGTTCCAGGTGATACTTTGCTGTTCAAGGTAGATCTGCTGGCTCCCGTCCGTCATGGCATCTCTTCGATGAAGGGTTATATCTTTGTAGGCGACCACGTGGTAGCAGAAGCTACCTTCACCGCCCAGATTGTGAAAAACAAGTAGTAAGTCAAATAGAAATTATATTAAATGAATCAGATACATCCGATGGCCGTAGTCGACCCAGAGGCTAAGCTGGGCGACAACAATGTGATAGGTCCCTTCTGCGTGATTGACAAGAACGTTGTCATTGGCGACAACAATAAGTTCCTGAACAATGTCACCATTCACTATGGAGCCCGCATTGGCAATGGCAACGAATTCTTTCCTGGAGCCAGCATCTCCACCAAACCCCAAGACCTGAAATTCAAGGGCGAAGAGACGACATGTGAGATTGGCGACAACAACTCCATTCGCGAGAATGTCACCATCAGCCGTGGCACAGCCTCTAAAGGCAAGACGGTAGTGGGTAGTGGAAACCTGCTGATGGAGAATATGCATGTGGCTCACGACTGCGAGATTGGCAACGGCTGCATCATCGGCAACTCCACCAAGTTTGCCGGAGAGGTGGTAGTCGAGGATTATGCCATCATCTCCGCCACCTGTCTGTTCCACCAGTTCTGCCGTGTGGGAAGTTATATCATGTTCCAGGGTGGTTCACGTACCTCGCAGGACATTCCTCCCTACGTCATTGCTGGCAAGGAGCCAGTACGCTATGCAGGTGTCAACCTCATCGGCCTGCGTCGCCGTGGTTTCCCCAACGAGACCATCGAGGCCATCCACGACGCCTATCGTATCATCTATGCACAAGGTGTGTTGAAGGACGGAATTACCGAGGCTCGTGCCAAGTATCCTGACTCCAAGGAGGTAGAATACATCTGCTCGTTTATCGAGAACTCCAAGCGTGGAGTCATCAGATAGTAGTTAGAGGTTGGAGAGGGTGACTACACTCATCGTTATCACTGGGCCTACTGCTGTGGGCAAGACGGCACTGACCATTGAACTGGCTCGCCACTATGGCATACCCGTCATCAATGCCGATTCCCGACAGATATACAAGGAACTGAGAATCGGAACGGCCTCTCCTACTGAGGAACAGCTGAGCATGGTGCAACACTACTTTGTAGGCAGCAAGAGCATTCATGACTACTACAATGCCTCCATGTACGAACAGGACGTGCTGGCACTGATTTCCTCACAGGCTACGACACACGATTTTCATTTACTGTCAGGAGGAAGCATGATGTATATTGACGCTGTTTGCAATGGCATTGACGATATTCCCACCATCCGTGACGACATCCGTGAGGAGATGAAGCGTCGCTGTCAGGAGGAAGGGTTGGAAGCCCTTTGTGAAGATCTGCGCAGACTGGACCCAGAACACTATGAGGTGGTAGACCGCCAGAACTATCGACGTGTCATCCATGCATTGGAGATTTGCTACCAGACGGGGCGTACATATACTTCCTATCGCACCCAGGAGCGTAAGCCACGCCCCTTCCGCATCGTCAAGATAGGACTGAACCGCGAACGTGAGGAACTCTACGACAGGATTAACCAGCGCGTTGACCAGATGATGCAGGATGGCCTGCTTGAAGAGGCCAAAGGACTCTACGCCTTGCGTCAGCTCAATGCTCTCAATACCGTAGGCTACAAAGAGATGTTCGACTATATGGATGGACGTTGGCCACTGGAAGAGGCAGTAGAACGCATGAAAGGCAATACCCGACGCTATGCCCGCAAGCAGCTGACATGGTTTAGGCGCGACCCGCTGGTACGCTGGTTCCACCCAGACGACAAAGAAGAAATTTTGAAATACGTATCACAATATGAATAAGTACGCACAAATGTTCATCCATGCTCCCCAGAAAGCGTGGCAATGGTATAAAGGATTGTATCAGGGACGACGTTGGTATGTGAAGACAGGCGTTGGCTTCGCCTCATTCATTATCGCCTTCCTACTCTACCTCTTAATGGTAGACATCAACTTCCTTTGGCTCTTTGGCAAGTCGCCATCCATGAGCACCATCATGCACCCCAAGACCATCCAGGCCTCAGAGCTGTATAGTGCAGACAACCAGCTAATCGGCAAATACTTCAGCGAGAATCGCACTCCTGTGAAGTACGAGGAGGTGAATCCCATCTTTTGGCGTGCCCTGGTTGATACTGAGGACGAGCGTTTCTACCATCACTTTGGCATTGACTTCCAGGGTGTCTTTGCTGCCCTCAAGGACTACATCATCCATCACGATGCGCGTGGTGCCTCCACCATTACCCAGCAGCTGGTAAAGAATATGTTCCGTGTGCGTACCGAATATTCTACCGGTCTTTTGGGCAACATCCCAGGTTTGAAGATGCTCATCATGAAAAGCAAGGAGTGGATTACAGCTGTCAAGATTGAGATGTTCTTCGACAAGAAGCAGATTCTCACCATGTATGCCAACACGGTTGACTTCGGTTCCAATGCCTTTGGCATCAAGACGGCAGCAAAGACCTACTTTGGCACTACGCCACAGCAGTTGACAGCTGACCAGTCTGCTATCCTCGTAGGACTGCTGAAGGCCACCACTTACTATAACCCTCGCATCAATCCCAAGAACTCCCTGTCACGACGTAATGTCGTACTGGGCATCATGCTGAACCATAAGGACATTACACAAGAGCAGTATGACTCGCTGACTGCAAAACCCATCAATCTGGACTATAGCGTTGAGAACAACTACGACGGGCAGGCCCAATATTTCCGCGAAGCTGTCAAGAACTACCTCAAGGAATGGTGCGACGACAATGGCTACGACCTTTATAAGGACGGCCTGAAGATTTACACCACCATCGACACCCGCATGCAGAAATATGCCGAGAAAGCTGCCAACAAGCAGATGCGACAGGTGCAGCGTAACTTCAACTCCCATTGGGGCAACACCCCACCCTGGCAAGACGAGCGCCATCAGGAGATTCCCCATTTCATTGAAGACCTGGCCAAGAAGACGTCAGGCTACAAATACCTGTCCCAGAAGTATGCCGGCAATCAGGACTCTATCGATTACTATCTGAACAAGCCCCACCGCGTAAAGCTCTTTGACTACGAAAAAGGTACCATAGAGAAGGAGATTTCCACCCTCGACAGCATTCGCTACATGGAGCACTTCATGCATTGCGGATTCGTTGCCATGGAGCCTCAGACAGGCCACGTCAAGGCTTGGGTGGGTGACATCGACTTCCGAACCTGGAAGTACGACAAGGTCACCGCTATGCGCCAGCCAGGCTCTACCTTCAAGCTCTTCGTCTATACGGAAGCCCTGAATCAGGGTCTGACCCCCTGTGACAGACGTGTGGACTCCTATTTTGCCATGAAGGTGATAGACCACGGAAAGGAAGTCACCTGGGCACCCACTAACGCCAATGGCTACTTTACTGGCGACTCCATGCCTCTGAAGGCAGCCTTCGCACAAAGCATCAACTCGGTAGCTGTCAGACTGGGACAAGAGGTAAGCATCCCCCGCATTGTCAGCACAGCACATGCCATGGGTATCAAGTCACGTCTCGACCCCACTCCGTCACTCACACTTGGCAGTAGTGATGTCAACCTGCTGGAGTTGGTCAACAGCTATGGTACTGTAGCCAACGATGGCAAGATGCATGAGCCTGTGTTCGTCACCCGTATTCTGGATCGTGACGGCAACGAGATATACACAGCTTCCTCAGAAGAGAATCAGGCCATCCCCTATCGTTCAGCCTACCTGGCACAGCAGTTGCTGATGGGCGGCATGCGTGAGCCAGGAGGCACCAGCATGAGCCTCTGGGGCTATGTGGGCAAGTATGGCGATACGGAGTTTGGTGGAAAGACAGGAACCTCCAACAACCACTCTGATGCCTGGTTCGTAGGTGTCAGCCCACGACTGGTGGCTGGTGCCTGGGTGGGCGGCGAGTATCGCTGCATCCACTTCCGTACAGGACAGTTGGGACAAGGCTCACGTACGGCATTGCCCATCTGTGGCTACTTCTTCGAGTCTGTTTTGGGCGACCCTGCCTTCAAGCACTACCACGCCAAGTTTGGCAAGCCCAAGGATGCCGACGTTCGCGCCGAGATGTATACCTGTGCCAGCTATTACCAGCGTCGCGATACCGACTCCATTGCCGTCGACAGCCTTGCTGCCGAGCAAGAGATGGAAATGGTGCTCGACGAGTTCGGCAATGAGGTCATGAGACCCAAGGAGCACAAAGAGGATGCCAACCAACAGCCTCATCCTGAAGAGCCTCAGGCAGCGTTGGAACCCAAAGAGGAGTAAACAAAAGCTGTGAACAGAAAACAGGAAGCATTAGACCTTGACAATCAGGAGTGGCAGCAGGCGCTCCAGATTATCCAATATACCCGTCGCTCGCTCTTTCTGACAGGAAAGGCAGGGACGGGTAAGTCTACCTTTCTGCGCTACGTAGCTCAGCATACGAAGAAGAAGTATGTCATCCTAGCGCCGACAGGCATCGCAGCCATCAATGCGGGAGGCCAGACACTGCACTCCTTCTTCAAGCTACCCTTCCACCCGCTCCTGCCCAACGACTCGCGCTACTCCCCCCGCAATATTCGCAAGACGTTGAAATACAGCGGTGTGACGCTGAAGTTGCTGCGCGAGTTGGAGCTGATTATCATCGACGAGATATCGATGGTACGTGCTGACATCATCGACTTCATCGACAAGGTGCTGCGCATCTATTGTCGCAATATGCGTGAGCCCTTTGGTGGCAAGCAGCTGTTGCTTGTGGGCGACATCTTCCAGCTCGAGCCAGTCATCAAGGAAGACGAGTGGCGACTGATGCAACCCTTCTATGCCTCCGCCTACTTCTTTTCCGCCAAGGTGTGGCAACAGATGCAGCTCGTCAGCATCGAGCTCCGCAAGGTGTATCGTCAGAACGATGCCCAGTTCATAGGCCTGCTGGACCGCATCCGTCAGAACCAAGCCTCCGACCAGGACTTGGCAGACATCAATGCCCGCGTCAATGCAACTGAGGCCCAAGGTAACTCCTCTGCGCTCCCCATCACGTTGGCCACTCGTCGTGACACGGTTGACTGGATCAATGAGCAACAACTGTCCCAACTCGAAGGGTCTGTAACCGCTTTCAAGGGAACCATCAGGGGCGAGTTTCCCCTGACCTCCCTACCCGCTCCTATGGAACTGGAGTTAAAGCCCGGAGCACAGGTCATCTTTACCCGTAATGACAAGGAGAAACGATGGGTCAATGGCACTATAGGCATTGTGACAGGCATTGACATGGACGAAGGCATCATTGGCGTCTGCGACGAGGATGGTAACGAGTACGATGTAGGCGAGGAAGTCTGGGAGAACATGCGCTACACCTTCGACGAGAAGGAACAGAAGATTGTTGAAGAACAGCTGGGTACCTTCATTCAATACCCCCTGCGACTGGCCTGGGCCATTACTGTTCACAAAAGCCAGGGACTTACCTTCCGCCATGTCAGGATTGACTTCTCTGGCGGTGGAGCCTTCGCTGGTGGCCAGACCTACGTGGCACTGTCACGTTGTACCTCGCTCAAGGGCATCGTCCTCGAAGAACCTATCCGTCGCTCTGACATCTTTGTGCGTCCTGAGGTCGTGGCCTTTGCCCAACGCTACAACGACGGACAACTCATGCGCCAGGCCATCTACGAGAGCAAGGCTGACAAGGAATACCACGATGCAGTGGAAGCCTTTGACCGTCAGGACTTTGACGCCTTCCTCAAAAACTTCTTTCTGGCCATCCATTCCCGTTACGACATAGAACAGCCTGCTGTCCAACGCTACATCCGTCGCAAGCTGGGCATCATCACTCGCCAACGACAGCGCATCCACGACCTGGAGGCTGACATCCGGCAACGCGAGGAACTACTCAAGCGTCTTGCTGCCGAGTATGTTTTGTTAGGCAAGGAGTGCGAACAGGAGCACATGACCGACGCCGCCATCCGCAACTACGAGAAAGCCCTCAGCCTCTACCCCGACGCCTTCGAGGCCCAGCGTCGCATCAAGAAGCTGAAGCAGAAATCAGGCCTTTAATCCATCCTGTTGCGGTAGTCCTCGTAAGTGAACTTCCGAAGCATCTCCAGGGTGCCGTCCACGTGAAGCATGGCAATGGAGGGATGGGTGATGCCGTTGAAGGTATTGGTCTTCACCGTAGTGTAGTGTATCATGTCCTCAAAGACAACTTCCTCGCCTACTTGCAACTCGTGGTCGAATAGCCAGTAACCCATGAAGTCTCCTGATAGACAGCTGTTGCCTCCCAAACGGTAGAGATGAGGAGGAAGGGGTGACATATTGGAGATATCTTCTATCGTCTCGGCGCCGCGCACCTCGGGATGGTAGGGCATTTCCAGACAATCGGGCATGTGGCAGGTAAAGCTGACGTCAAGGATTGCAGTACGGATGCCTTTGTCCTCCACCACATCAACCACGCTGGCCAACAACGGACCGGTCTGCCAGGCAAAGGCACTGCCAGGCTCGAAGATAACCTTCAGATTCGGATAACGCTGATGGAAGCCCTGAATCATACGCACCAGACGCTCTATATCGTAGTCCTTGCGAGTGACGAGATGGCCACCCCCAAAGTTAATCCACCCCAACTGGGTGAACCACTTGGAGAACTTTTCCTCGATATGCTTCAGGGTGCGCTCAAAAACATCAGACCCGCTCTCGCAATGACAATGACAGTGGAAACCTCGGACATCAGCAGGCAAAACCTCAGGCAGCTTGTCTGCCGTAATGCCAAAGCGCGTACCCGGTGCACAAGGATTATATAACAAGGTACCCACCTCAGAGTACTCCGGATTAATCCTCAATCCCAACGAGCACTCCCCTGCCCGCTCATGGAAACGCTCATACTGCGTCAGCGAGTTGAAGGTCAGATGTGACGAACAACGCACCACGTCGTCGAACTCCTCATCCTTATAGGCTGGCGAGTAGGTATGGGCCTTGGCGCCAAACTCCTCCAAAGCCAGTCGGGCCTCACTCAGGGAACTGGCTGTCGTCGACCGGATATACTCGCGGAAGATGGGAAAGGTCTTCCACAGGGCAAAAGCCTTAAAGGCCAAAATCCATTCAGAATCTGTACGCTCAGCCACAGAACGGATGAGCGACAGATTCTGACGTAGCTTAGCCTCTTCTATAATATAAATAGGTGTAGTCAAGGGCTTCCCTTTTTTACTGGATGCCATCCTCGCGCAACTTCTGCTGCCACTTCCAGGCACTCTTCAACACCTCTTCTGTAGGAGTCTCTGCCTTCCATCCCAACACCTTGTTAGCCTTGTCGACATTACCCCAAACCTGCTCGATATCGCCTTCGCGACGGGGAGCATACGTCCAGTTAACCTTAACACCTGTAGCCTTCTCGAAACCCTCAACCACCTCAAGGGTAGACAGGCCACGACCTGTTCCGATGTTGAACACCTCAATGGCATCCGTCTCAGGCTTGTCGAGCACACGCTCCATTGCCTTCACATGAGCCTTGGCCAGGTCTACGACATAGATGTAGTCGCGGATGCAAGTCTTGTCGGGAGTATTATAGTCATTGCCGAAAATCTTCAGCTGCTCACGGATACCCATTGCTGTCTGGGTGACGAAGGGGATGAGGTTCATGGGCACGCCATTGGGCAACTCACCGATCAATGCGGTGGGATGGGCACCAATGGGGTTGAAGTAGCGCAGGATGATGCTCTTGATGGGAGCTCCTGAGTGGATATAGTCCTGGATAATCTCCTCGTTAATCTGCTTGGTGTTGCCATAGGGCGACATAGCCTTCTGGATGGGTGCATTCTCTGTGACAGGCAGGTTCTCCTGCGAGGGCTGGCCATAGACAGTGCAGCTGCTGGAGAAGATGATACCCTTCACATTGTATTTGGGCATGAGCTCAAGCAGGTTGATGAGCGAGGTCAGGTTGTTGCGATAGTAGAGCAAAGGCTTCTCCACACTCTCACCGACAGCCTTCGAAGCAGCAAAGTGGATGATGCCCTCAATGGCAGGATACTTCTGGAAGATGCGCTCCATAGCCTCCAGGTCGCAGCAGTCGGCCTTCTCAAAGGCAGGACGCTGACCGGTAATCTTCTCTATGCCGTCAACAACGTTGGCATTGGAATTAGAGAGGTTGTCAACGATGACGACTTGATAGCCTGCATTCTGCAGCTCTACGGTAGTGTGACTTCCAATAAAGCCTGTACCACCAGTAACAAGAATAGTTTGTTTCATAATAGTATGTTTTATTATTTGATGACTTCACTGAGTTGTTCTGCAATCTGGGTCATCCCCTTCTGCGAGGGGTGTCCCCACTGCTTGTCTATGTCGTGCAGCATAATGTAGCGAACACCATAGTGGTCGCTGATGGTCTGCATGGACTCAGTAATCTCCTTCGAGAGTTCCGTATTGATGACGACATAAATCTCCACCCCCGGGTAGCGGTCCTGCAACGACGACAGCAAGCAGGCCATCGCCGGACGGAAGCTGTAGAGGTCTTGCTTCGTCCATGCCTCATACTGATATTCGCCTATAGGCGACTTGGCCCATGAGTCATTGGTACCACCAAAAACAATGATGACCTCAGGGCAACCCAGGTAACGCGAGCGTGTCACATAGCTCCGGTCGCTGTAGTCCTCGCCCTTGTAGCCTGTATGACAGATGGTAGCGCCTGAGAACGAGTTGTTCCGGCAGAGGTAGAAGTTACCCTTGCGGACGAACTGATGCCACCACGTCTGACGCACATCCATCACATCGTTGTGCTTGACGCTGTCGCGAGGATACCACACATAGTTAGTGTCGGGAACCACAAAGTCATTGAAGGTACTATAGGAATCGCCCAAGATGGACAAGGCACGCTTCTGGGCACTGGCGGACAGTACCAGCATCAACAGCAGAAGGGATAATGACAGTCGTCTCATAGCTTTCAGTTTCTTGTTATTGAAAAAGCTCACCGAACCTTTTGATTCTAGTGAGCTCTTTTTTACTTGCGGTGCGTACGAGACTCGAACTCGTGACCTCCTGCGTGACAGGCAGGCATTCTAACCTACTGAACTAACGCACCTTGCCGTTGACTTCTTCTGCGACTTCAGAGGCGGTGCGTACGAGACTCGAACTCGTGACCTCCTGCGTGACAGGCAGGCATTCTAACCTACTGAACTAACGCACCTCATTGGTCGCTTCTGTCGTTTAGCGGGTGCAAAGGTACATAGAATTTTCGAATCTGCAAAACTTTTTGGGGAAAAGTTTATAAAAATCTTTGCAGCAAGTACGAATCATGATAGCTTCGTCCATCGAAAAGCCAGTCCTTGAGTCTGGCCTGCTCTTGGAAGCCGTTCTCGCAGAAAAGACGGTAAGCCGCCTTGTTCTGTTCCTCGACTACCGCATAAAGCTGGTGCAGATGCAACACACGCAGGGCATAGCGTTCCAGTTCCACCAATGCAGCAGAGGCATAGCCCTGGCGACGATGGGCATCCAGAATGACGATGCCCGTCTCTGCCCGCTGGTGCCGAGGGTCGAAGTGTACCAGGTCTGCCAATCCTACTGTTTCATCCTGCTCGTTCACGATGACCAGACGCACCTGGCGGTCAGCGTAGATGTCGTCACTCGAGGTTGCAATGTAATCGTGCAGCGTATAGCGTGAATAAGGCACATTGGTGGCACCAACGTTCCACAACTGGGTATCGTTCTCGATACGATAGAGCAGGTCAAGATCTTCTGGCTCAATGGCGCGAAGCCGTATGGCAGGCAATAATTTCATAAGCTGTTTTTTCGGGGGTCAATAAAATGTCGGAGGCGTTCGCCTAACATCTGCAACAGTGCCATCGTGGCCCGGAAGTAGATGGCAGTCTTGATGGGTATGGAGAAGAAGAAGCTAAGATGGCCGTAATGCTTGCGGAAGAAGATGAGCATAGCCTGATAGAAGGTATGGACATAGCGGAACGACGACTTCTGGGTCGACCCTCCTTTATAGTGAATGATGTCCAGGGGCAGGTACCAGTTCTGCCAGCCTCCCTTCAGCAGGCGATACGACAGGTCAATGTCCTCGCCATACATAAAGAAGTCTTCATCGAGCAGTCCCACCTCGTCAAGGGCTTTCCGGCGTAACATGCAGTAGGCTCCGCTGATGACCTCTATCTGTCCCGGCTGGTCCCATGGCAGATAACTCATATAGTAACGACGTGTAAAGCCCAGCATCTTGAGCATGGCCACCCAGGGAGTAGGAATGGCACGTCGTGACTCGGGGGCGGGAATGCCCTCCCGGGTCAGCATGCGCACCCCTGCCCCACCCACCTTGGGGTGTGCGTCGAGGAATGCCAGTGTCTCGCGGATGGTAGGCTCATAGACCACCGTATCAGGATTCAGCAGCAAGACATATTCTGCCTCCGATTGCCTGATAGCCTGATTGTTGGCACGGGCAAAGCCAACATTCTCCTTGTTGGCGATGAAGTGTACCTCAGGATGACGAGGGCGCAACGTCTCCACCGTTCCGTCAGAAGAGCAGTTATCCACCACATACACCTCAGCGTCAAGCCCCTCTGTAGCCTTACGGACACTCTGCAAGCACTCGTCCAGTAGCTGGCAGACGTTGTAGCTGACGACGACTATGCAGACTTTCTTGGCCATACAAAGGGCAGGCATAATAGGAGGATAACGCCCAAGTAGAAGAACGGGGTGGTCTGATAGACTGCATAGAGCAGTGCGTTGAGCAACAGTGGAGCGACAATGAGTCCCAGGCGTAGCCAGCGACTCTTTTTGAACAGGCGCAAGGCCAGATAGGCACACAGCAGCGTTGCCAGCTCCATGAACGTCGTCAACAGAAATTGTAATGTCTCAGCATTCATATATGTGTATTGTGTTTATTTTCCTTCAAAAGGTGTTCTGTTCAGGATGGAGCGTCCCAGCGTCACCTCATCCGTGTACTCCAGCTCGTCGCCCACGCTGATGCCCCGGGCTATGATGCTCAGTTTGACATCTGTATAGGGAGCCAGCTTGCGGAAGATGTAGAAGTTGGTGGTGTCGCCCTCCATCGTAGAGCTAAGGGCCAGGATGACCTCCTTGACCCCACCCTCGCTGACACGGCTGACCAGCGAGTCAATCTCCAAATCCGACGGTCCGATGCCGTCCATGGGTGAGATAACGCCTCCCAGCACATGGTACAACCCCGTGAACTGCTGCGTATTCTCAACAGCCATCACGTCCTGGATGTTCTCCACCACACAGATGGTAGTGCTGTCGCGTCGTGGGTCGTTGCAGATAGGACAGGTGTCGCTGTCACTGATGTTATGACACACATGACAATACTTGACCTCCTGCTTCAAACGCCCCACGGCATCGGCAAACTGCGCCACATCGTCTGCATCCTGACGCAGCAGGTGGAGCACCAGACGCAAGGCTGTCTTGCGTCCTATGCCGGGCAGCTTGGAGAACTCCTGCACAGCCTTTTCCAGCAGTTGGGATGGATATTGTTGCTGTATCATGATTCTATCTCACTTAGTTCCAGCCAGCGCATGGACTTCTCGTCCAGCTCGTCCTTCAGCAGCGGCAATCGCTTGCTTTTCTCTGTCAGCTCGTCTATACTGAGCGTCCCGCTGCACAGAGCCTCCTCCAGCTGGTGCTGTTCTTCTTCCAATGCAGCAATGTCTTTCTCCAGCTGTTCCATCTCGCGCTTTTCCTTGTACGACAGCCGCCTGCGGTCGTCGTGGCGATAGTCGGTCTTGGCTGCCTCCGCTGGTTTTCCTGCTTTCCCGGTTTTTCCGGCATCGCCTGACTCCTCCAACGCCGCCCATTGGCGATACTGCGTATAGTTGCCCGGGAAGTCCTTGATGTCGCCCTGACCTCTGAACACCAGCAGATGGTCAACCACCTTGTCCATGAAATAGCGGTCGTGGCTGACCACGATGACGCAGCCCGGGAAGTCTTGAAGGTACTCCTCCAGAATCTGCAGCGTCACGATGTCAAGGTCGTTCGTAGGCTCGTCTAAGACCAGGAAGTTCGGATTGCGCATCAGCACAGTGCAGAGGTACAGCTTGCGACGCTCACCTCCGCTGAGCTTGTACACATAGTTATACTGCTGCTCGTTGTTAAAGAGGAAATGCTGTAACAGCTGCGAGGCGGATAGCTTACGCCCGCCACCCAAGTCTACGTATTCGGCAATGTCGCGAATGACGTCGATGACCTTCTTCTGCTCGTCAAACTGCAAACCCTCCTGCGAGAAATAGCCAAAGCGTACAGTGTCCCCAATGATGATACGCCCCTCGTCGACAGGCAGCTGTCCTAACAGCATCTTGATAAAGGTCGACTTGCCTGTACCGTTATTGCCCACGATGCCCATCTTCTCGAAGCGCGAGAAGTTATAGTAGAAGTCCTTCAGGATAATGGTGTCGTCAAAGCGTTTGGAGATATACTGGCACTCGAAAATCTTGCTACCTATATATATATTAGAGGCCTTCAACCTCAGCTGGCGTTCCTCAAGACGCTGCTTGGCCACCTTCTCCAGTTCATAGAAGGCTTCCTCCCGATAGCGGGCCTTATGGCCGCGAGCCTGCGGCATGCGTCGCATCCACTCCAGCTCGGTACGATACAGGTTGTTGGCACGGGCTATCTCTGCCCGCTTGTTGTCGATGCGCTCCTGGCGTTTCTCCAAGTAGTAGGCATAGTTGCCGCGATAGGTATAGACAGTATGGTCGTCAAGCTCAAGGATGACCGAGCACACACGGTCCAGGAAGAAACGGTCGTGGGTCACCATGAGCAAGGTGCGATGGCCTCGTCCCAAGTAGCCCTCCAACCACTCTATCATCTCCAGATCCAGATGGTTGGTAGGCTCGTCGAGAATGATGAGGTCTGGCTCCGTCAGCAGCACGTTAGCCAGTGCCACACGCTTCTGCTGACCGCCACTCAGCTGCCCCATCTTCTGATGCAAGTCCCTGATCTTCAGCTGCGTCAGCACCTGCTTGGCCTTCAGCACCTTTTCCTCCTCCCCCTGATGATTGAAACAGGCGTCGAGCACGGTCTCGTCAGGGTCGAACTGGGGCGACTGCTCCAGGAAGCCCACCTTCAGGTCACGACGGAACACGATGTCGCCGCTGTCGTAACCCTCCTTGCCGGCAAGGATGGAGAGCAGCGTCGACTTTCCCGTGCCGTTCTTCGCTATCAGTCCCACCTTCTGGCCTTCGCCAATGGAGAAGCTGATATCGCGAAACAGCGTCAGGGCGCCAAACGACTTGGTCAGGTGTTGTACGTCGAGATAGGGGGTCATTCTTCTTACGATAGTTCGTTATTACGATATAACGCTATTTCGATAATTCTCTGTTAATCTGCTCAATATAGTTCAGCACCTCTGCCCTGCCCTCCTTCTTCTCTGCAGAGGTCAGGAACATAGGCGGCATCTCCTCCCAGGTCTCTGAAAGTGTCTTCCTGTACGCCTCCATAGCCTGGCGGGCCTTGTTGGCTGTCAGCTTGTCGGCTTTGGTAAACACAATGCTGAAAGGAACACCCGACATGCCCAGCCACTCAATGAACTCAAGGTCTATCTTCTGAGGCTCCAGACGGATATCCACCAGCAAAAAGACATTCACCAACTGCTCCCTTTGCAGAATGTAGCCGCGAATCATCTGGTCCAGACGGTCTGTCTCCTTCTTCGACCGCTTCGCATAGCCATAGCCGGGCAGGTCTACCAAATACCACTCCTTATTAATAATAAAGTGGTTGATGAGCAACGTCTTACCCGGCGTCGACGAGGTCTTCGCCAGCTTCCTGTTGTTCGTCAGCATATTAATGAGGCTCGACTTGCCCACATTTGAACGTCCTATAAAAGCGTACTCGGGCTTGGTGTCCTGGGGGCACATGCCTACCACAGGAGCCGAGAGCGTAAATTCTGCTTGCTTGATTTCCATGCTGCAAAGGTACGAATAAGCGGGAAGAAAACAAAATAAATCTAAATTTATTTGTTGTTTCGGAAAGTTTTCGTACCTTTGCAGCCGAATTACAGAAAACGTGCTTCCTTCCGCGAAGCATTCTTTCCAAGGTTTTCACAAATCCAACATCGAATCATTAACGAATTACTGTATACTGACATGTACACAAAAGAAGAATTAGAAAAGCTTCCTATCCCCGAACTCATGGAGATAGCGAACGAGCTGGATGTCAAGGTGTCGCAGGACGACGAAATGGAGAATGTCATCTATGCCATCCTCGACAAGGCCGCAGAGAACTCCGCTGCCGGTGTTCCCACACCCAAGCGCAAGCGTACCCGCATCGCTAAAGATAATAATAAGGTATATACGGTCAAGGGTGCCGATGGCGAGAACCTGGATTCCAAGAAGAAGCCAGGGAAGAAGCAGACCCTCGACTCCGTCATCGCCGACCAAGCCGCTGCCGAGCAAGCTGTCGCAGCAGAAGCTTCTCCCGAAGAGGAGGCAAAGCCTGCTCCCAAAAAGCGTGGACGCAAGTCGAAGAAGGAGTTGGAAGAGGCTGCTGCTGCCGAGGCTGCCCGCCAAGCGGCAGAAGCTGCTGCCGCCGAGGCTGCCCCTGCGGTGCCCGAGGCTGAGGCTGTTCCTGAGGCAGAAGCCCCGGAGGCGGAAGCCGAGAACATTGACCCCGAGGTCATCAGCCAGCTGCAGGAGAAGATGGGCGACCACGCCCAGGCCGACGCCGAAGCCCGCATCCCGGAAGGAGTGTGGGAGGGTGACCCTGGCGACGGCACCGATTTTATTACCGTCGTCGACCTTCCCGTAGAAGACCAGGCAGCCATTCCCTCTGTCGACATCTTCGACCGTCCGCTGGCTTCACAGGCCGCCCAAGACCCTATGGGTCCGGCAACAAGGAACGACTATGGTCGCAACAATGCCGACTTCGACTTTGCCGACCTCATCACTGCCAATGGCGTGCTGGAGATACTGACCGACGGCTACGGTTTCCTGCGCTCGTCAGACTACAACTACCTCTCGTCGCCCGACGACATCTATGTCAACCCGCAGCAAATCAAGCGCTGGGGCCTCAAGACAGGCGATGTCATAGCGTGCACCGTACGCCCGCCACACGACAACGAGAAATACTTCGCCCTGTCAACCATCACCACCATCAACGGACGCAATCCCCAGGAGGTACGCGACCGTGTGGCCTTCGAGCACCTTACTCCCCTTTTCCCCGACGAGAAGTTCACCCTTTGCGGCGACCGGCAGACTACCAATCCCAGCGTCCGCATCGTCGACCTCTTCTCGCCCATCGGCAAGGGACAGCGTGCACTCATCGTCGCACAGCCCAAGACAGGTAAGACCATCCTCATGAAGGACATTGCCAATGCCATTGCCGCCAACCACCCCGAAGCATACATCATGATGCTGCTCATCGACGAGCGCCCAGAGGAGGTGACCGACATGGCCCGCACCGTCAATGCCGAGGTCATTGCCTCCACCTTCGACGAGCCTGCCGACCGCCACGTCAAGATAGCCGGCATCGTGTTGGAGAAAGCCAAGCGCATGGTAGAGTGCGGCCACGACGTCGTCATCTTCCTCGACTCCATCACCCGTCTGGCTCGTGCCTACAATACCGTAGCCCCTGCCAGCGGCAAGGTGCTCACCGGCGGTGTCGACGCCAACGCCCTGCAGAAGCCCAAGCGCTTCTTCGGTGCAGCCCGTAACATCGAGGGAGGCGGCTCGCTGACCATCATTGCCACGGCCCTGACCGATACTGGTTCCAAGATGGACGAGGTCATCTTCGAGGAGTTCAAGGGTACCGGCAACTCCGAGCTGCAGCTCGACCGCATGCTGGCCAACAAGCGTGTCTTCCCTGCTGTCAACCTCGTGCAAAGCTCTACCCGCCGTGACGACCTGCTGCAGGACCAGACCACACTCAACCGCATGTGGATTATCCGCAAGTTCATTGCCGAGATGAACCCCATCGAAGCCATGAACACCGTCCGCGACCGCCTGGTACAGACCCACTCCAACGAGGAGTTCCTGCTCTCTATGAACGGTTAAGCAGAATTCAACTTTCGCATGCTCCGCTTGCGAAAGTTTAGGGGCAAGGGGCATTGCAACGCCACACTCTGTAGAGCAGAGAACACCATCTATACCGCTGAACAATACATTCTTTGGGAAAGCGACGGCGACCTGGAGCAGCAGGCCGAGGCCCGGGCATGACGCCCGGGCCTCACTGTCTTGCGGTTGTAACGCTGAGGGTTATCAGTATGCTGTGTCGTCTTCAATGACATGACGGCGAGGAGCACCGGCCGCGTCACTCGCCTCAAGCAGTGGCGAATGCTGCAGCTTGACAACCCTCATGTCGGGGCGGATGTATGCTTTGTTGTTCTTGTTCATGTCTGTAAGCATTGCTTTTAGTCTTCATATCTGGCCTTGTAAGCCTTCTGCTCTATGCTGCTCGACGACAGGAAGGCGCGGAAGGCGGGGATGGTGGCTGTGGTTGAAGGGTCGTAATAGTCCCAGCGTCCGTCGCTCACTTGAAGCGCAAAGGCATCCCATGCTAAAGCCTCGTCAGCATCCCACTGGTCGAAGGTGCCCATCCAGTCGCCTATGGTCTTGCCGCTGCCGTTCTGCCAGTCGGCCACCGAGGCATAGACCTTGCTCGAACCAGGCTCCGCAGCGGCTATCTTCACGCCCTTGGCACTGAGTGAAACCTTGCCGCTGTTGACCATCACCACGTAGGGCGTTCCGGCGGTGAGCTTCGTCTTGCTCACCTTCTTAAACACGAACTCTCCACCCGTCACGGCTGCCAGCGTGTAGATAACGGCCTGACCCGAGTTGATGGCCGTCGTGAGGTCGAGCTCGTAGGGCAGGCACACCGTGTAGGGCGTCGGCGTGTAGTCGCCGTCGCTGCCCACCTTGGCTTGCAGGCTGCGGCTGTAGCGGATGTTCACCCACTGGTCTACGTACTGTTTCAACATGTCAGTGTTAGCCTGTGTGTCCTTGATATAGACGTTCACGTCGGTGCTATGCTCTGGCATGGTGAAGAAGCCCGTATAGGGGTTGGCCATTGAGCAGTTGACTTCATGAGCCTCTTTAACACTGATGGCACCTGTCAGATTCCAGCAATAAGCAAACATATGATATGAACTACTGATGTCCCACGTCTGGCTACAATAGATAGTGGTCAGGCTCTGACAATCATCAAACATATATCTAACGTCTGTTACTTTACTCATGTCGAAGCCGTCAACATTGAGCGTTGTAAGCATTTTGCAACCAGAGAACATTAATCCCATGTTGGTGACCTCGCTGGTGTTCAGGTTCTCAAGGCCCTCGATGGTTGTCAAGTTATTGAAATTAAGGAACCACTTATATAGGCACTTGGGGCGAATCTCGGCAAAACTCTCGTCAATAACCACGCGGTTGCGCCAACCCCAATATGTGTTAGTCCATCCAGGTCCATAGTCGTAGCTAACCGGAGAATTTATTACGTCGTTGCCACTCCATACTTCAGTGATGGTCTGGCCATCCCATGTGTCACCTACATTCTGCACTGTCGGGTTGCCGATAAAGTAAAGCGTTCGATTGTCATTGCACCACAAAACCTGAGCAATAGGCTCTCCAGGCTTGGGCTTCTCTACTACAAACGGATCCTTCACCTGTACGCCCTCGTCGTTGCGCCAGTGGATGCTGAAACTCTTGACACCCTTCGAATTGGCTAAATCCAGCAGCCCTTCATAATTGTCTTTGTTACCAAAGATCTTCTTCGAGTAGTTAATGATAGCGCTGATGGCATCGAGGCTCTCCGCTGACTTGTCGGCTATGGTGAATTCGTCGGCATAGATGTCGGGGAACTGCTTACGCACGGCATCCTGCAAGTACTCTTTGGCGCCAGCCACCTCTGCTCCAACCCACTCATCTACAGTGATGCTCATGCGCCACTTCTGGGTGGCGCGGTTCGGCTGTATCAGCTGCTGCGAGTGGTTGGAGGTCTGCGTCGTGGTGTATTCATATTTGCTGGGGCGGTTACCCGCACTACCCGATTTATGTGAGTATAGCAGTGCGGCCGTCTGGGGCTGCGAGGTGATGTTGAAAGTGTATTGTCCTGACGGATTGGCTACCGACCAGCAGATCTCGTTGGCTATGTCGCAGTCGTTCGTCAGGATGTCGGCTGCCGTCTGGTGCCTGTAGTGCCAAGAACCACCATCCAATGGTTGCGAGAATTGCGGCAGCGTGCCCTTATACGTCCACGTCACCTGATTGCCACTCGTGTTTTTCACGCCATGGAAATCCTTGCTCGTCTGCGACATGCTCATCGAGAACGACGTGCCATTGGTGGTGCCCCATGAATAGCTGCCGCCGAGGCTGAAACTCGGACTCATGCCCAATGTGTTGTTCCATGAAACGCCGGTTGTCGTCGAATGCGAAGATGACGAGCCAATACTGACGCTGGTTGACGACGTGTTGTTGTCGGTGTCCGGCTTGGAGGCCTCCAATCGGATGCTGCCGCTGCCCGTGAGATTGATTGACGTGATGTACTGAGAGAGGAACGAGCCATACCAGTGGTCATAGTCGCCATAGTTCGATGCACTAAACCAATAATTTTCACCCTGTGGCGTTGGCCAGAAAATTTTATATCCCTTCTCATCGCCCATTCTGAGGGTGACGTTCTGCTTCAGGTAGTAGAAGTCCTTGTTCGTATCCATGTTGTGGACACCCCACGTACGCACAATCATGTTCACGCGGTCGGTGTAATGGCGAGTTTCGTTGTTACAGTTTCTCCAGTCGATGGCCTCGTTGTAGGTGAACTCCTCGCTGGCATCCATAATGTCGTTGATGGCACTGCCGCCGGCGCGGTGCATGGCGCGGCGCGGAGCGGACTCCTGGTGCTTCGCCACGCTGGCGTTCAGCCATTCGGCAGCGGCATCGGCCAGCGTGCCGCTGATGTAGGCGGTGCGCTCCGTCTTGGTGGTCACGGCCTCGGCGTTCGTCGTGTTGCCCTCGCTGTCCTCGGTGTGTACGTAGGCGGTCTGCTCGTCGTCAAAAGCCTGCTGCATGAAGTAGTCCGTCGGGCCATAGATGACCATTTCGGACTGCACCTTGTTCAGGTCGTCGTCGCCGCTGCGCGTCGCCATCTGCTCGATGTTGGCCTGTCGCGTCTGGAATCGCTCCAGCATCTGCGAGCGGGCAGCAGCGGCTGCTGCCGTCTCACTGCTCAGGTCGAACGTCTCCTCATACTGCAGTTGCTGCAGCTCTATCAGCTTGGCGGCATACAGTACGCCGAAATTAAACAATTGCTGTGCTGTGGGACGCTCAATGGCCAGGTAGCCGCCGTCTAACGACAGGCGCACCAGGGCGTCTATGTCGTCAGCACTCATGCCGTTGCCGTCGAACATCGAGCCCGGCACCAGCACCAGTCGCGTTTCGGGGCCGATGTGGTCGGTCACCACGGGCAGTCGGTTCACTAAGGCGGCTCCCGTCGAACCTTCGTCGAAGGTGCCTAAAACGGCTGTGGGCACGTCTTCGGTGACCATGACGGCCATCTGGTCGTCGGTAGGCAGCGTCACCTCGGGGGTTTCAACAGTTTCTACCCCCCCCCTCTGCTACGGAGTCTTTGTCTGTACATGCGCTCAGGCCCAGCATCATCGGCAGGGCCACGAGCCAGAATAGTCTTGTCGTCTTTTTCATTGTCGTGTTGATATTGAATGATATATAAATGTTCTATACTTGGCGGTGCAAAATTACAAAAAATTTGCATTTGCACCAAGAGCACGGGCAAAATTAACAGTTCGGCCTGCCATTTTCTTGATTCTGACAGGCAGAACGTAGCAACGGGGGCCGTTGTGTCGCAAGGACACAACCGTCCTAAAGGGTCGTTTGGTGCGTTGTGAAGGGTCGTTTGGTGCGGGCAAAGGTTAAATCATCGTCGAGGATTGATAAAACGTCGTCGAGGATTAATAAAACGTCGTCGAGGATTGATAAAACGTCGGCAACGATTTGGTGTTTTCAGATATTCTTCTTGTCTCTGGAGCATAAACCCTTAAAGCAATAGAAGGTGCCCCCGGGAGGGCACCTTCTATGTCAGGTTTATTGCGTAGCGTGTTCTTAGAAGAACAGGTAGCGGTTGTCCTTGACGTCGGCCTTGAGGTAGAGCTCGTTCATGAAACGGCTGGCAGCCTGCATGGCCTGCTGCTTGAGCTGAGTCTGCTGCTGCTTGTCGTCCTGCTTAGCACCTTCGCGCTGCTTCTTGGAGAGTACCTGGAAGACATATGCTGCTCCGTTACCCTTAATGACATTAGCACAGAACTGACCTTCCTTGGCAGCGGCAACAGCACCACTCAGAGAGGGCTCTGAAGCACCTGCAGCCTGTACGAAGACAGGAGCAGAGAAGGTAATCTGACGAACGCTGTCGATGGTAGCACCCTTAGCCTTGGCATCAGCGATGCTCTTGACACCAGCCAGCTTCTCAGCAGCCTTGGCGAACTTCTTCTCGCGGATAACCTCCTGCTTCAGGGCGTCCTCGACGTCGGCGAGGTCACGATAGCCCTCGGGATGCACCTTGGTCAGGGCGAGCACGAGCAGGTGGTCGTTGTTGCCACACTCGTAGAGGGGAGACACGTCGCCGGCCTTGGCGTCGAAAATCCACTTCATGGCCTCGCGGGTAGAACGGAGTCCTGCCACATTGTGCTCTGAGCTGTAGAGGTCCTTGCGGTCCTGAACCTTGAAGCCGAACTTGGCGGCATTGGCCTCGAGCTGCTCTATGGTCTTGTTCTCGCTGACATACTGCGAGAACTTGTTGTAGGCCTGCGAGTAGGTGTCCTTGGAGAAGTCGATGGTGTGCTTGACGACAGCAACGTCGTACTTGTCGACCATGGCGCGACGGGCAGTCACCTGGACGATGATGTTGCCCTGGGCCATCTCGATGTTCTTGCTCTCACCAGCACCCAGCGTGGTGAGGGTGGAGAGATAGCTCTTGGTGTCGGCGTCGAGGTTCTGGGCACGCTCGTACATGGGTGAGGTGAGCCACTGCTTCTCGCCGGTCTGACCGTACTTCTTGGCGAGAACCTCGAAGTCGGCACCGCCCTTCAGGGCCGTATAGATGCTGTCGGCACGCTTGTGGGCAGCCTCGGCAGTCTCGGCGCCGACCTGAATCTGGCGATACTCGACAGAGTCGGGCAGCTGGACCTTATTGATGAACTTCACGACGTTGAAGGTGTTGTCGAACTTGGTCTCGAAGGGGGCTGACACGCTGCCGACAGACATAGAGTCAATCTTGGCTGCGATGTCGGTGGGTAGTGCGCCACGGCTGACAGCGATGCCGCTGTAAGGCAGCTGCGACTGGGCCTTGCGTACGACCTCGGCAACGGCCTGTCCTGCGAGGAAGTTCTGCTGAGCCTCCTGCATGGTCTTCATCAGCGCTGCACGGTCGGCGGCGGAAGCTACGACCTGGAAGTCGACATACTTGATGTCGCGGCTCTCCACGTACTGCTTGTAGCGCTCCTTCTGCTCGTTGTACTTAGCCTTGAGGTCAGCCTCGGCCACCTCTACTTCGGTGTCCTTGATGGCGCTGTAAGGCATGACGGCCAGCTGGATGTCGCTTTCCTGGTTCTGGGCCTCGAAAGCCATCTTCGAGGAGACGGGGTTCGAGAGGAAGCACTGACCCAGCAGGGTCTGGTACTTCTGGGCGAGCATCTGCTGACGGAGGCTCTTCTCGATGAACTTCCAGTAGTTGTAGATGCGCTGGTACTGCTCGGCCATCTCGCCTGCGCCGGGTGTCTGCTGGGCCTTCTTGTAGTCGGCGAGGAACTTGGTGAGCTGCGTGACGTCGAAACGACCGGTCTGCTGGTTGACGAAGGGCGTCTGCGCCAACATGGGGTTGGTGCCTGCCTTCAGCATGTTCTGCATCTCAGCGTCAGTCACGGCAAGACCCAGCTTCTGGGCCTCCTTCTCGAGGATGGTGTTGTTGACAAACTGCTGCCACACCTGATCCTTCACCTGGTTGAGCTCCTCCTCAGAGAGGTTGTCGCGGCCCTGGGTCATCTTGATGACGTCCTGGTACTCATCGACAAGAGACTGAAACTCCTGAACGGAGATTTTCTTACCTAACACTTCGCCTACTTGCTGACGGCGCTCGTTGCCTGTGGCCTCACACGAACGGAACATCTCTTCGGCAATGAATGCAAAGAGGGCCAGACCAATCACCGTAGCGAGTACTGGTCCCCAGCTTCTGATTTTTCCAATTGCTGCCATTTTTGCTTTAATTATTTTATTCTATTTCCTTACTTTTCAATTTCAGCCTGCAAAATTACTAAATTCCGCGCAAACTTCGGCATCTTTTTCGGAAAAAATGCCTTATTCGATGACTTTTAGCCTGACAAGCTCTATTTTTGTCATCGTATTTTTGATGATTTTGAACTCAAAGCGCCCAATCTTGACCACTTCGTTGAGCTTGGGGAAGGACTGGTATTCGTGCAGGATGAGTCCGCCGACGGTCATATAGTCGTCGCTCTCGGGCAGATGGAGGTCGAAGAGTTCGTTCACCTTCTCAATCTCCAGCCTGGCGGAGAGCATGTAGTCGCCGTCGGAGAGCTGCTTGGCCACGTACTTCTGGCTGTCGTGCTCGTCCTCGATGTCGCCGGTAATCTCCTCCACGATGTCCTCTAAGGACACGATGCCGCTGGTGCCTCCGTACTCGTCGACGACGACGCCGAGGGACTTCTTCTGCTGCAGGAATATCTGCATGAGCTTGCGGGCGGCCATGGTCTCAGGCACGTAGGGCATCTGCTGGATGTGCTTCGAGATGTCGCCCACCTTCTTGAACAGCTCCGAGGAGTGTATGTAGCCTATGATGTGGTCAATGTCATCGCGGTAGACGATGATCTTGCTGTGGCCGCTCTCGATGAACTTGTTCTTCAGCTGCTCGACGGTACAGTCCTCGACGTCGACCGCCTCAATCTCGGTGCGGGGCACCATGCAGTCGCGCACCTTGGTGTCGGCAAAGTCGAGGGCGTTGTGGAACAGCTCCACCTCGTCCTCAATCTCCGTGTCGTCCTTGGCATTGTCGATGCTGGACTGCACGAGATAGTCCAGGTCTACCTTCGTAAACTCCTTGCCCTCAGTCTCCTTCGGCAGGCGGACACCTATCAGTCGCAGCATGCCCCGGGACAGTGCCGTGGCAAAGCGGGACAGGGGATAGAGGACGATGTAGCAGAGATAGGCCGGCAGGGCGAAGAACGTCAGCAGGCCGTTGGGGTTGGACTTGAAGATGGTCTTGGGCAGGAACTCACCCGTAAAGAGCACGACGACAGTAGACAGGAGGGTGTCGCAGGTGACGCGGGCTCCGTCGCTAAGCGGCTCGAAGAGGGTGGCGTCGAAAATCTGGGCAAAGAGGATGCCGTAGACGACGAGCGAGATGTTGTTGCCTACCAGCATGGTAGAGATAAAGTTGCTGGGATGGGCATAGAACACGTCCAGAGCCTGCTGGGAGAGTCCGTTCTTCTCGCGGTCCATCTCCGCCCTGAGCCGGTTGCTCGACACGAAGGCTATCTCCATGCCGGAGAAGAAGGCCGAGAATATGATTGTGACGATGAGTCCTATGATCAGCTGCGTCATGGTGTCGTGAAGTTTGGTTTCTGTGTGGCCTTGTGACGCGTGGCAGCCTGACGCTGCGGCGGGGCCACCTGGTTGGTGTCCGTCTGCTGTTCGTCCTGCTGGCTGCTGCCGTCGACGTCTTCCGACAGGAAGGAACCCACACTGTTGGTAACCTCGTAGCGCACCATGTGCTCGTCGCTACGGAAATAGGTGCCCTGCATGGTGCGCTCAGGCGTCACCACCTTGGAGAACTTGTAGGAGTAGAACTCGTGCTTGACGCCGTCCCAGAAAAGCTCTTCGCTGTCGAAGACCAGTCCGTTGACGTTGCGGATATGCACACGGCCACGAAGCTCCCAGAGCTTCTGCTGCTCGTAGTACCACGCCGTGTCGGCATTGATATAGCCCTCGACATGGAACTTCTCGTCGAATTGCTCGAGGAAGATGCCTTTCTCGAAGGTCCAGCGGGGGGGCTGCTTGACGGTGTTGACGTCCCAACGCTCGGTGACAATCTTGTATTTGATGACGCCGGAGTCGGAGATGAGCGTGTTGACCCCGTAGCTCGTCATCATTGAGACGGAGTCACGTTCACGGATGGCCGGTGCCGTATGCTCGCGCTGCTCCTCACAGGAAATGAAGAGCACAAGGGCCAGAAAGACGAGTATGGGACTTAGTCGACCTTCCATTTGGCAAACCAACGTTCGTTGAATGTCAATCCAAGGGTGATGCGGAAGGTATTCTCCGTCACCAGGTCCTTCGCTGAGGTGTTCACCCACTGGGCACTGATGTTCAGCGTCGTGCGGTTGTTCCAGGTATTGATGATGGGAATGCCGAAGCCTGCGCTGACACAGAGTTCCTTCGGACCGTTGTACGTACCTATATTATAATAAGGTGTAGCATAAGAGACGCCCAACTTATAATGCACCCGCTTCAGGAAACTGCGGGCCATGGGGTTGGGGTCGGGAATCCAGTCGGCGCCGACAGTAACCTTGTGACGGTCCTTCAAGAGGCCGCTGGTGAGCTGATAGCGCGAGGTGGAGGCATTGACCATGGGGTAGTCTATGCTGCCCCACTTCTGCATCGTATAGTCTGCGCCCACCGTCAGGCTGTTCTTGTGGGTATAGGAAGCGCCCACGCCAAAGGTGAAGGGCAGCTTGAAGGCGTTCAGCACACTGTCGTTGGTGGTCGTTGTCACGGAGGTCGTCGTATTGGTGTTGGTAACAGACAGGTTGGCCCTGGAGCCCAGATTGTGGCCGATGCCAACGGTGGCACCCACGGTGAGCTGGTCATCCTTGCCTATCGCCCTGCTATACTGTGCCCCCAAGTCAAGCTTCCAACTGTTGATATTGGTCGTATAGCTTCTGGCCAGCGTGTTGGCATAGGTGTCGTTAAGCACCGTACCTGCCGTCTTCTCGTACTTTCCCCAGAAATAGGAGATGTTGGCACCGACGGAGACTCCCTTGGCAAACTCCCATCCCAGTCCGACGAAAGCCTGGCTGAAGCCGCCACTGCCATAATAGCCCAGGGCGTAGTAGCTGTCCGAGGCATTGGCATAATAGTCGGCAGAGGCCGAGCCGAAATCCGAGTAATAGTTGTAATCGTAGCCTATATTAGAATAAGGTATCACGCCCAGGGAGGCACCCAGCTTGGGCAGAACGCGGAAGGCCATCACGGCATAGTCGAAGTCAGCCGTCTTGGCATTGACTCTCTTGCCGCCTTCCTTGAAATTCGTAATCTGTCCCGAGACGCCCAAGTCAAGAATCATGGTCAGGGAGTCTATGGAAGAATAGGAGGCAGGATTCTGCACATTGACGTACTTGCCGTTGCGCATGCCGATGCCCAGGCCGCTCATGCCACGATTGAAGCCCAGCGACTGCTCTGCCAATACACCTAAGCCAAACTGGCTGTATGGGGAAAGCGTTCTGCTTATCTGACCCATGGCGGAGAGCGTCATGAGGCCGGCAAGCAAGCTTCCAATTATTCGCTTTTTCATCTGTTTTATCTTACTAATCCGAAAATCGTCTGCAAAATTATTGAAAAAAAACGAAATAAACGCACGATAAGTGGAAAATATAGGTTAATTTTGCATCGTGAAACATTTAAAAACCGTTTTTAGGACTATTTTAGCACTCCTGTGTGCCTGCTGGACGCCCCAGTCCGCCATTGCGCAAGAGGACGCTAATGCCGAGTATTACGATTCAGTGGAGGTCAGCCTGCTGACCTGCCAGCCCCACGACGAAGTCTACAGCCTCTACGGCCATACGGCCATCCGCTACCACGACATGCACAAGGGCAGCCGTGTCGACGCCGCCTTCAACTATGGCGTCTTCGACTTCAAGAAGCCCCACTTCGTGCTCCGCTTCGTGTTCGGACTGACCGACTATGAGCTGGGCGCCTATCCCTACAGGCTATTCCTGAAAGAGTACGAGCATTTCGGCAGCATGGTGACGGAGCAGGTGCTCAACTTGAGCAACGAAGAGAAAGGTGTCCTACATCAGCTGCTGGGCGAAAACCTCCGCCCCGAGAACAAGGTTTACCGCTACAACTACTTCTACAACAACTGCACCACCAAGGCCAGAGACATCATCGAGCAGTGCATCAGCGGAAAGGTGGAATATGCTGGCCGCGAGGACTTTACACCATCGTATCGCAAAATGGTTCATGAGATGACGCGCAACAATCCCTGGGCCCGTTTCGGCAATGACTTGCTGTTGGGCATCAAGGCCGACCAGCAGACCGACCGCCGGCAACAGGAATTCCTGCCCTACAATCTGATGTACGACCTTGACCATGCCCAGATATACGAGAACGGCCAGTACCGTCCCATGGTGAAGGAGCGCCGGGTGGCAGTGCCGGGCGGTGTCCAGATAATACAGGAAGGCTTCCCGTTGTCTCCCATGGTTTGCGGCATCATACTGCTGCTCACCGGCATCATCATCTTCCTGGCCGAGTGGCGGTGGAAGCGTGCCTTGCTGGCCTGGGACCTGCTACTGATGCTGACGACAGGGGTCATGGGCGTCACGCTTTTCCTGATGCTGTTCTCGCAGCATCCCACCGTCAGCCTCAACCTGCAGTTCCTGCTGCTGAACCCGCTGCCCTGGTTCTTCCTGTGGCCCGTCGTCAAGCGCCGGCAGACACGCTATTGGACCATCACGGCGGTGCTGGCCGTGCTGTTCCTCGTCGGAGCACTCTTCCAGACCTACGCAGAGGGCATCTGGAGTTTGGCATTATGTTTGCTGCTCCAGTGCTGTATTCACACCAAAAGAGTCTCCGCATGAGAAATAGGAACAGATACCTCTATATCACCCTCCTGTCGCTGCTGGGCTTCAGTGCCGAAGCCACCGCACAGGCTATAGCCCAGACGCCCCAGCTGGTGGTCAGCATAGCCATCGACCAGCTGCGGTCAGACTATCTGGAGACCTATGCCCCACTCTACTCGCAAGGCGGATTCAAGCTCCTTCTTTCCAAAGGGTTGGTCTATCCCAACGCCAGCTACAGCTTCACCCCCGTCGACCGTGCTTCGGCAACGGCATCGCTTGCCACCGGCAGCACACCTTATTATAATGGTGTGACCGGCGTCGAGTGGCTCGACCGCAAAACCCTCCGTCCGCAAAACATCGTCGACGGCGAAGAGCAGAGTCTCTCCCCTGCCCAGCTGCTGACATCGACCCTGGGCGACGAGATGAAGATAGCCTTCAACGGGCTGTGCAAGGTGTTCTCATTTGCTACCAATGCCGAGAGTGCCATTTTGGCAGCAGGCCATGTGGCCGACGGCACGGTATGGTGCTCGCAAGGGGCATGGAAGACCACGCCCTACTATCCTTCCGGCGAGGCCTGGATGAGCCAGTACACCCGCCAGTACAACCCTTCCGACGATGCCAACAGAAACGTGACGGCACTGGCATTGAGATGTGTCGAGCAGTCAGGCATCGGCATGGACGACAATACCGACCTGCTGTGTGTGAACTACACCCTGCAGCCTGACATCGTAGGCTATCAGCTGCTCGACCACGACATTGCCGACCTCATCAAGGGCATCCAGCGCAAGTTCCCTGCCGGACGGGTGCTCTTCGTCATCACCGGTACCGGCACGACAGCAGAGGAGCGCGAGAGCGAGAACGAGCGCTTCCGCATCCCCACAGGCAAGTTCTACATCAATCGTGCCGCCAACTTACTAAACATGTACCTGGGAGCCGTCTACGGCTCTGCGCAATATGTCGAGACCACGCACCGCAACCAGCTCTACCTGAACAGGAAACACATCGAGAAGAAGAATCTCAACCTCGGTGTCGTGCTTCGTCAGGCCCAGGAGTTCGTGCTGCAGATGGCTGGCGTCCGCAACGTCTATACCAGCACGCAGCTGCTGACCAGCGACAGTCAGCTGCTGCAGAAGGTACGCAACGGGTTCAACATTGACAAGTGCGGCGACCTGCTCATCGACATTGCGCCAGGATGGCAGCTCGTCAACGAGGAGACACAGAGCACCAGCGTGTCGCGCTCCAGCTACATCCCCTTCCCGATTATCTTCTTTGGAACCAACATCACAGCCCAGCGCATCGTCACTCCTGTTACGGTTGACCGCATTGCACCTACCGTAGCAAGAGCTATCCGCATCCGGGCGCCTAACGCCTGCTCGGCAGAGCCGCTTTTCTAAAGGCGATAGCAAGAGCGGGACACCGTTGAAGTTACTTTCGTTCGGAAAAATCCAAATAGATTTGGTTTTTCGCTCACTTATTCGTAACTTTGCACCCCGTATTATTTAATTAAGGTATAACAAACAAGTAAAAGATATGAATTTCAACAAGATTTTACGCTCGCTGTTCGGCGACAAGTCTTCACGCGACATGAAGCTTATCCAGCCTCTCGTGGAGAAGGTGAAGGCTGCCTACCCTGCCATTCAGCAGCTCGACAACGACCAGCTGCGCCAACGCACCAAGGATATTCAGCGCCAGGTGCAGGAGTCAGCCACCAAGCAAAAAGAGGAAATTGAGAAGCTGAAGGCTACCATCGAGGACACACCCATCGACGAACGTGCCGATATCTTTGCCCAGATTGACAAGCTGGAGAAGGAAGTGCTCGAGATTTACGAGAAGGCCCTCGACGAGGCTATGCCCGAGGTCTTTGCCATCGTCAAGGAGACGGCCCGCCGCTTTGCCGAGAACGAAGAGACCGTCGTGACCGCCACCGACTTCGATCGTGAGCTGGCCGCCGACCCCCGCAAGGACTTCATCACCATCGACGGCGACAAGGCCATCTACCACAACCACTGGACAGCAGGCGGCAACGACCTGAAGTGGGAAATGGTACACTACGACGTACAGCTGTTCGGCGGTGTCGTACTGCACCAGGGTAAGATTGCCGAGATGGCTACGGGTGAAGGCAAGACCCTTGTCGCTACCCTCCCCGTCTTCCTGAACGCCCTGACAGGCAACGGCGTGCACGTCGTCACCGTCAACGACTATCTGGCCAAGCGTGACTCCGAGTGGATGGGGCCGCTGTATATGTTCCACGGCCTTTCCGTCGACTGTATCGACAAGCACCAGCCTAACAGCGAGGCCCGTCGTAAGGCCTATCAGGCTGACATTACCTTCGGCACCAACAACGAGTTCGGCTTCGACTACCTGCGTGACAACATGGCCATCGCACCCAGCGACCTTGTACAGCGTGCCCACAACTACGCCATCGTCGACGAGGTTGACTCCGTGCTGATTGACGATGCCCGCACGCCGCTGATTATCTCCGGTCCCGTGCCCAAGGGCGACGACCAGATGTTCGAGGAGTACCAGCCTCTGGTGGAGAAGCTCGTAGGCGTACAGAAGCAGCTGGCCACACAGTTTCTGGCCGATGCCAAGCAGAAGATTGCCGAAGGTATGGAGAAGAACGACAAGAAGCTGACGGATGAGGGCTTCCTGGCTCTGTACCGCTCGCACAAGTCAATGCCCAAGAACAAGCCCCTCATCAAATATCTCTCCGAGGAAGGCATCAAGAGCGGTATGCTCAAGACTGAGGAGACCTATATGGAGAACAACAACCGTCGCATGCCCGAGGTGGTAGAGCCTCTCTACTTCGTGGTAGACGAGAAGCTCAACTCGTGTGACCTGACCGACAAGGGTACCGCATGGCTGGCCAACCAGGTGAACGACAAGGACCTGTTCGTGCTGCCCGACATCACGAGTCAGCTGTCAGCCCTCGAGGGCGACACCTCGCTCACGGACGAGGAGCGCATCAACAAGAAGGACGAGATGCTGCAGCACTATGCCGTCCAGTCGGAGCGCGTACACACCCTGCAGCAACTGCTCAAGGCTTACTGTATGTTCAACAAGGACGACGAGTACGTTGTCATTGACGGCGAGGTGAAGATTGTCGACGAGCAGACAGGCCGTATCATGGAAGGCCGCCGCTGGTCTGACGGACTGCACCAGGCTGTCGAGGCCAAGGAGCACGTCAAGGTCGAGGCTGCCACGCAGACCTTCGCCACCATCACCCTGCAGAACTACTTCCGCATGTACCACAAGCTGGCCGGCATGACGGGTACCGCCTCCACCGAGGCTGGTGAGTTCTGGGACATCTACAAGCTCGACGTGGTGGAGATTCCCACCAACAAGCCCGTCATCCGTGACGATATGGACGACCGCATCTACAAGACAGCCCGCGAGAAGTATCGTGCCGTCATTGAGGAGGTGGTACGCCTGCGCAACGCCGGACGTCCTATCCTGATAGGTACCACCTCAGTGGAAATCTCCGAGCTGCTCAGCCGTATGCTCGATATGTATGTCAATCCCGAGACGGGCAAGCGCGAGGGTATTCCCCACCAAGTGCTGAATGCCAAGCTGCACCAGAAAGAAGCCGACATCGTGGCACTGGCAGGTCAGTCGACCAACGGCAAGGGTGCCGTCACCATTGCCACCAACATGGCCGGTCGTGGTACGGATATCAAGCTGTCGCCCGAAGTGAAGGCCGCCGGCGGTCTGGCCATCATCGGTACTGAGCGTCATGAGTCTCGTCGTGTGGACCGCCAGCTGCGTGGTCGTGCAGGACGTCAGGGCGACCCAGGCTCATCGCTGTTCTTCATCTCACTGGAAGACAAGCTCATGCGTCTGTTCGGCTCTGAGCGCATAGCCTCCGTCATGGACCGTCTGGGCTTCAAGGAGGGCGAGATGCTGGAGAGTCCCATGATCAGCAAGCAGGTAGAGCGTGCACAGAAGAAGGTCGAGGAGAACAACTTCGGTATCCGTAAGCGCCTGCTGGAGTACGACGACGTCATGAACAAGCAGCGTACCGTTGTCTATTCGAAGCGCCGTCACGCCCTGATGGGTGAACGCATCGGCATGGACATCTCGAACACCATCTGGGACCGTGTGGTCAACATCATTGAGCAGAACGACTACGAGGGCTGCAAGGAGCAGTTCATCAAGGTCTTCGCCATGGAGGTGCCCTTCACCAGCGAGGAGTTCATCGAGAAGAACCATGAACAGCTGTGCGAGGAGGTCTTCCAGGTAGCTATGGGCAACTTCAAGCGAAAGATGGAACGCGTACAGGAAGTCGCCATCCCCGTTATCAAGCAGGTCTACGAGACGCAGGGACAGATGTACGAACGTATCGTCGTGCCCCTGACCGACGGGCGCCGCATGTATAACATCGCCTGCAACCTCAAGGAAGCCTACGATACAGAGTGCAAGTCTGTCGTCAAGGAGTTCGAGAAGCAAATCCTGCTTCACATCATCGACGATGCCTGGAAGGTCAACCTGCGCGAGCTCGACGAGCTGAAGCACTCCGTACAGAACGCTTCCTACGAACAGAAAGACCCGCTGCTCATCTTCAAGCTCGAGAGCGTCAAGCTGTTCGACAATATGGTCAACGACATGAACAACCGTTCTGTCTCCATCCTCATGCGTGCCCAGATTCCTGAGATGCAGCAGGTGCAGGAGGCTGCTCCCGAGGAGCACACCCAGCGCCAGCAGTACACCGAGTCGAAGCAGAGCCTGACACAGGAACAGATGACTGACCCCAACCAGGCTGCAGCAGCTGCCCAGGACACCCGTGCCCAGCAGCCCCGCACGCCTATCATCAAAGACAAGCTGCCCGGCCGCAACGACCCCTGTCCGTGCGGTAGCGGCAAGAAGTTCAAACAGTGTCACGGAAAAGGCTTAGTATGATTAAGATAGCAAATCTCAAGAAGAACTTTGGCGAGACATGCGCCTGCGATATCCCCTCGTTTACCATTAACAACGGGGATATCCTGGGCCTCGTAGGTAATAATGGCGCCGGAAAGACCACCCTCTTCCGGCTGCTCCTCGACCTGCTCAAGGCCGACGAGGGCAGCGTAGCATACATCTTTCCGGAAGGCGAGCCCATCAACCCTGTGGAGTCTGAGGCATGGAAGCAGCATGTCGGGGCCTATATCGACGAGGGATTCCTCATCGATTTCCTTACACCCGAGGAGTATTTTACATTCCTCGGCAAGATTTCAGGCATCAATCAGGCAGAGGCCGACGAACGTCTGCAGTTGTTTGAGCGTTTTGCCAATGGTGAGATATTCGGGCAGAAGAAGCTCATCCGCAACCTCTCAGCAGGTAATAAGATGAAGGTAGGCATCATCTCCGCCCTCTTCCGCCGTCCCAAGACCGTCATCCTCGACGAGCCCTTCAACTTTCTGGACCCCACCAGCCAGATGGTGCTCAAGCATCTGCTGCGCGAGTATGCCCGTCAGACGCATGCCACCATCATCATTTCCAGCCACAACCTGCAGCATACCATCGACATCTCCACACGCATCGCCCTGCTGGAGCATGGCCAGATTATCCGCGACCTGCCTAATTCGGAGGGCAGTGCCGCCCAGGAACTGCAGGAATACTTTGGAGCTGAATAGTAATAAGGCAAGTAAGTCCCTATATCCATTATACAACAAGAAAGGCAACCGTTGGTTGCCTTTCTTGTGTTACTCACTGTCAATTATTCTTGGCCTACAGGGAGGAAGGTCACCTTACTGCGGCAGCACTCGGTGCCGTCAGTGCGGAGGATGCGGATGCAGAAGGCTTGCCCGGCAGCATCGGTGGCGGGGCAAGACTCGCTGTAGAAGCTCAGCGTGTCGCCGGCATGGGCCTCGGCAACATAGGCTATCTCAAAACGCTTAATGGCGTGCTCGCGATACCACTCAAGAGGCCAAAGGTCGAGGACGTGCTCGATGTACTTGACGGAATTGATATGGCCGTTGATGTCGACATCGTTGTAGTGGGTGTCGACGGTACGGACCAGCTCAGCCTGTTCGGACATCTTCACCCGCCCACCCTTTTCGATGGGGCACGCCTTGTCGGCTACAATCCAGTTGTCGATGGCACCGTTGTCGATGTCGTAGATGTCAGTAGGCTGGCGCGTCTCCGTGTCAATCATCGCCCAAATGCTGCGACCGTAGCCATAAACCTTGGCTGCCGGCCCCTGGCCTACGACGGCGAAGTTACGTGAGGTAAAGTAGCGCATGGCGGACTCCACCCATGTCTCGACATTGAACTCGGTATACATCTGCGGCATCTCGGTCATCTCGATAGCCAGCCGGGAGAGCACCCACGAACGATGGATGCCCATAAGGTACTGCATGCCGAATCCGCGTGCCGTAGAGTGGAAGTCGGCAGCATTGAGCATGTGGTTACCCAGATGACCCATAAAGAGTCGTCCGCTGAAGTCGCAGTGGAACGGCTCTGCCATGAACTCGTATCGTCCTATCTTATCCATTGGGCAATGAAGACTATTGGTACTACTGATGGGCAAGCTCGCGCTCTTCCAAGAACTCGCTGACCTGCTCTTGCTTGGCGCGGGTAACGGCAATGCGACCCGAGCGCGTGTACTGGAGCACGCAGTCGTACTCGTTAAGCGCATAGAAGAGTGACAGTATCTCCTCCGTCTTGCCATTCTTCATAACAATGACATAGGTGGGATTAACCTCGGTGATGGAGGCGTCGTGACGACGGATGGTGCGTGAGATGTCAGGATTCTGAAGCACCTTCTCCGTTGAGAGCTTGTAGAGTCCTGTCTCACGAATGAACAGCTGGTCGTCTGTGAAGTAGTTGGCCTTCACCACATCAATCTTTTTCTCTATCTGACGGGTAATCTTGTTTATCTGGTCCTCATCGCTCCATGCGGTGATGGTGTACTTGTGGACGCCCTCAATGGAGGATGCCGACACGTTCAGGCTCTCAATGTTGACCTGACGGCGGGTAAACACTGCGGTAATCTGGTTCAGTATACCGGCAATATTCTCCGAATAAACCAAAAGTGTATACAGCTTCTTGTTCTCTTTCATACTCAAGCGGTGGCAAATTATTCACTTATATCTCCAGCATCATGTCATTGACATTCATTCCCGGAGGTGTCATGGGCAGGACATTGTCCTCCTCGAGGATGGCACACTCAAGGATATACGGGCCGTCGGTCGTCAGCATGCGCCCGATGGCGGCAGCCAAGTCCTTGCGCTCGGTAACAGCCTCGTAGCCAATGCCATAGCCGCGGGCTATGAATTCATAGTTGGGGTTCATCATCTTGGTGAACGACTTACGCTTCAGCCAGAACATATCCTGCCACTGACGCACATTACCCAGGTAGTGGTTGTTCAGCAGAATCATCTTCACAGGGCTCTTCTGCTCCATGATGGTGCCCAGCTCCTCAATGCACATCTGGAAGCCTCCGTCACCCATAAAGCAGCATACGGTGCGGTCGGTGGCAAAGGTGGCGCCAATGGCTGCAGGCATGCCGTAGCCCATCGTTCCCAGTCCTCCACTGGTGCAGATGCTGCGCTTCTCGGGATAGCGGAAGTAGCGTGTGGCGAAGAGCTGGTTCTGGCCAACGTCGGTGACGAGAACCGTACCGCGTGGGGCCTGCTCGGCAACGGCATTGACGACCTCACCCATGAGCAGGGGTCCCTGCTTGGGATGGATGGCGGGCTCAATAACCTTCTCGCGCTCCATCTGGTCAAGCTCATGGAACGACTCGCGCCACTCGCGGTGGTCGGCCTTCCTGAGCAGAGCGGTTATGGCCGGCAGCGACTCCTTACAGTCGGCCACCACAGCCACGTCGGTCTTGATATTCTTGTCAATCTCGCTCTTGTCGATGTCCAGGTGGATGATCTTGGCCTGCTTGGCATAGGTCTTGGTATTGCCTGTCACACGGTCGGAGAAACGCATGCCGATAGCGATGAGCACATCGCACTCCTGTTCCTTCAGGTTGACGGCGTAATTGCCGTGCATACCCAGCATACCGACGTTCAGCGGATGGTCAGAAGCCAGCGCAGAGAGTCCCAGCATGGTTCGTCCTGCAGGTATGTCAGCCTTCTCCAGGAAGGTCTTCAGCTCCTCCTGTGCATTGCCCAGCTCGACCCCCTGCCCCACCAGCGCCAAGGGACGCTTGGCGTTGTTGATAAGCTCGGCAGCCTCGCGGACAGCTTCTTCCTTCAGCTTGGGATATGCCACATAGGAACGGATGAAATCTACCTTCTTGGCTTCCCAGTCCACCTCCTCGACCTGGGCGTTGCGAGGGAAGTCGAGCACTACAGGCCCCGGACGACCGCTTCGTGCTATATAGAAGGCACGGCTGACCGCCCACGCCACGTCCTCGGCATGGCGAATCTGGTAGGCCCACTTGCAGATAGGCTGGGCCACACCTACGAGGTCCACCTCCTGGAAGGCATCCGTACCCAGGGTACCGATGGCCACCTGGCCGGCAATGACCACGATGGGCGTAGAATCCAGCATGGCATCGGCAACGCCTGTCAGCGTGTTGGTAGCGCCGGGACCACTGGTCACCAGAGCCACGCCGACCTCGCCGCTGACGCGGGCATAGCCCTCGGCGGCATGGACAGCTCCCTGCTCATGACGCACCAAGATGTGGTCGAAACACTTCTTTTCTCCTCGTGTATAGTCGAACAGCGCATCGTATGTGGGCATAATACTGCCACCGGGGTAACCGAAGATGGTCTTCACACCCTCAGCCTGCAACGCCCTCATCAGCGCTTTCGAACCTGTTATTCTGTCTCTCATACTCTTTTATTCTATAATTCTAATGCCACCCTTGTCGGCTGACGATACGCTCTGGGCATAGGCACGCAGGGCCTTGCTAACCTGACGGTTGCGCTTCAGGGGCTGCTGGGGACGCTGGGCCAGCTCCTCGTCGCTGAGCTTCACACTGATGGAGCGGCTGGGGATGTCGATGACGATGATGTCACCGTCCTTGATTTTGCCGATGTTACCACCAGAGGCTGCCTCGGGCGAGATATGTCCAATGGAAAGGCCTGAGGTACCGCCGGAGAAGCGCCCGTCAGTAATCAGCGCACACTCCTTGCCCATGTGCATGGACTTGATGTAGCTGGTGGGATAGAGCATCTCCTGCATGCCCGGGCCACCTTTCGGGCCCTCGTGGGTGATGACCACGCAGTCGCCCTTCTTCACCTTGCCGCCGAGAATGCCCTCGCAGGCGTTCTCCTGTGAGTCGAACACGACGGCAGGACCCTCGAAGTGCCACAACTCCTCGTCTACGCCAGCAGTCTTGACCACACAGCCGTCTTGGGCTATGTTGCCGAAGAGCACGGCCAGGCCGCCATCCTTGGTATAGGCGTGTTCGATGTCGCGGATACAGCCCTCTGCCCTGTCGGCATCAAGCGAGGGATAGAGCTCCGACTGGCTGCCCATCTTCGTCGAGAAGCGGTTGCCAGGAGCCGAGAAGTAGATGTGAGCCGGATGGGGCGTCTGGGGCTTGTCGACAATCTGTGCGATGTCGTAGGTCTGCATGGCTTCGTCGAGCGTAAAGCCGTCAACGCGCATGCAACTGCCGTCAATGAGTCCGCCCTTCGAGAGTTCGCGCATAATACCCAGAATACCGCCTGCACGGTTGCACTCCTGCACGCTGTACTTCTGCGTATTCGGTGCGAGCTTGCACAAGCACGGCGTCTTGCGGCTCAGGGCGTCAATATCCTTGATGGTGAAGTCGGCCCCGGCCTCCTGAGCCACTGCCAACAGGTGAAGCACGGTATTGGTCGAACCGCCCATGGCTATATCGAGCGTCATGGCGTTGAGGAAAGCCTGACGGGTGGCGATACTGCGAGGCAGCACGCTTTCGTCGCCGTCGTCATAGTATGCCAGGGCATTCTTGACTATCTGGCGGGCAGCCTGTCTGAACAGCTCTATACGACCGGTATGGGTGGCCAGGATGGTGCCGTTGCCCGGCAAAGAGAGTCCGATGGCCTCCGTCAGCGAGTTCATGGAGTTGGCGGTGAACATGCCAGAGCACGAGCCACAGCCCGGACAGGCACAGCCTTCGAGCTCCTTCATATCTTCGTCGGACACGGTGGGGTCCGCACCCTTCACCATTGCCGTAATGAGGTCGGCATTCTCGCCACGCCAGCGGCCGGCCTCCATAGGGCCTCCCGAGCAGAACACCGTAGGGATGTTCAGACGCATAGAGGCCATCAGCATGCCCGGCGTCACCTTGTCGCAGTTGGAGATGCAGATCATGGCGTCAGCCTTGTGGGCATTGACCATGTACTCTACAGAGTCGGCAATGATGTCACGCGAGGGCAGCGAGTAGAGCATGCCGTCGTGGCCCATGGCGATACCGTCGTCAATGGCTATGGTATTGAACTCTGCAGCATAGCAGCCCATCTTCTCTATCTCCTCGCGGACAATCTGCCCTATCTCGTGCAGGTGCGTATGGCCCGGCACAAACTGTGTGAACGAGTTGACAATGGCAATGATTGGCTTGCCAAACTGTTCATGTTTCATGCCCGTGGCCACCCACAGTGCCCGGGCGCCTGCCATTCTCCTGCCTTCTGTGCATACCGCACTACGTAATGGATGTTTCATATCTTTCTTTCAGTATTTGTCTGTTTTGAGAGCGCAAAGTTACACTTTTTCTGCCTAATGACAAACTTTTTGGGCGTTTTTCTTGCGTTTCAGCGAATAAAGTGTTAATTTTGCGGCCAACTCTAAAACAATAAGACATGAAGACTGACATACAAATTGCAAGGGAGTGCCAGCTGGAGCATATCAACGAGATAGCTGCACGACTGGGCATCATTCCGGAAGAGATGGAGCCTTACGGACGCTATATGGCCAAGGTGCCCATCTCGATGATTGACGAAAAGCACATCAAGAAAAGTCGTCTCATCCTGGTCACCGCCATCAGCCCTACCAAGACCGGTATCGGCAAGACGACGGTGAGCATCGGGTTGACGCTGGGACTTAACAAGATAGGCAAGAAAGCCGTGGTGGCCCTGCGCGAGCCCTCGCTGGGACCGTGCTTCGGCATCAAGGGCGGCGCTGCCGGCGGCGGCTATGCCCAGGTGCTGCCTATGGAGAAAATCAACCTGCACTTTACAGGCGACTTCCACGCCGTAACCTCTGCCCACAACACCATCAGCGCCCTTCTGGACAACTATCTCTACCAGTACCGCAAGGACGGCTTCTCGCTGCGAGAGGTCTACTGGAAGCGCGTGCTGGACGTGAACGACCGTTCGTTGCGCAATGTGGTGACAGGACTGCGCGGCGACGGTGTGGTGCAGGAGACGGGCTTCGACATTACACCAGCGTCAGAGCTGATGGCTATCCTCTGCCTGGCCACCAGCGAGGAGGATTTGCAGCGCCGCATTGAGAACATCCTGCTGGGCATTACGTCCGACGGCAAGCCTTTCCGCGTACGTGACCTTGGGGTGGCCGGAGCCATCACCGTGCTGTTGCGCGACGCCCTGAACCCCAACCTGGTACAGACCACTGAGCATACGCCAGCCTTTATCCACGGAGGCCCCTTTGCCAACATTGCCCATGGCTGCAGCAGCGTGCTGGCCACGAAGATGGCCATGAGCTACGGCGACTACGTGGTGACGGAGGCCGGATTCGGTGCCGACCTGGGCGCCGAGAAGTTCTTCGACATCAAATGCCGCAAGGCCGGCCTGCAGCCCCGGCTGGTGGTGATTGTTGCCACCACGCAGGGCCTGAAGATGCACGGCGGTGTGCCGTTAGACCTCATCAAGGAGCCTGACATGCAAGGACTGAAGGAGGGCCTGAAGAACCTGAACCGACATATCAACAACATGCAGGGCTTCGGACAGCCTGTGGTCGTGACGCTGAATCGCCACGACACCGATTTGGAAGAAGAGATAGAGGTGGTACGCCAGAACTGCGAGGCACTGGGCGTTGGCTTTGCCGTCAACGAGGCCTTCCTGAAAGGCGGCGAGGGTGCTGTCGAGCTGGCAGAGACCGTGGTAGACACCATTGAGCGGATACAGCCGCTGCCCATCCACTACACCTATCCTGAGAATGCCAGCATAGAGGAGAAGATAGAGAAGGTGTGCAAGCGCATCTATGGTGCCGCCGCCGTGGAATTCACCAAGACCGGCAAGAAGAAACTGGAGAACATACGCGCCATCTTTGCCGACGACAAGAGCATCAGCCGCTATCCTGTCTGCATTGCCAAGACGCAGTACTCATTCACGGCCGACTCCACACGCTATGGTTCGCCGGAAGGCTTCACCATCCGTATCCGGGACATCATCCTCAATTGCGGCAGCGAGATGATAGTGGCCATTGCCGGCGACATGCTTCGCATGCCCGGTTTGCCGAAGAGCCCGCAAGCCGAGCGCATCAGCATAGAAAAAGGCGAGATAGAAGGACTGTCCTAACGGCAGTCCTTCATCCAGATTCCAAGTGACTTCGGCGGAGCTTAGGTTACGAATAGTGAAGAACTTCTGCTATTTTTATGCCCAAAAGCTTGCATTTCCGCCATTTATTTTGTATCTTTGCAACAGGAAAACCAAGTTCCAGACAAGAACAAGTAAAGCTATGCCACGCAAGACCAATGGAATGCTGTTCGAACTGCAGCCACGCCCCACAACAGGCGAGGACGGAAAGCCGCTGCTCTATGCCCACCCTGCCGCACCATACAAGCGGACCATGAAGGACGTAGAGACCTATTGCGCGTTTCGCGGACTCAATGCAAACCTGGTGGAGATGGCCTTCAACACCTTCATGGACGTGTGCTGCGAGTGGCTGGCTGACGGATACAGGGTGGAGACACCGCTTGGAGTCTTCTCGCCAAAGATACGACTGAACGGCGACTACACCGACCCCTCGAAGGTGCAAGGCAAGGATGTACAGTTTGCAGGCATCGAGCTGACACCCTCAAAGCACTTTGTCAAGATGGTGAGCCGCAAGCAGCACGGCTTCCGCAAGAAGGACACCCCTGTAGGCAATGCACAGATGCACGACGAGCGCTTTATGGCCGAAGCCCTGCGCAAGGCCGTCATTGACGGCTTCACCACCATCCGCATCTTCATGACACAGTCACGACTGAAGTACAACTCGGCCCGGCGTTATCTCGACAGCCTCTGCGCCGGCGAGCATCCCACGCTCAAGAGGATGAAAGTAGGAGGCGCCATCCATTACTTCCCATTGCAGAAGTAAGAATACACTTCCGACAAGTCCGCCTCGCGGCGGGCGCCACAAGACATTTTCACGGACGACACAAGACCTTCCCCCACCCGCCGCAAGACTTTTGCACGGGCGGCACAAACCTGCGACATCTCTTGTGAATCCCTCTCAGAACGGCCCGCAATCCCTCTTAGGACGGGGCAGAATCCACCTCAGGACGAGGAGCGCCTGTTTTCAGGACGGGGCAGAATCCACCTCAGAACGAGGAGCGCCTGTTTTCCAAAGAAACATGAACAACGAAAAAAGCGAGGCCCACACTACGTGAGCCTCGCTTTTCCATGAAATTAACCCAGTTCGTCTCTCACTTCACCACGACCTGACGGCCATTGACAATGTAGACGCCCTTGAGGACAGGATGATTGATTCATAAGCGAATCGGGTCCTGCCCTCGTTATTCTGATTTTATGCACAGAAGACCACTATTGCTTCTTCACCGGGCGCACCTGCTTGCCATAATACCGATATTCTGGATAAGCACTGGCACTTGCGCTATTATTATAATACGTTATTGTTGCATCTCCTCCCATATTCAAATACATTCCACCATTTGCGTCCGCCACCCAGAACCTAGTTATATGTTGATAATCATCCGCGTCTTTTAAGTCTTGCCCATCCTTATATCCTCCGTTCAGTGGGAAAATCAGCGTGTTTCCATTGGGGCCTGTATATTCTACACATTGAACATCGTTGATTTTCACGACTTCGCGTGTGCAGTAGTCGAACAGTTCCTGGAACTGATTTGCGGTAGGCATCACCCACGACTCACCCCACTTCTGCGTGGCCACGTCGTATTTGGTTCCGGCTATGTTGCACTCGGCATTCAAAATTACGGTGCCAACTTTAGTGTATGTAAGAAGTTTGTCAACGAAAAGTGGGTCGGCAGAGGTGCCGCAACCATTCGAGGTACACATATAGGTGCTCCACGAATAGGTGAGCTTCTCCTCCGTCTCGCCATAGGCATAGTAGCCGCCATGGGCCTCAGGCGCAGAGGCGCCCACATTGATATCGGCCCACAGCGTGCCGCTGGGCAGGCCGAGGTCTACGGGTTTGGGGTCGGTTATCTGCACGGGTGTCTCGTCAGCGTAGTACATGATGATGCTGTCCACAGCCACGTATGGTAGTTTTTCCTGTGTGCCATTGCTCTTATAGATGATGACACCTTGTGCCATGCCGCTGGTGGTCGTGATGGCCAGCAACATAGTAAGCATTATTCTGATCGTTTTCATTTCTTGATGATTTTATAGGTGATACTTTCTGTTTTAACGATATGGATGCCTGGTCTGAGGCCGTCAAGGGAGATGGTGAGGCTGCCGTCCCGCCCTACGCGGTGGCTGCCGACCGACTGTCCGCCGACGGTATAGAGCCGTACGCTGCTGCCGGGGGTGAAGCCATAGAGTCGGATGGCATTGCCGTCGAAGGTCATCGTCCCTTCTGCCGCGTTGCCTGTCTCGACGGCCTCGATGGCGGTATTCTCGGAGTCGTCGTTCTCGAGCGTGAACTTTGCCACGTCGGCGGCGTCATACTCCACGTCGACGGTCGCGCTCTTGACGGCGAACTTGTCGGTCCCAAAGGTTACGCTGATATGCTCGCTCAGCTTGATGTCGCTGCGCTGCCCATTGGCAAACCAGATGGTCAGCACGTTGGGAATGGCCTTCACCATCACATCGCAATAGTCTGTCAGGCTTGTGCCCTCGATGCTGGCGGTAATCCTCGTGGTTCCCTGCTTCAAGGCTGTCACATAGCCGCCAGAGCCTACCGTGGCGACGCTTTCGTCTGATGATGTCCAAATCAGCGTGTATTTGGCGTATGATGGTGTGACGGTGTAGGGAATCCGCCACGAGTCACCCACATAGACGGTCTTCTGAGAGAAATCATCAGCAATGTCGAACTGTTGCGGTGTACGGTCGACGTCTTTGACAGTAAGCGTGCAGGAGGCGCTCAGATTGTTGTCCGTTGTCACCGTGATAGTCGTCGTGCCAGGATTATTTCCCGTAACCTTTCCGTTTTGGTCTACGCTGGCTATCGAGACATTAGCCGACTCCCACGTCAGCGTGGGGTTGGCCTCTGAAGGCTGCAAGGTTGGATAGAGCGTCAGCGTGGAATAGGCATACACCGTAGCCTCGGCAGGCAGCGTTATCGATGTGGCAGCCACGGGCTCCGTCACGGTCACGTTGCATGTGGCGTCGTAGCCCAGGTTCTGCTTGATGGTGATGGTGGCCGAGCCCACGCCCAAGGCCGTCACCTCGCCAGTGCTGCTCACAGAGGCTACACTGCTGTTGCTCGACGTGAAGGTCAGCGTGGCGTTCTTCGTCGGTGAGAGATAATAGCTGATTCTCTGCTTCTGTCCCACCTTCATGGTCATGTTGGGATTTGTCACAGTGATGCTGACCGCATTGCAATAAATCGTATAAGTCTTGCTGGCATGGCTCGTCAGTGTGCGGTCGCCGGAAACCCATTCGTATTCCACCTCACAAGAGACGGTCTTGGACCCCTCGAAGAAAGATGTGATTCTGACAATCGCTCCCGTTGATGTCTCATAGCCGGAGAGGCAGCTGTCATACAGGCCATTCCATGTCACGCGCCTGATTTTCGAGGCATAGTAGGGCAAGTTTGGCCGGCTTAAGGTGAACTGGTCGCCTACATACCCGCTTTCGGCGAATGCATTGAGGGGAAATAGGAACGTCCCCATGCAGTACAATAGCAGTAGTAGAATTTTTCGTTTTGTCATACTCTTAGTCATTTGGTTGTTATACTATGTTTCTAAGTCCCAGGATGTATGTGAAGACAGAAAATGAAAACGCGGACTTTTTACTTCGTCTACGTTCTACAGGTATCGCCAAACACCTAACTACCATATTCGAGTAAAAAGCCCACGCGGCCAGCGTGAGCATCCTTTGCTTTTACTCTTGGTAGTTCTTGAAATTTTGGCGAATTTGTAGAACAAGATTCAAGCGGACGCTTCAATTTTCCTTAAGGAGAACACCGTCGCGACTCGGCATAACTCAAGCAAGCTTGGTTCTGCTCTCGCTGCTCCGGCATTTCCTATATGTCTTTTGTCTTTGCTATGTCATGGGCATGTCTGTTTTATTGGTTAGACATTATTCATATTTGATTTACAATTTGCAGATTTCTTCTTTAGCCAGTCCTGTAGCCTTTGCAATATCCGTCAGGCTAAGTCCCATAGACTTCAGGTTTCGGGCAATAGCCAAGGCTTTGCCCAATTCTCCTTCGGCACGACCTTTGGCCTCACCCTCTGCCCGGCCTTTGGCCTCGGCGGTGCGGATGGCACCGTCGTTGTCGTAGTAGATCTTCTCGCTCTCCCAGTACTTGGCGTACTCCTCCTTCGGCAGATTGCCTATCTCAGCCACCTCGAAGAACTTGCCGAAGATGCGCTCCTGCAGGGCCGCAGGACGCTCCAACAGGCGCGGAAGGTTCTTCAGCGCATACAGCCACTTGTCGGCCATCGTCTCCAACTCGTCCTCCGTCTTGTGGAACTTCGGCATCTCCAAATAGATATAGGTCAGCTTGTCGTAAAAGACTTCCTTCTTGTTGACGTCCATCAACTGCACCGTGTGGTGGTAGTACTCCTTGTCGTCTTTGTCTTCATCAAACACGAAGTCAAGGATGCCGATGGTATAGACAGCCTTCAAGCCGAAGCGCCACTGCCCCTTCTCGCCCTGCTGGCGAATGGGGAACGACGAGTAGTACACCGAGCGGTCCTTGAACCACTGCTGGTCGGCCTTCTGCATCTCGATAATGATCTTCTCGCCCTGCTCGTTCTCACAATAAACGTCGAACACCGAGCGGCGGTCGTCTTTCGTGTCGCCCAACTGCTCCGTTGGCAGCAGCGTCAGCGACTTGATGACCTCCTTACCCTGCAGCAGGGCATTCACCAGTTCCAAGGTGATGTCCTTGTTAGGCTCGGTACCGAAGAGTAGCTTGAAGCCGTAATCGGTGTAGGGGTTAATGTATCTTCCTGCTATCTGCTCCATGTCACATCATTTGATTATTGTCGGCAAAGATACACAAAAAAACCGAAAGCGCAAAACTTTCGGTTATTATTTTAGAGAGAGCGACATCATCGCGTCTGGATGGTGAGCACAGCAGGCTTAAGACGACCGCGCTGGTCTTTTACCACTAATGTGGCTTTGCCCGCCTTTGTCGTGGGACGCAGGATGACCACCAACTCACCGTTGAAGAGGCGCATCTCGGGCTGCTTGAAGGACTGCAAAGAGGTGGCATCGCCATTGCAGACGGCCTCGAAGCGAGCCTCACCACTGACTTCGAACTTCAGATTGTTCTGGCAAGTGGGAACAGAGATGCCTTTCTTGTCTTCCACGCTGACGCGAACAAAAATCAGCTCTTCTCCATCTGCCTTGAAAGAACTTGTCTCGGCCTTGGCGACCAGCTGTACTGGCTTCCCTGCCGTCTGACGTACATCCTCGCCAATCTTGTTGCCCTGCTCATCGTAGGCGACAACCTTGATTTCGCCCGGCTCGTACTTGACGTTGTTCCAACGCAGACGATAGCGGTCTAAGCGTTCTGCAGGATTCTTGCGGACACGTCCTTGGCTCTTGCCATTGATGAAGAGCTCGCCCTCCACGCCATCGGTATAGCAGTAAACCGGTGTCACTTGGCCCTTCCTTCCTGGCCATGTCCAGTGGGGCAACAGGTGGACAGTATGCTCCCGGCTGTTCCACTTAGAACGATAGAGCCAATAGCGGTCCTTGGGCAGACCTGCCAAGTCGCAGATGCCAAAATAGCTGCTGCGCGAAGGCCAGTATTCGTCGTAAGGCGTAGGCTCGCCCAAGTAGTCGTAGCCTGTCCACACGAACTCGCCAATCACCCAGGGATAGTCGTCCTGGCAGCGCCAGTCATCGTCAGGCAGATTCGACCACGAACAATACTCTACATCATAGCTGGAGCACTGACCATCAGCCTTTTGCAAGGCTGTGGGATCGTAGTTAGGCGAATAGGAGGCGAACTGTGAATTGTCAGTGGGAACCACTGGGAACTTGTAGACGCCACGGCTGCTGACGGTTGAAGCCGTCTCACTGCCCAGCAGAAAACCCTGAGGCAACTGCTTGATATTGTTCTCGTACTTGTGTACGCGGTAGTTGAAGCCCGGCACCTCCATTGCTTGTGCAAAGCCACTATTCAGCGCTGCTTCTGCCTTGTCCATACCTTGCGTTACAGGACGTGTGGGATCCAGCGAGTGGCACAAGCCCTGCAGCTGGATGCTGATTTGTCGGCCTTCCTCGCTCCACTGCTCAGGAATCTCGTTACCAATAGACCACATCACGATGCAGGGATGGTTACGATGATTCAGAATGAGGTTGGTAATGTCCTTCGCAGCCCACTCACGGAAGAAACGTGCATAGCCGTTCTTGCACTTGGGGTATATCCACATGTCGAACGACTCGGCCATGACCATCATACCCATCGAGTCACACACCTCCATCTGCATGGTGGAAGGCATGTTGTGCGAAGTACGGATGGCATCGCAGCCCATCGCCTTCATCATCTTAATCTGACGAATCAAGGCCGACTTGTTGATGGCGGCGCCAAGGGGCCCCAGGTCATGGTGCAGGCAGACTCCCTTTAGTTTGCGCGACTGGCCATTGAGTTGGAAACCGCCTTCGCGACTGACACGAACAGTGCGCAGACCTGTAGTAACGGTCTTTGCGTCCACCACTTCATGTCGTCCATTGAAGACCTCAGTCTTCAGCTGATACAGACAAGGTGTCTCAGGAGACCACAGCTGCGGGTTGTCAACCTTAAACATAGCATAAACCTTTCCGTCAGCCTCAATGCGCTTGCTGCCACTCTGGATAGTCTTCCCGTCGGGAGCTATCAGCGTCATTTCCGCAGCCATATCTTTCCCTGCATTGATGACTTTGGCCTCAGCCTCCACAATAGCCTTGCCGTCGGCAATATTCATGGTACGGACAAAGACGCTCCAGTCATCGATATGCGTCTTCTGCGTCAATACAAGCTTGACAGGACGATAAAGCCCTGCACCAGGATACCAGCGCGAGCTTTCCTCCAAGTTCTGCAGATGCACGTTGATATCCAACTCCTTAGTGATGGATGAAGGAGGATTGGAAAGGAAAGGCGTCACATCCACCCGAAAAGCATTGTAGCCATAAGCCCAGTAGCCTGCCTCCTGACCGTTAACACTGACACGCGGCTCTGCCATCGCTCCGTCGAACACCAGCTCGGCAGCATCATAGCCTGCAGGGATTTCGACCGTTGTGCGATACCACCCCTCACCTATCCATGGCAAGGAGCCTGAACGGCCGGACTTCTCGGTAGCCTCCGTCTCACCATTCTGCTCAATAGCCACCATCTGCAGGTCCCACTTCTTGTCAAAAGGACCGGCAATAGCCCAGTCATGAGGAATCTGTACCTCCGTCCACGACTGATTGTCACGTGAAAACTCCCAAGTCTTCAGATTGATTTCCCGTCTCGTCTGTCCCATAGCACACAGGCTCGGCAACAGCATTGCAAACAGTAGTTTTAGCTTCATTGTATCATCAAGTTAGTAATATTCTCTGCAAAAGTACAAAAAAATCCCCGCAGAACCAAATCTGCGGGGACTTTTATTATCTAATTTGATAAGCCTTACTTCGTAGTGGTGTCGATGAACATAGCAACACGGTTGAAGTCGTTCTCCTCAGAAATCTTATCGGTAGCACCGAGACCCTGAGTAGAGATGCGATCCTTAGAGATCTTGTAGCGCTTGATCAGAGCCTGCTTAACAGCCTCAGCACGCTTCTCAGACAGCTTCTGGTTCAGCTCAGCGTTGCCCTCGGGTGAAGCGAAGCCGCGAACGATAACGTTAGCCTCCTTGTGGTTACGCATGTACTTAGCAATCATCTCGATGCTTGCATACTGAGCAGCGTCGATAGTGCTCTTACCCTGACGGAAGATAACCATGGGCTGCAGGATGTTCTCCTTAACCTCCTCAACGATAGTCTGTACAGGACGAGCCTCGCAAGCAGCGAGCTTAGCCTTCAGGTCAGCAATCTCACGAGCGTTGGCAGCAATCTGGCCATCCTTAGAGTTAACGTCAGCACGCAGCTCGTTAATCTTAGCGTTCAGACCGTCAATCTCAGCCTGGTCGCGGAGCTCCTCGATCTTGTAGTTGTGAGTACCATTGCTGCAACCGAACTTGTAGGTCACACCAGCGCTCAGCTGGAACAAACCGTTACGAGAATCCATCTTTGCACGAACAGGCTCGATCATACCCATTGCATTGTGCAGATCCCAGCTCTTCACACCATAGACAACAGCGGGCTCCAGATATACCTGCCAAGCCTTCTCCTGACCCAGGTTCAGAGTGAGGTCAAAACCGAACTTGGTGTTCAGACCGTTAGCCTTGCTATAACCGAACTGATGATCCCAACCACCACCGGCAAGAGCGATGATCTCGAAAGCACGGGGCTCACCTTTGTAACCACCAAAAAGATTCATCAGATTGAAAGTAGCCAACAGGTCTACATTCATTGAGTTCACAAAGGTCTTGCTACCCATCATAGACTTAGAATCAGTCTTTGAACCAACATAAAGATCTACATCAGCAGCGAGGCCGAACACTGTGGTCAGATTCTTACCCAAACGGACACCCACCTTAGGAGCGACACCTTTCATGAAACCATAGTCACCCCACTTTTGCATGGGAGTAGCAACACCAGCGTTGATACCAAGATACCAGTTGTCACCTGCCTTGTTTGCAGTAACAGCGGTCTTCTGTGCACTTGCAGAAACTGTCAGCATAGCGACAGCCATAACCAAAAATAACTTTTTCATTGTTACTAACTTAATTAGTTTAAAATTAAAATACTATAATCGTTTTTACTGTAATCTTTCAAATTCGGGTGCAAAGTAAGTAAAAAAAACAATAAGTTCCAAAAAAAAAGGGGGAAAAATGCAAAAATAAGTGTATTTTTTGATTAAACAGGGTGTTTTTTCCTGAAAATAAACTAAATTTGCATGAGTTTTATGAAGAAAATCATTCTCATTACAGGAGGTCAGCGTTCGGGCAAGAGCCAGTATGCAGAGCAACTTGCACTCAGCCTAAGCCCCCATCCCATTTATGTGGCTACAGCCCACATCTGGGATGAGGAGTTTCGCCAGCGAGTCAAGATGCACCAAGAGCGACGTGGTCAGCAGTGGACGAATATTGAAGAGGAACGCGCTTTAAGCCGTCACGACCTGACAGGGCGTGTAGCGGTCATTGACTGCATCACCCTCTGGTGTACCAATTTCTTCTTCGACCGCCATAAACCCGATTGGGAACAGCCGTCTGTCGACGAGGCTTTAGAAGCCGTGAAGCAAGAGTTCGACAAGTTTACCGCTCAGGATGCCATGTTTATCTTTGTCACTAACGAGATAGGCTCTGGGGGGGTCAGCACGGACGTCATCCAACGACGCTTTACCGATTTGGAAGGCTGGATGAACCAATATGTAGCTTCCAAGGCTGATGAAGTTATCCTGATGGTGAGTGGAATACCTGTGAAGATCAAATAAGATGATGAATACTATGAGGAACTTTGACATACAGCCAATAGACGAATCCCTGCGCCCCGCCATCCAGCAGAAGATAGACAACCTGAACAAGCCCAAAGGCTCGCTGGGACGCTTGGAGACAGTGGCCATGCAGATATGCCTGATTCAGCAGACACTCTCGCCCAGCCTCGACCATCCTTGCCACTTGCTGTTAGGTGGTGACCATGGCATTGAGCGTGAAGGCGTCAGCGTATCGCCTCGAGAGGTGACCTGGCAACAGATGATTAACTTCACTCGCGGTGGTGGCGGTGTCAATATGTTCTGCCGACAGCATGGCTTCGACCTTAAGATAGTGGATGTAGGTGTAGACTACGACCTTACTCCCTACCCTGCCATCATGAATCGTAAGATAGCAAGAGGAACACGTAACTTCCTGTACGAAGCAGCCATGTCTGAGGACGAGTTCGACAAGGCCATACAAGTTGGTGCCGACTTGGCCGACGATTGCTCTCAGCAAGGCTGTCGCATTCTATGCATTGGAGAGATGGGCATTGCCAACACCTCTCCCAGCAGTATCTGGATGCATCTGTTTGGCAACATTCCCCTGAAGGAGTGCATTGGTGCAGGCGCCGGACTTGACTGTGACGGAATCCGCCATAAATACGAGGTGCTGTCAAAGGCGGTATCCCATTACTCCCTCATCCCCCATTCCTCTAAACTCACCCCGCTGGTTTACTTCGGAGGCTTTGAGATGATAGCAGCCATTGGAGCCATGCTGCGTGCTGCCGAGCTACACCTTATTATATTAGTTGACGGCTTCATCATGACAGCCTGCGCTATGGCCACTTGCCTTCTTTATCCACAAGCCAAGGACTATATGATTTTTACCCATTGTGGCGACGAGAGTGGTCATCAACTAATGCTCGACATGTTGGAGGCCAGTCCGCTGTTACGCTTAGGTTTACGACTGGGTGAGGGAACAGGAGCACTTTGTGCCTTCCCCATCATCGACTCTGCTGTCCGCATGATGAATGAGATGAATAATTTTGAGAATGCCAACATAACCAAGTATTTCTAATGCAGCTATCTATCGACACCTCCAAGTGGTACGACCGCATCTGGGCGGCATTGATATTCTTCACCCGCCTTCCCTTCTGGCGACTGCACCAGCCAGACAAGGATGCCTATAAGACGGTCGTCGAACACTGGCCTTTAGTAGGCTGGCTCACAGGCTCGGCAATGGCGGCTGTACTCTACTTCGGCAGTATGGTATTCCCCTACACGATAGCTATCCTGTTGGCTATGCTTATCCGGCTGCTGATGACTGGAGCCCTGCATGAAGACGGACTGGCCGACTTCATGGATGGCTTTGGAGGCGGAGGGACAGACCGTCAGCGTATCCTCGACATCATGAAGGACTCGCACATCGGCACCTATGGTGTCATCAGCCTCATCCTCTATTTCGCCTTGTTCTTCAGCTGTCTACGCGCCATGCAACCACTCGATGCCGCATTGCTATTGGCTGTTGCTGACCCCTATGCCAAGATGGTTGCCGCACAGCTCATACAGATGATGCCCTATGCTCGCTCTGAAGAGACAGCCAAGAACCGCACCGTCTATCGTAAGTTCGACATAAAAGCAGGCATCAGCCTCGCTGTACAGGGGCTGATGCCTATGGCTTTATATATTTATATAATGTACGCGCGAATCGACTGGCAGTTGCTTATCTTTACACCAGCCCTCGTCATGTACTTCCTCTACCTACTCATCTGGCGGCGCCTTCGCGGCTATACAGGCGACTGCTGTGGCGCCACAGTCCTGCTGGTAGAGCTTACAACGCTACTCGTCGGACTTATTGCTGTGCAATAATCTTGCCCCCTTCCTCAACAGCCTGCATATTCAGGGGAATGAGGTCGTGGTGACGCTCAGGCAGTGTCTTCTTCAGGGCTTTCTCCACACCGTTGGCACTCACCACAGGAGCAACCTTCAACAGTCCGCCCAGCACAATCATGTTGAACACCTTGCCATTCTTCATCTCAGCAGCCTTGTCCATGGCGTCAATGCGATAGACGGTAATGTCATTGCGGGTGGGAGGATTGATAATGCCAAAGCCATCGTAAATCAGAATGCCACCGGGTTTGATCTTCGGCTCGAACTTCTCGAGTGAAGGCTGGTTGAGCACCACTGCGATATCGTACTTGCTGAGGATGGGCGAAGAGATACGCTCGTCGCTGACTATCACAGTTACATTGGCAGTACCACCACGCTGCTCGGGACCATAGGCAGGCATCCAAGTTACCTCCTTGTCTTCCATCAGTCCTGAATAGGCCAGGATTTTACCCATCGAGAGCACGCCCTGACCTCCGAAACCTGAAATAATAATCTCTTTCTTCATAAAATTTCATTTTATGCATAATCGGCTGCACCTCAGCATAGAGCATGCTCTCTGCATTCGGTTTGCACGATCATTCATCTGTCTGTCGTATCTTTTAAGTCACCTTTTGGATAGAAGGGGAACATGTTCTCCTTCATCCATTCATTAGCCTTGGCAGGAGTGAGTTTCCAACCGCTGTTACAGGTTGAGACAAACTCAACAAGGCTTGAGCCCTTGCCGTCCATAGAAGCCTGGAATGCCTTCTTCAGAGCCTTCTTAGCCTTGTTGATGCTGGCAACAGACTCTACGCTCTGGCGGGTGACGTAGCAGGTACCCTCCAGCTGGGCAGCGATATCGGCAATCTTCAGGGGATAGCCGTGCAACTGCGGATCACGGCCATAAGGGCAGGTAGACGTCTTCTGACCAATCAGCGTCGTAGGAGCCATCTGACCACCCGTCATGCCGTAGATGGCATTGTTGACGAAGACGATAACGATGTTCTCACCACGATTCAGTGCGTGAATAGTTTCACAAGTACCAATACAGGCCAGGTCTCCATCGCCTTGATAGGTAAATACCAGACGGTCAGGCCAACAGCGCTTAATACCCGTAGCCAGTGCGGGAGCACGACCGTGGGCAGCCTCCTGCCAGTCTATATCTATATAATTGTACGCGAAGACAGCGCAACCTACAGGCGATACACCTACGGCCTTATCCTCCATGCCCATCTCCTCAATGACCTCGGCAATGAGCTTGTGCACCACACCATGCGAACAGCCTGGGCAGTAGTGCATATTATTGTCGTTCAGCAGCGTTGGCTTCTTGCAGACAATATTCTCCGGTTGAACTATTTGATTCCTATCCATAGCCTTACATCAGTTTTTCTTTAAGTGCATTAACAATCTCTTCGGGCTCAGGCACGATACCGCCTAAGCGACCAAACTGCTCCACAGGAATGATACCGTTGACAGCCAGTCGAACATCCTGAACCATCTGGCCGGCATTGATCTCGACCACCAGGATACCCTTCTTCGTCTTGGCCAGCTCGGCAATCTCCTTTGTGGGGAACGGCCACAGGGTGATAGGACGGAACAGTCCTACCTTCAGACCTTCCTCGCGGGCTACCTCGATAGCCTTCTCCGACAGACGGGCAGCACTGCCAAAGGCCACGATGGCATAGTCGGCATCGTCCATCTGCTGCTGCTCGTAGCGTACCTCATTCTCCTGAATCGTGCGATACTTCTCCTGCAAGGCCAGATTACGGGCCTCCATAGCCTCAGGCTTCAGCTCCAGCGAGGTAATGACCACACGCTCTCTGGTTTTAGGCTTACCGGTAGAGGCCCAGGGGCACTCCTTGATCACCTCCTCGTCGGTACGACGGGGCTTGAACGGAGGCAGCACCACCTTCTCCATCATCTGTCCAATGACACCATCCGACAGAATCATGGCAGGATTGCGATACTTGAATGCCAGCTCGAAAGCCAGATCAACGAAGTCAGCCATCTCCTGCACACTGTTGGGAGCCAGCACGATGACGTTGTAGTCACCGTTACCACCACCACGGGTAGCCTGGAAATAGTCGCCCTGCGAAGGCTGGATGGTACCCAGTCCGGGACCGCCACGCTGCACGTTCACAAACACGCCAGGCACCTCGGCACCAGCCATGTAGGTGATACCCTCCTGCATCAGCGCGATACCGGGCGAGCTTGACGAGGTCATTGCACGCTTACCGGCACCGGCAGCACCATATACCATATAGATTGATGCCAGCTCGCTCTCGGCCTGAACCACCTGCATACCAGTGGTTTCCCAAGGCTTCAGCTCAGCCAGCGTCTCAATGACTTCACTCTGCGGAGTAATAGGATAGCCGAAATAGCCGTCGCATCCGCAACGAATAGCAGCATGGGCTATTGCCTCATTGCCTTTCATCAACACAACTTCCTTTTCCATACCTTACTCCTCCATTTTTTTACGATACACGGTGATACATCCGTCTGGGCAGACAATGCCACACGAGGCACAACCCACACAGGCCTCCTCGTTGACAGCCTCCACGTAAGGATAGCCGTGCAGATTCACTTTGTTGGCCAAGGCAATTACCTTCTGAGGACAGGCTATGATGCACAACGAGCATCCCTTACACCTCTCGGTATTCACCTCAATGGCGCCTTTCATCTTTGCCATATTTATTTAGTTTAATGCATTAAATCCTGATTTCGGGGTGCAAAAGTACAAAAAAAGGTACTAAAAACCAAACGAAAGTGCTTTTTTTTGCTTTTATTGTCGTACCTTTGCCGCAGTTTACACAAAAACAGGATTCAATAGTCAACAAATGGACAGGCGGATATATCATTTGGTGGCCTTTATAACGGTGGCCATTTGGGGCAGTACATTCGTGTTTACGAAGATGTTGTTGCTGAACGGATTGTCGCCAGCGCAAATCTTCACATTGCGTTTCCTTATAGCCTACGTACTGTTGTTGGGTTACGAGCTGCTGTTCAGACCTGCTGAGTTCCGGCTATTGAGTCACACGCTGAAGGACGAGGCACTGATGGTGGCATTGGGCATTACGGGAGGCAGCGTCTACTTCCTGGCAGAGAATGCAGCCATGCTCTACACCACAGCAACCAATACGTCGCTCATTGTCTGCTCGTGTCCGCTGTTTGCCATGCTGCTGGTGGCACTGGTCTACAGAGATAGTGAGCGTTTCTCGAAGATACAGGTGTTTGGCTCCGTTCTGGCCTGCATGGGCATGGCTGTAGTGGTACTGAACGGTCATTTCGTGCTGCATTTGTCGCCCCTTGGCGATACGCTGGCCTTCTGCGCCTGTCTGTGCTGGGCTGTCTACTCGCTGTTGATGAAGTGGGCCACGGAGCGCTATTCTACGCTATTCATCACCCGAAAGGTGTTTTTCTGGGGCTTGCTGACCATCTTACCTTATTATATTATAAAGTCTGGATTTCCCTCACTGAACACCATGATGAGCGCCGAGGTGCTATGGAACATTCTTTTCCTGGGTGTCGTGGCCTCAATGCTCTGCTTCCTTATATGGAACTGGGTCATCAGTAAGCTGGGGGCTGTCGTGGCCACCAACTGGGTCTATCTCAACCCCATCACCACCATCATCTTTGCAGCATGGCTGCTGAACGAGCAGATAACGTCCTGGTTCCTGCTGGGCACCTGCCTCATCCTTGCTGGCATGTACCTCTGTGACAGGAAAACATGAAAAATAATCCCTGAGCTTCGAGGCTCAGGGATTATACATATCCTTGCAGTAGAAGGCCATGATGTCGTCAAGCATACGCTTGGCCTCAACAGCGGGACTGTCCGGGTCAAGTGCAATAGCCTGGATATAGCAGTTGATGGCTTCGTGCCATTTTGACTCTTTACGGAAGTCGTTACCTTGTTTGTACCACTCCTGAGCCGTCATTTATAGTATTCTTTCTTGCCGGCAGCGAGGGTATTCTTCATCAGCGAACAGATAGTCATCGGCCCAACCCCACCAGGAACAGGCGTGATGAACGAGCATTTAGGAGCCACCTCGTCGAACTTGACATCGCCATTCAGACGGAAACCGCTCTTGCGCGTAGCATCGGGCACGCGGGTGGTGCCTACGTCGACAATGACAGCGCCCTCCTTCACCATATCAGCTGTCACGAAGTCGGGCTGACCAATGGCGGCAATGATGATGTCGGCCTCCAGACACTCCTTCTTCAGCGTCTTGGAGCGTGAGTGACAGACCGTTACCGTTGCGTCGCCATACTGTTTCTGCATCATCAGTTGGGCCATGGGCTTGCCAACGATATTGGAACGTCCCAGAATGACACACTTCTTGCCTGAGGTCTCAATGTTATAACGCTTCAGCAGGGTGATGATGCCAAGAGGGGTGGCTGAGATGAAGCAAGGCAGACCAATGGCCATGCGACCCACATTGATGGGATGAAAACCATCCACATCCTTTCGGTAGTCGATAGCCTCGATGATTTTCTGCTCGTCAATATGCTTGGGCAGGGGCAGCTGTACGATGAAACCATCCACTGTGGTATCACGATTCAGTCGTGATACACACTCCAGCAGCTCCTTTTCCGTCACGTCGTCCTCATAGCGAATAAGCGTACTCTTGAAGCCACAGGCCTCGCAAGCCAACACCTTGTTCTTCACATAGGTCTCTGAACCACCGTCGTGACCCACCAGCACAGCAGCCAAATGGGGTTGCTTACCCCCTGCAGCTACAATCTGCCTTACCTCCTCCGCAATCTCAGCCTTAATGGCCGTTGCTGTTGCTTTTCCGTCAATCAGTTGCATATCTTTCTAACTTCTAACCTCTAACCACTAATTAAAGTTTCGGCATGCCTCCACCCTTCATTTTCATTGCCGCAGCCATCTGGGCCATCTTCGACGAGCCCATACCGCTGACCATACGCATCATCTTACGTGTCTGGTCGAACTGCTTCATCAAGCGGTTCACCTCCTCAATCTTCGTACCCGAGCCCTTGGCTATACGCAGGCGACGGCTCTGGTTGATGATGTCCGGATTCTGACGTTCCTTGGGAGTCATCGACTGGATGATGGCCTCAATACCCTTAAAGGCATTGTCGTCAATGTCCACATCCTTAATAGCCTTGCCCACACCGGGAATCATCGAAGCCAGGTCCTTGATGTTACCCATCTTCTTAATCTGCTGTATCTGGCCCATAAAGTCGTCAAAGTCAAACTTGTTCTTGCGGATCTTCTTCTCCAGGCGCTTAGCCTCCTCCTCGTCGAACTGCATCTGGGCACGCTCAACCAGTGAGACAACGTCACCCATTCCCAAGATACGGTCGGCCATACGGTCGGGATGGAACACATCGATAGCCTCCATCTTCTCGCCCGTACCGATAAACTTGATAGGCTTGGTGACCACCGTGCGTATCGACAGGGCAGCACCGCCACGGGTGTCACCGTCGAGCTTCGTCAGCACCACGCCGTCGAAGTCCAGCCGGTCGTTGAACTCCTTGGCCGTGTTGACGGCATCCTGACCAGTCATCGAGTCTACAACGAACAGCGTCTCGTCAGGGTTGACAGCCTGCTTCAGGTCAGCTATCTCGTTCATCATCTCCTCATCGATAGCCAGACGACCAGCGGTATCGATGATGACGACGTTATAATTCTTGGCCTTGGCCTCCTTGATAGCATGATTGGCTATCTCGACCACGTTCTTGTTCTCAGGTTCTGAATAGACCGGAACACCTACACTCTCGCCCACCACCTTCAGCTGCTCGATAGCGGCAGGACGATAGACGTCACAGGCCACCAGCAACGCTTTCTTGTGCTGGCGGCTCTTCAGCATGTTGGCCAGCTTACCCGAGAAGGTGGTCTTACCAGAACCCTGCAGACCAGACATCAGGATGACGGCAGGACGGCCCTCCAGCTTCAGCTCCACGGCCTTGCCACCCATCAGCTCTGCCAGCTCGTCGTGCACAATCTTCACCATGAGCTGTCCTGGCTTGATGGCCGTCAGCACGTTCATGCCCAGCGCCTTCTGCTTTACCGTGTCTGTAAACGTCTTGGCCACCTTGTAGTTGACGTCGGCATCCAACAGGGCCTTGCGGACGTCCTTCAGAGTCTCCGCAACGTTAATTTCGGTGATTTTACCCTCACCCTTCAGTATCTTGAACGACCGTTCAAGTCTGTCACTTAAGTTCTCAAACATACCTTATTATATTATTTTGGGGTGCAAAGATACGAATAAGTGAGCACAATGCCAAAGAAAATCGGGATTTTCTTTTGCATTGTCGAACGCGAGTATCTTCTCCAAGAGGGGAGAAAGATACGAATAAGTGAGCAGAATGCCAAAAGAAAAAGAGAATTTTTCTTTGGTTTTCAGAAATGCAACCACCCTTCATTCGTCTTTGGGACGCATGGAAAACTCGCAGCCACAATACTGCTGGTTGTAAAAACCGTATTCTTTCAATAGCCGACTGCGCCTGTCTTGCAACCCACCCTTACGCCAGTTCTGCGCCCAGAACTGCGTTCCGGCAACAGACTCTTGTGCCTTCAACCCTGCTCGTTCTATCTGTTCCAGACACTTCCACCGACTGGAAGCTAACGTCGTAGCAAAATACGGAATGCCAAGCTCATGCGCCTTCTGGGCCGTTTTCGTCAGACGCAACGTAAAACATTGCTCACAACGCCGTCCTCGCTCGGGTTCGTCCTCCAAGCCGCACACGCTCGCTCGCCAACCCTCATGGTCGTAGTCGCCGTCAATCCACTGTAGCCCCAGCGACGTAGCATGGCGCCTGCTCTCCTCTTTTCGAATTTCATATTCCTCACGAGGAAAGATATTGGGATTGTAATAGAAAATAGTAGGTTTTACACCATGTCCCACCAGCCATTCCACAATGGCCGACGAGCATGGCGCACAGCAAGCGTGCAACAGCACCTCCTTGCACCCTTCAGGAATGATGATCGCTGGTTGTTTCATATCACTTTTCGAGGACAAAAGTAACAATTCCCCATGAAACGGCCAAATTATCAGTCAATATTTTATGCATACAACGTATTTGCCAGCGGGATAAACACACGAAAAGGCTACGGTCCGCGAGGATAGGGGTATTTTTTATGTCACCGCCCCATCGGACCGTAGCCGTTGTGTCAGCAGATAACCCCCATCAGGCATCCTCACTTCTTGATAAGCGAAGCAACCCACAGGATGGCCACAGCGCCAACGATGGCTGTTCCCAGCTGTCCGAGCAATCCACCCCAGGCGATGCCCAGCTGTTCGAACAGCCAGCCACCAACCAGACCGCCAAAGAGTCCAAGTACGAGATTCATAATGAAGCCGAAGCCTCCACCTTTCATCAACTTACCAGCGCAAAAGCCAGCCAGACATCCAATAATGATTGAACCGATAATTCCCATTTTCTTGTATTTTATTAAAATGAATGATGCTGCAAAGGTAGCTGTTTTTCTGGTTATCGCCAAGAAAGGGAGTAAAAAAGTTGGGAAATGCATGGGAGAATATGAGTATTTTTTTGTACCTTTGCACGCATTATAGCACATAACATGCCAGTTTAACCGATGAAGACGGAAAATATAAAAAGAAGAATCGAAGCTATGTGGATGGGTGTTGCCGTCATTTTGGCAGCCGCCGTTCTGAACGAAGTTCTGAGCTTCGCTACCTATTCCTATACCAAGAGGACCGTGCAACAGCAGACGGCAGAGCGGACCAAGCACGACTTGAAGGAGTTGCAGCGCATCACCAACCTAAAGGCGCGCGTGGAATCGGCCGTACAGGCTACGGTCAGCCTCGTGGAGGAGAATCTGGAGAACCGTCAGGAAATGTACCGTATATGTGCCATGCTGGTAGACCGCAACCAGCACATCATAGGTAGCGCCGTGGCTTTGCGCCCCGGTTTCTATCACAAGACAGACTCGGCCTTTGCAGCCTTTGCATATCAGACGACGGACAAAGGGGCAATATCCACCAAACAGCTGCCCTACGACTACGAGACATGGGAGTGGTACGAGCGTCCGATGGCCAAAGACTCTGTCTGGTGGAGCGAGCCCTACAGAGACTCCGGTGGCTCTGACATGCTCATCTATACCTTTTCGGTTCCGATACACAACCAACAGCATGAGTGCGTTGGCGTGTTAACAGGCGACATCAACTATAGTGAAATGGTGTTTAACACGAGTGTCGATGAGGTCCGGCTCGACCGGCTGCATCTCTGGACGATGCTGTCCGGACTGGTCAGTATCGCACTGATAGTGCTTATCGTATGGCGCTCGGCACGTAGCATCCGCAAGGTGAACAAGCTGATGACTGAACAAAAGCTGCTGACCCAGGAGCTGCAGATAGCCAGCAACATCCAAGGGGCCATGCTACCAACGACATCGGTACAGGAGAATGCGCGCCACCACTTGGACGTGAGCGTGAAGCTACTCAGTGCCTCCAATGTCAGCGCAGACCTTTACGACTACTTCTATGCAGGGCACTCACTGGTATTCTGTATGGGCGATGTGCCGGGCTGTAACGTCAGGGCGTCTGTGCTGATGGCCGTCACCCGCAGTGTGTTCCGTACCGCAGCAGCAGCTATTGCAGCAGCATCCGAAGTCCCCTCTCCGGCTGCCATCGTCAAAGCCATGAACAAGCCTCTCTACTCTATCAACGACAGTGAGATGTTCACCACCCTGTTCGTGGGTGTACTGAATCTCGACAATGCCCGTATGACCTACTGTAACGCAGGTCACCCATGGCCTGTCATACTGAGTCCGAACACCGGAGCCCGTCAGCTTGAGCTAAAGCCCAACATTCCGATAGGGATTATAGAGGACTACGATTACGAAGAGCAATACGTCACATTAGTGGAAGATGCAACTTTCTTCTGTTTTACTGACGGCCTATATGAGACGGAGAACCTTTCACACGAGACGTTCGGGATGAAACGCTTGATGGCACGACTCAACAAATCAGCAATCAACGAGGAGTCGCCTGAACGCATTCTTGAGCGCATGTCAACTGACGTAGAGAATTTCCGTGGCAAAGCAGAACGTATTGACGATGCCGCGATGGTGGCTATTAAGGTATTATAGTCCGCGGGCTTTCCAAATCTTGTCTTTGGCGGCGTTTATCTCCTGGAACTTCTTCTCGGCGGCCTTGCGGATATCCTCGCCAAGGGCGGCCACCTTGTCGGGATGGTGTTCGAGAGCCAGACGGCGATAGGCCTTCTTCAGCTCGTCGTCAGTAGCATCAGGCGATACGCCCAACACCCGATAGGCCGACTCCAAGTCATCCTTGCCCAGCCCCAGCATGGAGTCCACCTCGTCGACAGACATCTGCATCCACTGGGCACACTCCTTCATGGCCGAGACTTCAGAAGAATCGACCTTGCCGTCGGCCTGCGAAATCATGACAAGAAAGTTCAGCAACTGCAGACGTTGCGAGTAGTCCATATTAAGAGCTATCTGCTGACAGCACTGCATGACCGTCGACTTGAAAGCAGAGGCTCCGACACGCTTCTGCTCGTCAAAAAGTTTCCTAAGGATTTCATCGCCCTGTTGACGGGCTGCGTCGCCAAAGTTCTGGCGCAGCACATTGCGCACCAGTTCCATCTCAGAGTGCATCACCCTGCCATCGGCCTTGATGACGTATGAGGCCAACACAAGCATGGAGAAAAGGAAGCTGTTACGCTGACCCTGATAAGACTGTTGCCGACCGTACGACTGACCGTAAGTCTGCGACTGGAAGCCACTCTGTCCGTCGAAGGTACCCTGTGTCTCAGGCGTGTTTACCGCATCAAGCATCGAGTCGAACAGACCACCCAGCACAATGCCTGCCAGTGCCCCAAGCGGGCCGGCACTCATAAAACCGAGGAAACCTCCTATCCACTTACCTAACGCCATAACCTGTACTTATCACTAATCACTCAACACTTATCACTTCTAATACTCATGCCACCAAACGCTGCCATTCTTCTCTTCACGCTCCAGATCGTCTATCAGACACTCTGCCAAGCGTAGTACCGTCTCCTGAGGCAGCTGGAAACGCTTGTCCTGACTACGGGGATTGATAGATGCCAGAAAGTGGGGCATCTCCTGCTTGTAGACCTCCTTCATACGCAGATTATCACCATTCACACCAGAGCAGGAATAGGTGATGTTTGCCAGACGGTCGCACAGCTTGACAAAGGGAGCGTAGGGCGTCTCACGAATACCCTTATAATACTTCTCCCCTGCTCTTTCAGCACGGGTACGCCCCTTGTCGTTGGTCAGCGCATATACTATCTCTGTTGCCATCAGGGCCTGCTCTTCCGTCAAGACGCCACGGGCTATCTTCATGACGTCATTATAGGTCTGACGGGCATCCTCTATGCTGTCATGGTAATAGCCGCCAAAGAACAACGGCAGCACGTCATCCTCCTGAATACACACCAGATGACCAAAGTCACGGATACTATTGACTACCATATCCAGATGATAGCCATAGGGCAGCGAGTCACCATAGGTCTGGTTAACACTCTGGTGTAACTCATGCGCTGACTGGCGAATCTGCATGATCTTGTCAGCGTATTTTTGCATATATGCTTCAAACTGTTGTCTCTCCATAGGCGCAAAGGTACAACTTTTTTTGCAAATACATGCATCTTACCGCTTGATTTCTATATCTCGCTTCACATTATTTCGTATTTTGGTCAGATAGCCCTTCATACCATCAGCATCTTTTTGGTCGATAATTTCCAACAGCTCCTTCAGCTCCGTACGAATCTGCGACACCTGGTCATGAGTATAAGGGTTGAACAGGATTTCCTGCAGCAGGTAATCGTCTTCGTTCAGCACACCCTTGGCTATCTTCATATGTCGCTTGAAGGTAGTACCAGGAGCATCCTGATGCTTCATGACAGCAGCAAAGACGAAGGTCGAGACAAAGGGAATGGACAGCGAGTAGGCTACCGTCTTGTCATGCTCCTCGAAGGTATACTCATAAATGTTCAACCCCAGCTTCTGGTAGAGGTCCTTGAAGAAGATGCGACCCATATAGTCGCCCTCACTGATGATGATGGCATTCTCCTCCGAGAGTTGATGCAGATTGGCAAAGGTAGGACCGAACATAGGGTGCGTAGACACGTAGCGACGCCCTGTCTTTTCATAAAACTCCTTCAGGTCGGTCTTCACCGATGCTATATCGCTGATGATGCAGTCGTCCGGCAGATAAGGCATCACCTCCTCGAAGACAGGAATGGTGTACTTCAGCGTCACTGCATTGATGAGCAACTCGGGTTTAAAGGCTCTTATCTCCTCCAGCTCTGTGAACCGCTGACAGTTGTAGGTGAAGCGCATGCGTTTGGGATCGCGCTCAAACACAGCCACCTCATGGTCGAAACTCAGCAGGTCAATGAAGAACGAACCCATCTTACCTGCACCTAATACTATTATCTTCATATTTGCTATTGGTTCACGATTTCTATCTGTTGACGTACACTTTCTTCGTGAATGTTCTCAAACACCTTGGCCACGAACTCTGGCGACATACCTGTCAGAGAGCCCTGCACACCACGTTTCTCAAGAATCTCGTTGTAGCGTGATGTCTGCAACACCGTCATGTTATGCTCTTTCTTGTAGTGGCCAATCTCACGGCAAACCTCCATACGACGGGCCAACAGCTCCATCAGCTGATTGTCCACATCATCAATCTGCTTACGCAACTGCTGAATGCTCTCCGTGGTAATATGCTCATCACGAATTATCAACAAGCCCAGGATGTAGTCGAGCACCTCAGGAGTCACCTGCTGGCGGGCATCGCTCCATGCCTTGTCCGGGTCGCAGTGGCTCTCAACAAGCAGGCCGTCAAAACCCAAGTCCATGGCCTGCTGACACAGCGGAGCTATCAGTTCACGCTTACCTCCGATGTGCGAGGGGTCGCAGATGATAGGCAGGTCGGGAATACGACGATGCAGCTCAATGGGAATCTGCCACATAGGGGCATTGCGATAGATTTTCTGTTCGAAGCTGGAGAAGCCACGATGTACTGCACCCAGACGCTTGATACCAGCCTGGTTGATACGCTCCATGGCACCTATCCACAGCTCCAGGTCAGGATTGACGGGATTCTTCACCAGCACAGGGATATCGACACCCTTCAGCGAATCGGCCAAAGCCTGCATGGCAAAGGGATTGGCGGTGGTACGGGCACCTATCCACAGGATGTCCATATCATACTTCAGGGCCAGCTCCACATGTTCAGGGGTAGCCACCTCGGTAGAGATGAGCATGTGCGTCTCCTCCTTCACCTGCTTCATCCAGGGCAGGGCTTTCTCGCCATTACCCTCGAAACCTCCAGGCTTGGTACGGGGCTTCCACACTCCGGCCCGGAAATTATGACAGCCTTTCAGGGCCAGCTCACGGGCAGTCTTCATCACTTGCTCCTCAGTCTCAGCACTACAGGGTCCTGCAATGACAAGAGGGCGTTCGTTGTCACTTGGTAAGTTCAGTGGTTGTAAATCCAATTCCATAGTTATACTGTTTTTGTGATTCTTTTCTTCTTAAATTATAGGATGCTTTTGATACGTTCCAATGCCTGTTGTATCTTCTCCTCCTTGGCACAGAGAGAGATTCGGATGTAACGCTCGCCATTGCTACCAAAGATAAAGCCTGGAGTTATGAAGACACGAGCCTCGTGCAACACTCGCTCCGTCAGGTCTTCCACATTATTATAGGTTGCGGGAATCTTGCCCCACAGGAACATGCCCACCTGACTCTTGTCGTAACTACAGCCCAGCACATCCATAATCTGCTCAGCATACTTCCTTCTGCGCGCATAACGCCCGATGTTGGCCTCACGATGCCATTCATCGCTGTTGTTATAAGCCTCTGCAGCAGCCAACTGGATGCCTCGGAAGGTACCGCTCTCTATGTTCGACTGCACCTTTAGAATCCACGAGATGAACTCAGCATTCGAGGCACACAGGCCTACACGCCAGCCAGGCATATTATGCGACTTCGACATGGAGTTGAACTCAATGCAGTAGTCCTTGGCACCAGGCACCTGCAGCAGCGACAGGTGTTCTTCACTCAGAATAAAGCTGTAGGGATTGTCATTGACCACCACAATACCATGGTCCTTGGCAAACTTCACCAGGCGCTCGTAGGTCTTCATACAGGCTCTGCCACCTGTCGGCATATTCGGATAATTGGTCCACATCAGTTTTATGGGGCTGTCTGCATTTGACTTTTGGCTGTTAGCAACAATTTCCTCCAGCTCGTCGAAGTCAGGCTGCCAGCCATTGTCCTCACACAGGTTGTAGTTCACTATCTTAGCGCCCAGTATCTTGCTTAGGGAAGTATAGGTGGGATAGCCGGGATTAGGCACCAATACCCCATCGCCGGGATTGACGAAAGCCAGCGTGGTATGCAGGATACCCTCCTTGGAACCTATCAGCGGCAACACCTCCGTCTTGGCATCCAGATCAACATTATACCAACGTTTATAGAAACCTGCCATGGCCTCGCGAAGCTCTGGTGTACCCATCGTAGGCTGATAGCCGTGGGCTGTGGGCTGATGGGCCACCTCACACAGCTTCTCGATGGTCTTTTCCGAGGGAGGCATGTCAGGACTGCCTATAGCCAGGCTGATAATGTCCTTGCCCTCGGCATTCAGCTGGGCCACCTCCTTCAGCTTACGACTGAAGTAATATTCACTTACTAAGTTAAGTCTCTCTGCAGGTTGTACCTTACATGGTTTGTTTTCCATCTTTGTATTCTCCTAATATTTTAAAGTCTTTGGTCAGTGGGATTATCGCGTCAATAGACTGACGGTAGCGTGTCAGGTCGTCGTACATCACATCAACATAGAACAGGTATTCCCATTCCCTTCCGATAATGGGCAGCGACTGAATCTTCGTCAGGTTGATTTTGTAGAACGAGAGGATAGCCAGCACATGCGACAGGGAGCCCTCCTCATGAGGCAGCGAGAAGACGATGCTGGCCTTGTTGGCCTCCGTCAGCGGACGAAGCAGGTCGGCTTTGTTAGGGTTTGACACCACCAGGAAACGTGTGAAGTTATGCTTGTTGTCCTCTATGTGGTCTTCCAGCACCTTCAGTCCGTAGAGTCTGGCAGCCTCGGCATGACAGATGGCAGCCCACCCTTTCTTCTGGCCTTCGGCAATCATCTTGGCACTGCCTGCCGTATCCTCAGCCTCTACATGCTTCATCTGCGGTTGCTGGGCCAAGAACTGACGACACTGCATCAGGGCCACAGGGTGCGAATGAATCTCGGTTATCGTGTCCCAGTCGTCATCAGGCAGACAGCAGATGCAGTGCGAGATGTGCAACTTGTGCTCACCCACAATGGTAGTACCAGAGTCGCGCAACAGCTCGTAGTTATGTAACAGCGAGCCTGCTATGGTGTTCTCAATGGCCAGCATTCCGATGGCCGTGGGGTCTTGCTTGATGTTGCTGAACACCTCCTCGAACGTCGAGCAGCAGATAAGCTGTATCTGCTCACCCTCGAAATACAAGTGGGCGGCAATGTCGTGGAACGACCCTATCAGTCCTTGTATCGCTATTCTCTTCATGTCTTCTTAAAAAAATTCCCGCTTTCACTGGGTTGTGAAGCGGGACCTTATTTCATTTTTCTATTTTTTCTTCTTTTTATTTCTTACATACGGTCTTCCGCTCCACAGGTGCCTGCAAAGTAAAAATAATAGCCGTAAAAGTAAGCGTTTAACATTGTCATATTTCTCTTAGTTTTGCTAACTGGCTGCAAAAATAACGTTTTTTTGCGAAACACACAAATAAAATGAAAGAAATTTTGTGATTTTGCTTACATTTTATTCATTTTGTCCCTTGAAAGCAACAGTAATGCACCTCAAATGCACTTCCCATTACAGTTTTTCTCCACAATGCGAGCAATAATGATCGTGCTTGCGAACCATAGCGTCACAACGCGGACAATGGCCATCCTTAGGTTTTTCCTTTGTCTCGTCGATAATATTTGCAGTAACAATACCCGTAGGTACGGCAATGATGGTATAACCCAACAACATGACAAACGCTGACAACAGCCGCCCGACAGGTGTCACTGGGGTAATGTCGCCATATCCTACGGTGGTCATCGTGACAATAGCCCAATAGACCGATGTCGCCAGGTCGGTGAACTGCGTGTTGGGCTGACCACTTTCCACCATAAACATCAGCGTTCCCAAGCAAGTAACCAGAATCAGCACAAACAAGAAGTAGACGGATATCTTGGTAAGACTCTTCTGAAGCGAGTGCATCAGTATGTAGCCCTCATTGATGAAGCTGAACAACTTGAATACGCGGAAAATACGGATGAAGCGGAATGAACGCAGCAAAATCATGTACCTCGCATTAGGCAGGAAGTAAGAGAGGTATGGCGGCAAGATGGACAGCAAGTCAATGATGCCAAAGAAGCTCAGCACATATTCCTTTCTGCGTGGTGAGCAGTACACACGGCCTATGTACTCTAAGGTAAAGAAAAAGGTGAGCAGATACTCCAGTATCTCCAGTATAAACTTATACGTATGAGCCAGCGAGGGGACGGTCTCTATAAAGGAGATAATGATACTCAGCGATATCGCTATCATGACCGCCATATCGAAGATTCGTCCTATAGGTTTTTCCGACTCAAACATAATGCTATAGAGTCGCTCCTTCTCAAGCCAATGTGGTTTCTTCATACTGATGACTTTTTTGCAATTCGGTTGCAAATATACGTAATATTTTGCAATTAATCACGTATAATTCATAAATATTTTCTACCTTTGCCGCGTCATGGAAAAGAAAACGATAGCCATATTAGGCATGATGTGTGCAGGATGTTCTGCACGAGTAGAGCAGAAGCTGAACGCCCTTGAGGGCATCCAGTCGGCAACCGTCAACCTACCCTCCCGTACTGCTTTGGTGGAATACGACCCGCAGGTTATCACCCTTGAGCAGATGAAGGAGAACCTCGGCAAGATAGGTTACGACATGGTCATCGAAGAAGACCGCAATGTCGAGGCCATCGAACGTCAGACCTACAAGTCACTCTGTACCAAGGTATGCCTGTCGTGGTTCTTTGCTCTCCTCGTCATGGCCATCTCCATGGACTATATTAATATAGGTACGCGAGATATGGCCAACCAAGTCATGCTCATCCTCTCACTCCTCAACCTGATGTACTGCGGACGGCAGTTCTATGTCAATGCTTTCCGTCAGCTACTGCATGGCTCTGCCAATATGGACACGCTAGTAGCTCTCTCTACGGGCATCTCGTTCCTGTTCAGCACCTTCAACACCTTCTGGGGCGACAGCTATTGGGGCAGTCAGGGCATCGAGTGGCACACGTGGTTCGATGCTTCTGTCATGATTATCACCTTCGTCCTGACAGGCCGACTGTTAGAGGAACGTGCCAAGCACGGTACTGCATCAGCTATCCGCTCATTGATGGGACTACAGCCTAAGACTGCTCACCTGGTCGATAACGGCACGGTGGTTGAAGTTCCTCTTTCTGCTCTCCAGAAAGGTGACACCATTGAGGTACGACCAGGCGAGAAGATTCCTGTCGATGGTTCGCTGGTAGGCGACTCTGTCGCTTACATTGACGAGAGCATGATGACTGGCGAAGCCATTGCCGTAGAAAAACATAGGGGCGACAAAGTACTGACAGGCACCATTGTCAGAGAAGGAACTTTCCGCTTCCGTGCTGAGGAAGTAGGTCAGAAGACTGTCCTTGCCAACATGATCCGCATGGTACAGGAGGCCCAAGGCTCAAAGGCTCCCGTTCAGCATATTGTAGACCGCATAGCCCTCATCTTCGTTCCTGCCGTAGGAGGCATTGCCCTGCTCACCTTCCTGGCATGGTACCTCATCGGAGGTCACGAATACCTGCCACAGGCCATCCTCTCTGCTGTCAGCGTACTGGTCATCGCCTGTCCCTGTGCCATGGGACTGGCCACCCCGACAGCCCTCATGGTGGGCATCGGCAAGGCGGCCGAAAAGAACATACTCATCAAGGATGCCACAGCCTTGGAACAGCTGCGGAAGGTCGATGCCATAGTGGTCGACAAGACGGGCACCCTCACTCAGCCCACTGATACTGACGAACAACTAAAACCTCATGCCACTGAGGCCATCGACCTGCTGCACCAATTGGGCATCGAGGTCTATATGATGAGTGGCGACAAAGAGGAACGTGTTTCTCCCATCGCCCAGCAGGCTCATATCAGCCATTACCGCAGTCAGGTGCTGCCACAGGACAAGGAGAACCTGATTCGTGAGCTACAGGCACAGGGACACCGGGTGGCAATGGTAGGCGATGGCATCAACGACTCGCAGGCCCTGGCCTGTGCCGATGTCAGTATTGCCATGGGCAAGGGTACTGACGTAGCCATGGATGTAGCCCAGGTGACACTCATGGGCAACGACCTGCGTCGTATCCCTGAGGCCATCGACCTGTCTAAGAAGACAGTAGGCATGATTCACCAGAATCTCTTCTGGGCCTTCATCTATAACCTCATCTGCATCCCCTTGGCAGCAGGCCTGTTAAAAGGCGGAGCCACCCTCTTCGACCTTGAAGGTGAGGGGTGGCTCGCATTACAGATTACGCCCATGTGGGCTTCGGCCCTGATGGCCATGAGCTCAGTAAGTGTCGTGCTCAACAGTCTCCGGCTGAAGCTACTCGTCAAGTAGGAACAACGGATCCTCAGGCATCACCATGATGGGTTTCTGCTCGTAGTCTTTCAGCAGCTTCTCGCTGACGTACTTCTTGTTGACTACCAAGCGGAACATATACTCACGGAACCAGCATGCCGACATGATGAGACAGCCCTGCTGTCCCCAGTCCTTGCCCCACGAGTTCTCCACCTTCCACTTCAGCGCATTCCCATCCTTGTCCAGGTCTACTGCCGTCAGCGTCATGGCATGTGTGGAACCGCTGTCAAAGGTCGCAATACGTTCCGCCTTGTTCATCGTGAATGTGGTATTGAACAGCGACGCGTAGTCGAAATTCTCCAGGTCACAGTAGCCACGCTGGCGGTCCAGCTGCTTTCCAACATCGTAGCTCGAGTACAGCTTACGGCCATCCTTCAGCGAGGCGATGGCCAGCGTCTCGATATCCTCCATTGGCAGGTTCAGGTACTTCCAGTTATGTCCGTCGTAGGTGTGGCGGTCGTACTCCACCTCATAGGTCTTGTAGTACTCCCTGCGGGGGTCGTTCATCACCATGATGAAGGTGCCGTTCAGCGGACCACCCACAATCTCCTGATAGAACTCCTTCGGCGTGTACTTCCTCGGTGTCGTCATAGCCTTGCCGTTCTTGTCCTTGAAGGCGTAGGTAAACTCCTTCACCGGCTCACCCAAGGTGATAACCAGCATATGGTATACCTCGCTAAGCATCTGGGTCTTGCGCTGCTGAATATCCTTAGTCTTCTTACCTTCAGCCACCATCTTACGCAACTCCAGCCCTTGCTCACGCAACTTCGACTTGATGATGCTCGACATCTTCGATGTGTTGTCAGCCGAATAGGTCTCCGGACATACGGCAGCAGGCACCAGACCATATTTCTCGGCCAGATCGGCCACACCACAGAACGTACCGCCATCGTTCAGCGGATGGTGGAAGAAGAACTGCACACGCAAGTCGTCAATGGGTTTCTTACCCGTATCTATCACACCCTGCAGCATCAGGTTCGCCTTCTCTAACTGGTCCCAGAAGAACAGGTAGTCTTGCGACAACACCACAGAGAGCGAGTCCGTCCGCTGGGCAAAGTTAGAACGCAGCACATTCAGTCCGCTGAACATCCAGCAGCGACCACTCGACTTCTGGTCAGTAATCGACTGTTTCTTGGTCTCCACACTGAAGTAGGTATCCAGCTCCCCGGCATGTGCCTGATTCTTGGCCAGCAGGTCGATAGCGTTGGCTGCCAGCGCATTACGAAGAGCGCGGTCAGAGGCTGTAGGCGCATTCTGCCGCTCTATCTGACTGAGCATCTCGGCCGAGATGCCTCCCTCCTTGGTCTGGGCTCCCGCAGCCAGCGTAGCCATCAGACCTAAGCCTAACAATATGTTTCTCATCATTTCTTTTTCTTGCTTGATATATGAATGGTCTTCGTCGTCTTGGGAGTACTAGAGGAACTGGATTTACTGGAAGCACCAGAAGAAGTGGTCTGGCCCTTGTAGTACTTCAGCGCCTCAGGCATCCAGCCCTGTATCTGCTTGATACGGGTGGCGTCCGAGGGGTGACTGCTCAGGAACTCCGAAGTCTTGTTCGAGCTCTGGGCCGCCATTCGCTGCCAGAAGTTGACAGCTACCTGAGGATCATAGCCTGCCATTGCCGCAAAGATGATGCCCAGGTGGTCGGCCTCACTCTCGTGGTTGCGAGAGTAGTGCAGGTTCTGCAAGCCCAAGCCCTGCGACAGGATGGTCTGTCCTGCTGCAATGGTATTACTGCCTGCTCCCAGCACACTGGCAAGCACCGTACCGGCCTGCAAACCATACTGCTGCTTCACCTGTGTACTGTACTGCTCGGCAGAGTGACGAGCCACGGCATGGGCTATCTCATGTCCCATCACAATGGCCAGCGAGGCCTCATCCTGCGTGACAGGCAGCAAGCCCTCATAGACGCAGATCAGTCCACCTGGCATACACCAGGCATTGACATTCTGGTCCTGTACCAGGTTGAACTGCCACTTGTAGTTCTGCACATCCTCAGCCATACCATTGTTCTTCAGGTAGGTCTCCACAGCTGTCGCCAACCGCTGCCCTACCCGCTTCACCATGGCCGTATTGGCGGCATTTGTCGAAGGCTTGGCAGTCTTCATATACTCACTGTACTGCTGGGTCGACAGGCTGAGCATCTCACCGTCTGTCACCAGCAGGTTCTGCTGACGTCCCGTAATGGGCACCGTCTTCGTCGTTCCACAGCCCACCAGCACGGCAGCCAACAACGACAACAATAATCCTTTAATAGCTCTCATCATGGTTGTATTCTTTCTTTAATTATTTCTCTCCTATCCGGGTGTAAACGAATCCCATCTCTTCCAACTCCTGACGGTCATAGATGTTACGGCCGTCGACCACCACATTGCCTGTCATCACCTTCCGGATGACGTTCCACGAAGGCATGCGGAACTGGCGCCACTCGGTCATCAGCGCAAAAACGTCGGCACCGTCAGCAGCATCATACATATTCTTACAATAGACCACCGCATCGCCTATACGACGACGACACTCGTCCATGGCCACGGGGTCGAACACACGCACCATGGCACCATCCTTCAGCAACTTGTCGATGACCAGCAGGGCTGGTGCCTCACGCATGTCGTCAGTCTCTGGCTTGAAGGCCAGTCCCAGCATGGCAATGGTCTTGTCCTTCACCGAGCCTACAGCCTTGATAATCTTGTCATAGACGATTGACTTCTGACGCTCGTTCACACGTTCCACTGCCTCTATCACTTCCATATGATAGTCGTTGTCCAGCCCCGTATGCAGCAGGGCCTTAACGTCCTTCGGGAAACAGCTGCCGCCATAGCCACAGCCGGCATAGAGGAACTTGCTGCCTATGCGGCTGTCAGTACCTATACCTTTGCGAACGCTGTCCACGTTAGCGCCGACTCGCTCGCACAGATTGGCAATGTCGTTCATAAACGAGATGCGGGTGGCCAGCATGGCATTGGCCGCATATTTCGTCATCTCGGCAGAGGGAATGTCCATGAAGATGACACGGAAGTTATTAATCAGGAAGGGTTTATACAGTCGCGTCATCACCTCACGGGCACGTTCCGACTCCGTACCCACCACCACACGGTCGGGCGACATGAAGTCCTTGATGGCAGCCCCCTCCTTCAGGAACTCAGGATTGCTGGCCACGTCGAAGGGAATGTCCACCCCGCGTTTGTCCAGCTCCTCCTGGATGGCAGCCTTCACCTTCTTGGCCGTACCCACGGGAACCGTCGACTTAGTCACCAGAATGGTGTACTTCTTGATGTTCTGACCGAACTGGCGGGCCACAGCCAACACGTACTTCAGGTCGGCACTGCCATCCTCGTCAGGAGGCGTGCCAACAGCAGAGAATACCACTTCCACATCGTCCAGCACCTCGGTAAGGTCTGTCGTGAAGTGCAGACGCTCATACTCCACATTCCTACGCACCAACTCCTCCAGGCCTGGCTCATAGATGGGCATCTCGCCACGCTTCAGCTTGTCTATCTTCTGTGCGTCCACATCGACACACGTCACATGGCTTCCCATCTCGGCGAAGCACGTTCCGCTCACCAAACCTACATAACCGGTTCCTACAATTGCAATCTTCATATATTCTTGTTTTATTAATATGCGTTCTTATCTGGGATAATCATACTCTTTACCGTCATCCAGATGATGCGGATGTCCAGCCAAATGCTCCAGTGCTCAATGTACCAGATGTCGCGCTTCACACGCCCCTCCATCTGCCACAACTCCTTCGTCTCACCACGGTATCCCGTCACCTGGGCCCAGCCTGTAACACCTGGCTTCACAAAGTGGCGCACCATGTATTTATCTATCAGCTGCGAGTACTGCTCCGTATGGGCCAGCATGTGCGGTCGTGGGCCTACGATGGACATATCGCCCATCAGCACATTCCAGAACTGGGGCAGCTCGTCGATGTTCGCCTTGCGCATAAAGTTGCCGAACGGATACTTCCGCGGGTCGTCTTTCGTTGCCTGCAGACGGTCAGCATCGGCATTCACATGCATCGAACGGAACTTCAGCATGTTGAAGTCCTTGCCGTCCAGTCCCGTACGTACCTGCTTGAAAAACAGCGGTCCAGGGCTCTGTATCTTGATAATCAGCCAAATAATTGGCAGGAATGGTAATATCAGCAGTAGAGCCAATATAGCCAATACGATGTCAAACAATCGTTTAATCAGCATATTCAATGGACTATCCAGAGGGCTCTCATAAGTTGTAAACACTTCCATATCGTCTAACAACTCACGCTTTAGATCAATACCTAGCACCTCTACAGACATCGGTACAAAATAGAAGCGTACCACGTTACGATTACAGAAACTTGATATCTTTCGAACAATATCATGTTCTCTACGTGAAATACACACATAGAGTTCATCACCTATACTCATATTCTTAGGCTTTTCCATCTTCTCTATTCCACCCAGAAGCTCTTGCATAGAACCAAGTCGGATAAGCTTAATATTTTTAGGCATGTTTTCCATTTCTTCATCTGCATAATAGCCTAGGATCTCATAACCTTTTGAGGCATCATCATACAGACGATGATAGATATTTAATAATTCTGGATCGGAGCCAACAAATGTCACATATCGAATGTTTCCACCTGCTTGACGAAATGATTTAACGGTAAACCTTTCAATAGCCCTTGATATTAAAATGCAAAAGAAGAACAAAAGACAGAAAAGAGACTGGAACCTTCCTCCAATAAAATCCAAACTTAAGGATTTCATAAAAAAGAAAGCAAAAAAAGACTGTGTTAGAGCAAGACGTATAACACGTTTAAGAATATCTCCAACAGAGATAACACGTTTCTGGATAATAGGCGAAAAGAAATATTCGGCTATTATCAGAGCTATATTGCTTAGCAACAGTAATGTACGAACCTTACTCGGAGTCCAATACTGAAACCAAGGATGGAATTCTGTCAATAAAAACAATAGTGTATTGAGTATGATAATATCAATCACTATGATCATATACATGATAATACTATTTGTTCGTGTATTATTACGCATAATTATATCTTAAGAATTACACATTCTCCAGAAAAAATGGTACGTTCTAAAGAGAGGTTCTGACAAAGCCTCTGCCGGATATTCCCTCACCAGCTGCAAACTCCGCCAGTTTTTAAGCATATATTTGGTTGCAGTACCATGATTTGTCAATCCTGAATGCTGGCCGAAATTACCACCTTTCAGAATCTCATACATCAGGGTCTTGCCACGCTTTTCGTCAACAGGAACTAACAGACAGTCATCTTCAAGCCCAAATACCTGTTGCTGTATATACATCACAGCTCCGGCAAATTTCTTCAATCCAAGATAGGTGAGCTGTTTTTCCATACTTTTCCTGTCACCAGCGTTCAGAGCTTTCAGCACATAGTAATAGTCCATCATCTGCCTAAGTCCGATGCCCTCATCAAAGAAGTGGTGCATCATATGGCTCAGTTGGAAAACCACATTGAACTCTACTGTAGGAACAGGTATTTTACCCACACCGCCGGGTAGATCTATGTGGTGGGCACATTGTTCATCTTGCCGCTCCGAATAAAACCGTTGCAATCTTTTGTTGTACATCGGATTATTCATAATGCCAGGCATATAATGAGCCTCGACAAGAGTCGTCCCCATGCGGAACTCTGCATGATAATAGCGGATTTCCGGCGATTTGGAGATTTTCCTCACATAGTCATTCACGGCTTGTCTAACCGCATTCAAAGTCGTCTCCCCCTTCTGAGGCTTCATCCATATATCTATATCTCCCAGCGTTCGCAATGACGGTATAGGGTACATCTGGGCATTACCCTGCCCCTTTAATATGCAGCAAAGGAAACCATCCTGTTGAAATTGCGCCGCAATCTCTACAGCCCTGGCATTCAGTTGCTGATTTTTCTTCTTCAACTTATCCGTCTTCATATACCACTTCATCAGCAGTGGTTTCGGTGGCTTTTGTTCTCCTGCCATCTTCTCTATCCCATGGAACATGACGCCCACAATAGCTTGCTTCACAGCAAAGTCATACAGCTGTTCCCAATCCAACTCTTCAGCAGGATGGAACCGTTCCACAGTATCGTCCATGGAGAATCGGACGAAATCGAATATCGTAGAAATCTGCATTTATAACTTATGTGTCTTGTACAACCTTGCAAAGTTACTGCATTTTTTCGACTTTGCGAAACAAAAGCGGATTAATTTTCTTTGCCATTTATTTTAACTCCTCAAAATCTCTATCGTTCTACTGATTCCTTCCTTGATGTTATACTGTGCCTTCCATCCCAAGGCTTGGAGTTTCTTGCTTTCAAGCCTGGCCTTGGTGGCTTTGCTATAGCCGGCACTCTCCACAGCATCAGGAATCTCAAAGACAACCTTTCGTCCTACAGTACCAGCAATGGTGCCTGCCAGGTCCTTTAACATCACATCTGAGGCATCGTCCGCAATATTGTAAGCCTCGCCATTCTCGCCTAACAGCAAGACATAAAGCAAGCCACTGACAGCGTCAGCCATATATGTATAGGAATAATACTGCGTACCCTCGCTTTTCAGAACAATATCCTCGCCAGCAATAGCCTTGCGAATGAACTGCGATATGGCCTTTGTATCACTCATCAGCATGGTTGGACCATAGGAACGGGTCAGACGGGGAATCACGATATCCATGCCTCGCTGTTTGATATATGCCTGACACAAAGCCTCACCACACCGTTTACTCTCCGGGTAGCCGGCACGCATCGTGTTACAGTCAATATAGCCACAATACCGCTCATCGAATTTCTCCGCATCGCCACGGTTCTCGCCATACACCTCATTCGATGACGCAAAAGCACAACGTTTGGCATGATGGGCGTATGCAAAATCAAGCATATTCTGAGTACCGATAATGTTCGTGGTAATAGTGCCTATCGGGTCTGTTGCATAAGCTACCGGATGTGTATTGCTGGCAAGATGCAGCACATAGTCTATGGTACCAATATCGTCTCTTACAAACGGCAGGTTAATATCATAAGGTATGAACAGGAACCATTCCGTGTCATAACAATAGCCAAATCGCGCCTTGGCCTTTTCCTCACTCCTGCCAAGGGCATAGACCCTACACTTTATTTCCTGGGTTTGATTCAGATACATGATGACATCTATCAAGAAGCTGCCTATGAGCCCTGTCGCGCCAGAAACCAGCACAGAACTATTCTTCAGCTTCTCCCAAGGCAACGACAACGCCGCCACTCTTCTTATATCCTCTTGATAGAGCAAGTTATCTATTAAATTCATAGTTACTTCAGCCAATTATCCTTATCTTTTTTCAGATATCCCTTGAACATCTCCAGATCATCCTTAGTCGTGAGCTTGATGTTCTTGTCCGATCCTGCTGCAAAATGCAACGTCTCACCCAGCTCAACCATCATCGTATTGGTATAGGCCGAGCCATAGATGCCTATCCCTTTCTCAAAAGCCTCATGATAGGCCCATGCCAACTTGTCAAAGTTATAGGCCTGAGGGGTTGACACACGACGCAGGGTCTCACGAGGAATATACTGTTTTGTCGTCGTCTCATCCTCGGAATTGACCACAAAGATCTGTTCGTTGTAAGGCAGAGAGGTCACGGCATTACCATACACCTGGGCTTTCATGATTACGTCAGTCAACACCGACTCGTCCACCAACGGGCGAATACCATCATGGATGATGACAATGTCACCATCACCGACCTTTCCTTCCAGGTTAAACACCCCGTTACGGATGCTCTCCTGACCGGTATTTCCACCACCGACCACCCATTTCAGCTTTGTAATGTTGAACTGGTGGGCATATGCCCACAGCACCTCATGCCATCCGTCAATACACACCACTTCAATGGCATCAATCTGCGGATGCCGCTGGAAGCCTTCAAGTGTATAGATAATGACAGGCTTGTCATATACGTTAATAAACTGTTTGGGAATATCCTGTCCCATGCGGTTCCCTGAACCGCCAGCTATAATTAGTCCTATATTCATAATTATCTTATCTATGTTTTCTATCTTTAAACACTATTCCACCCGTGTTCGTATTATCTCCATGCGCTCTGTCAAAACATTTCATAAAATCTTCCATTTTCTATAATATATTGATTCACAATCAGTTGGAAAAACTCTGAGTTTCTCGGCAGCAAAAGGGTAATCATGTGCCACATAAAGGACAGTTTGTCGGTAGGAAAGTACCCTTTTCATGCCGAGTAACTTCAGCCCACACTCCCGAGGATGTCAATTGTAAATAAAACGTCATTCCCGACAAAGACTCTTATGACCAAGTTTCTCCAGACAGACTACTCCAAGCACTTGTTGTCGTTGTCCTTATACCAATCAGCGATGGCTTCTTCAAAGGTATACTTGAAGTTATAGCCACTGTTGGCCATCTTCTTACCACAAATATTAGTGGAAATCTGCAGTTTCTTGACACGTGCCGGACAGATACCCATCGGACTACCGAGCATTTTCGCACATGTTGCAGCAGGCATAATGATAGCATTGGGGATGTATGGTACTCTTTGCGTCAAGCCCGTCACCTTCTTCAAAGCTGTCACAATCTGCTCAATGGTGTATGCAGGCTCGAAGGTGCAGTTATAAATATCGAATGGCGTTTTACGCTGCTCCACATTCCACAGAATAAATCTCACAAGTTCTTTGACATATACGCAAGCCTTAATGGTATCCTTACGTCCTGGATAGGCAAAAGTATGCTTACGGATTCCCCAATACAACCGGCTGAAGTTGCCATTCTCGCCCTTGCCAAACACAACTCCAGGACGGACAATTGTCAACTGGCGGTCATCCTCACCATTTAGCCAAGCTATATGTATTTTTTCAGCTACTAACTTTGAAATACCATAGGGAGTATTAGGTGTTGGCAGAGTTTTTTCCTCCTTCAGCTGTTCAGAAGCACCGTATGGAGCAATTGACGAAGTAAAAACCATCTTCCTGATGCCATACTTTTCTGCGAACTCACACACATGCTCTGCCCCACGGATATTCGTCTCAAAATACTCGATGTCCTCATGCCCTGGCGTACGGTGGACTGCAGCAAAGTTGAAGATAACATCATCAGGTGTCGGGGTGAATGGCAAATCGCCTATAGGCTTCCTCACATCACACTCCACATAAGCAGACCCCAGTGTTTCACCCTCACGAACTGCAGGCTTATAGTTCTTCACCACGGGATTGGGAGTCCCTGGCTTTACAATATCCAAATTCCAAACCTTGGCATCAGGATGCTGTTCTAATATCAAATTCGTCAGATGTGTACCTATAAACCCTGTACCACCTGTGATAATATAGTTCATGACTTAAATTCCTTATATTTCTGTTCCACAAACTCCTTGATTTCTTTCTTAAATCGTTCTTCAGAAAAGCCCTCAGCCCATTTACGACACTCAATTGGAGAAAACGGTTGCTGCCCCATGGCCTCAAATTCTTTGACAGACTTAATAATAGCTTGGACGGTTTGCTCTTTAAAGAACAGTCCGGTTTTTCCGCCACACACTGTTTCAAGAGAGCCTCCATGGCCATAAGCTATTACAGGAGTACCACACGACTGTGCCTCTATTGGTATCATGCCAAAGTCTTCATCGGCAGCAAAGACAAACGCTTTTGCATGTTGCATCTTTTCCTTCAGCACATCAAAAGGCTGATAACCCATGACGCTAACATTGGACCCTGCTAATTTTCGATATGCCTCCAAGTTTGGTCCACCGCCAATTACAATGAGATTTTTGTCGGGCATTTGATTAAATGCCTCTATGACCGTATCAATCTTCTTATATGCAACCAATCGACTACTCGTTAGATAATAATCCTGTTTATCTTCGCATAGTTCAAAGTTGGAGATATCAATATTGGGATGAATCGTAGTTGACTCACGACGATATGTTTCTTTGATTCTTCTTCCTACATAGTCAGAATTACTAATAAAATGATCAACCCTGAAACTACTCAGCATATCCCACTTCCTGATACGATGCAACAAGTATCGTACCAACCAGCTTTTAATTCCCTTTGTGAGATTGGACTCTTCCAAATACTCATTATACATATCCCATACATATCGTATTGGAGAGTGACAGTAACTGATATGCAACTGATCTTCCTTGGTCAGCACTCCTTTTGCTACACAATGAGAGGAAGAAATAATCACGTCATAACCTCGCAAATCAAATTGTTCTACAGCAAAAGGAAACAGCGGAAGATAAGCCCTATGCTTTTTTGTTCCCAAAGGCATTTTCTGGATAAAGGACGTATGCACTTTATTCCATGGAATTCCCAATTCATCGCATATTTCTTTTTTGGCTACCAGTGTATAGATATCCGCATCTGGAAATACATCCAATATAGCCTTGGTAACTTTATCAGAACCACCGACCGTTACTAACCATTCTTGTATTATTGCAACTTTCATAACAGAATTTGAAATCTAACATATGAACGTACTCCGATTTATCGAGCATTACCGTTAACAAACTTTTTGAAAATTTTCTGATTGTACTTTACGTAACCTGACAGAATCAAGCGACCGACCTTCTTTCCCTGTATCTAGCCAAGAGTATAATTGCATAAAATCATTGACCTGTAGTCATCATTATCATTCATCATGCGAGGCATGTTACATCTCATTCTACCATTCTCTATAGGAAGATCACTTCATCTCTTGTATTTGCCAGAATAACTTTGTATAGCCTCTTTATATTGTGAAGCGGTCTTTTCAAACGTTGCTTGAGGGAGTTTCTTGATGATTGATATTTTGTGAGCATATTCTGACTCACCCAACTCTTGAGACTCTTTCAGCCCTTGCAACAAGTCATCAACACTATTTCCATTCACGTTTATACCAAATTGACCCGCTGATATTTCTTCGTCAAAATGGCCTATCGGAATACAATGATATAGCAAAGAGGTTTTATAAGAAGCATTAATAACTGAAACAGATGGCATGATTGGTAAGATGCTGAAAGCAGCTTTACAGAAATAACGAACGACGTCAGTATTACTCAAATTAGGCAAATACTTCACACCATATTGTTCATAATCATTTGTAAACTGAGAACTGGTTAAAAAATAAAGTGTGTATTCCTGGTTAGAATTAAATATCTTCCATGCCTGTAGCATTTCATCAATGGCCTTGGCTTTTGTAATAAGGCCAAAATAGATAAATGCTTTCCTATTCTTATTTATCTCAGCTTCTGGCTTTTCAAATATGTTACTAGGTATTGTCCTGATAAAAACAGGTTTGTGATACTTGCTTGAAATCCAAGACTTAGTCTGCTTGTCAGTTACTAAGACCAAATCGGCTGAGGAGATAAAATGCCTTGTTATAAACTTGCGCAAGAAATTAACCCTTTCATACTCATGTAGTGATAACACAAATACTCCATTCTGGCGCAAAAGCGCAGCTTTTAATACCCAAAGGAACAACAATATCAATATATTGCACTCAACAAAAGGGTACTCTAATATGACAATATCATTTGCCTTTAACTGGCAACTTACTCTTGCCAGCACTTGAGACATTTTAAAAGACAACACTTTTTCCAATCTTCCTTTAATCCCTGAGCTTGCTGAATGAATAAATACATCGTCAGCAAATTCCCGTTGTAAGGCTTTGTATAGATGATAGGAGTAATCTCCTATACCATCCTTTTTTGAGTTCGCATTATTGCAAATTAGATGAATCATTCTTCAACCATCTTATCCTCATTATCATTTTCGGTCGCCACCCCAGTTTCAACCTTTTGCCGATTGAGGGCAATAATAAAGAATATATAATACCAAAGAAAATAGAGCCACAAATTGCCAACTATAAAGTATTGCAACAACTGGGTAATCATACCTGCAAAAAAAGACAAAGATGCAACATCCTTATTGGTTTGCCTAAACACAGACCTAAATATCAAGAGCAACAGCAACAAGCCAATAACGCCTTGGTTTAGCGCGACAGACAAGTACAAGTTGTTTGCTTCCTCAGCTGGTTTATACAAAATTACATTAGCTTCGGTATAATATGCTGTTGCACCTATTCCTTGTCCAAAAATTATATCGCCTATGCTGCCATTTATCAAAGCTTCTGTGGCAACAAAAATGTTCTCAGTTCGCTCTGCTCCTGAATAGTCCATATCTTCTTCATTGGATGAAGCAAAGGCTAGTATCTTAGTAGATACCCCCTCATAAGCATCACTCAATTGAGGAAAGACGATAGACGCAGTATACAAAGCTAATAAGATTCCTATACCTGATAGCACTATCTTTTTTATAGCGCCACTCCTGTCAGATATAATTAACTTCATTAAGATGACAACCAAAACGGCGACATAGCCAAATGATGATAAAGACAATATGACAAGCGCAAAAGAAAGGTATACCCAAACCTTATATTTTTTATAATCTGACAGGAAATAATATATGCATGGAGTTAATAGTGGTATTAAATAACCTGGTTCTGAAGCTGTACCAGATACTCTTTTGAAGCCAAATGTCTCAGAAGCATTGTATGACTCAAATTCACCAAATAAGATGGTCACACCTAACATTTGCATCAAACAGAAGACCAACTCTATGACTATTGTGTATTTAAAAAGCTTCTCTACATAGTTCTCAGAAACATTTACGACCTTAGTCTCAGCAATCTTAACCAAGAAGAAGAAAAGAACACCTCTAAGGAAGTATTTGACGGCAAACATTGATTGAAAATGATCGGCAAGCAATACTCCAAAGATAAAAGAATAGGCTAAAAAGATAAATAAGATTTTACTCGTTGTAGTTATCTTATTCTCATATTCATCCTTGCAGATGACATAAATAAAAGGACACAACCCCATCAGCAGTTCCCCAATTCTCATTGGGGTACTTTCACCAATCATCAATACAATGGATTCACGAAGAGGAAATGCTATTAACAGTAGCAACAGGAAAGTCTTAAGATTACTATTCTCACCCATTATAATTAGAAATTAGCCTCTTTAAAATACTCTTTGGTAAATATCGTTTTATGGCGATTCCTATCTTGAAATACATAACAGTCCATAGAAACCAACTATAACATAATAATCGATTCCCCCCATAAGAAAGCTGAATCTCAAAAGATTCTTTCCGGGATTTCACAAAATTACTATTTGTTACGCCACCTGTTACATCGACAATTGATACAGGCATAGACAACTGCACAAAAGAACAACCATTCAAATATGCCCAAAGCAAAAAATCGTAATCAGCAGCCAACCTGTAATTTAGGCTAAAAGGACGATTCTTAAGTATTACCGATTGCACAAAAACACTTTGGTGGGAAAATACCATATCATACCTGATTCTTGTAAGCAGCTTTGATGGAACGTACTTTTTGCCAAAAGCATACTTATACATCACATCTCCATAAACGACTTCACAAGGCTTGCATGTTTTATTTATGCCATGCACCACATCTTCTACGACACGTGAATTACAGAAGACATCCCCAGCGTTTAAGAAATTTATAAAATCGCCAGTAGATGCATTAATGCCTTTATTCATGGCGTCATAAATGCCATTGTCAGACTCCGATACAACATAGGAAATGCTTTCCTTATATTTCCCTATGACATCGTTTGTACCATCAACACTGCCTCCATCAATAACAATATATTCAATATCTGCATACGTCTGCTCTAAGACAGAGCGAATGGTCTCCTCTATCAGGTCAACAGCATTATAACATACCGTAACTATCGTTATTTTCATAACACCCTGATTAAATGAAGCGTCTATGGCTACCATTAAACGAATATCTCAAATCATGGTTACGCTCACCAATTATCTTGGCTGGTACACCAGCCACTATCGTATATGGAGGTACATCGTGAGTCACAACTGCACCAGCAGCCACAACAGCACCCTCTCCAATATGAACGCTATGAAGAATAACCGTATGTGAGCCTATCCATGAACGATTGTCTACAATTACAGGTTTATGATCTTGTGTATCACATCGGAAATAGGGATCTCGATGGTCGTGCTGTTCTGTCCAAATCTTAACGTCACTGGCAAACACCACGTCTTCGCCAATAACAATACCATTCCTTCCATCCAATATGGAATGGTCTCCTATTATGGATCCCCTGCCTATTACAATCTTAGAAGGATTACGCACTTCTGCACCATAGTAAATGACAGCATTGGGGCCCAGTTTCATTCCGCATACATACCTATATACAAAATTGCGAAGACTATGAAAAGGGGTATAAGACAAACGATAAAGATAGTAGGCAACAAAACCAGAATAAAGTTCATGGAAAATACCCATTAACGATGGAGTTTTCTCAGCAACAGGGATTTCATGAGAGCTACCTCCATTTTTATCTTTCATCTCTTTTAATCGAAAAAACAATTTTACTATCGGAATATACGCAATAACAAATGAGACATTCCTGAACAAAAGTATCAAGAAAGCTATGACAAAAGCAACTATATAACCATTCATGATCTCCTAAATTTTTACAATTACTTATTCCATATTCCCTTCGCCGTATCACTAATTAGCATTCTAATCTGAATCCAACCCGTAATCGTTTGAAGCAAATAGACTAATGTCGGTATAAAAAGTAAACCTGGCACTCCGAACAACTTACAGAAATAATCCATAACAGGAATAGCCAAGAGTGCGAATGTTACATATATGGCGGTTTGCAGTCTCACCTTTCCTATTCCATTTATCAAATACATGTAAATGTTAGCTATCACTTGCATCAAGGCATAGAATGCTATCGAGGCTGAAGTTATAAGAGGTATGTCAACGTCATCACCAACCCATAACTTAAAAAATAAGCCTGAACATAAAAACATGGCAGACATAGCCAGTACGATGACAGGTATCATCTTCTCCATGTTGTGTAACACATTCTTCATCCAAACTTTGTCACTTTTAGTATATGCTTCAGTAAAAGCAGCCCACAGAGGATTCAATATAACGATTATGCCCATCAGCAATATACTAAAATATTTATAGGCTACATTGTATTGTGTCACAACTTCCGGGCCTAGGTTTCTTGATATGATGACATTAACTATCTGATATATCATCAACATAGAGACCATAATAAAAAAAAATTGAACGCCCAGTGACAAGATTGAGCCAGTAAGCTTAAAGCGTATAGTAGAGAATGTGGGTGCAAAACTCCTAAACTCTGGGAGTCTGAACACAATGAGTGTCGCTATGATTAAAACTATAAGCGGGGTACATGAATACGCCAAAGACAAGATAGTTAAACTGCCCTTTGGAATAACATGCATCATAACATAGATAACAGCCAGCATAAGTATTTGCCCTATAGTCAGAATGAAATCGGATATAACATTCCTTTGGCAAGCATCTAACATGGTACATACGATTCTCAGAATCATATTTGAGCTAAAATAGACTATCAGTATACTAAATACCATCTGAAGCTCTGAAGTATAGCTTAATTCTATATTCAAAAAAGATGCCCAATCAATAAATGAATTCAAGACCAATGCAACCAATGCCAAAGAAAAAAACATCAAAAAAATCACGGCATAAGTTGTGCTGACATACTGTTTTGCTAAACTAATTTTGTTTAATGCCCTTGCCTCTGCAAACTTGTTTTTAAATCCCAATGACAGCCCTAAATCAAAATAGCCTATCCATGCCACAATAGAACTTATTGTCAACCAAATACCATATTGGGTAGAATTCACAAATTTAATAGTCAAAGGAATCAACAAAAGACTAACAAGGATATTAACTCCTTTTAAGAGTGCCGAACCGATAATGTTTAATCGTACCTTCTTAGTACGTTCTTTTGCGTCATTCATTGTTTTTCAAAATTTTGATAAATCAAGAGGGACTCCACATCTACCATCATGGTGGTCTTTGTTTTGAAGCACCGTTGTGCTGCTCATGTATTGCGCAAATTTTCAGCAATATAGAAGTGGACCTGACTATTTGTAAGCGGTCACTTTAGACCCGTTAAGGCCCTAAGCAAGTACTTATTTATAGATTTTTAAAAACTTGAGTTGATTTTAATAGATGGCTGGAGCCAATTGGGGCTGCCACCTGTGAGCGACCAAGTAAACCAAATCTTCCTTGGCTGTCTTCTTGATGCGACGGAACACGTCACACAAGTATCTGAATGAATTCAACTGATATGCCTTGCAATTTGCAAAGGTAGTCAGTGACCTTGCTAATCTTACACCTCCATCAGGGCTTCCTGCAAAGAAGTTGTTATTACGATACTTTGCCAATCTGCGGATCTCTCTTTCAACGGCATTATTCGAAAAGTCAAGCGCACCATTCTTCAAGCAATGTAGCAGACAGGGATATTCTGCTTGGGCATACTTCACTGCCTTGACCAGCTCAGGTTCCTTCGTCTGGTCAAGCTCTTTTTCAAGTATGTCGAGCTTATCTTTGATACTTTGCAGTATCGGACCTATCTGCAGGACTCGCTCCTGCGCGATTTTGTCAAAATCGCCTTTGGCATCAGCTTTTATCTGTTTGTCTAAATGGAATATCTGGTCGGCAAGATGCACTATTTCACAAGCATCCTGCGAGACATCCTTTAGTTTGAAGTGTGGTCTTCTCATATGAACAAGACATGATATTCTTACAATAATATCGGCTACTTCAGAACACTTTTCAAGATCTTCCACCTTTACATTATAGCACTTATAAAGAGGTGCTCCGTCACTGTGGATGAAAAGGCGTTTCTTGGCATCCTTGAAATACGTCTCTACAGCCTCGCGTGTCCTGCGTCCACGGTTAAAGAACACAAAGTGGGTCAGCTTGTTGACTGGCGAATAATGGCAAAACATCCACCGTTTGTAATAGTGCTGATCATTCTCGACATCTTCGTCCTTTTCATCCTTATTAGGCAGACGCTTGTCACAAATGCCGATTGTGGATTCATCCACATGGTCATGTCCTGTTGCAAGAATCTCTTTCTGGATTACTTCATCAAGAGGCTCCAGCAGATCACCAGCCTTCTTTATCCAGTTCTTGACAGCCCCCTCGCTATAGTTCAGCCCCTTGCTCTTAAGGAATGTGACTATCTCAGAGTATGTCATCCGATGCTCACCATGAAGAACATATACCAATGCAATAACAGATTCTGTGACTTCCATACGTCCCATGGGATTCTTATACTTCTCAGGGAGATTAACATAATAGTAGTTACCACGTGGATCCTTGAATTTCCTTCGGATAATAACCTTACATCTGAAATGACCTTCCACCCAAATATAACGGGTTGTCTTATCAGGTTCCAGTTCTATTGCGTCGTCGGGAAGGCCTTCTGGAGTAAGGATTATCTGACTATCCTTGTCATTCAGTGCTGCTTCCTCTAAAGGCTGGATATTACGAGGCTTTTCAACGCCTTTCATATCCTTGCGCTGCTTGGCTGCCGCCATTACTTGTTTGGCAATCTCTACACAACGCTCATCCGGCACATCAGCGCCCTCGAGGTCGAGATCGTCTGCTTTTACAGGATTCTGACAGCCATGATTATATTTCTCGGACTCTGTTCCCTGACCATAGGCATCAACAGCAACTTTATTCTTCTGCTGCTCAAGCTGCTTTATACGGTCTTCAGGAGTCATTCCTTCTGGAATAGGCTGACCAGGATTGGTTGTGCCATGATCATCGCCCTCGCCATACTTAGCCCTGAGTGCATTCAGCTCATTGTCTTTAGCTGCAAGCTGCACAGCAAAGAAGTCTTTTAAGTCCTGCATCTCCTTTGCATGATTCTCATTCTGCACACGGAGTTTTTCCTCAAATTCCTTCTTGACACCAGCTACTATAGCATCTCGCAAGGAGTCTGAGAGGGTTACCGGTCCTTTGCCCATCATGAACTGGGCCATCTGCTTGACTGTTTCAGCCACTTCATCCATTTTCTCATTGAGTCGCCTCTGAATGTCTGCATTCTGAGACTCAAGGGCAGAGTTCTTCTGCTCCAGAAGTTTCACCTTCTTCTGGGCTTCATGCTTCTCTCTTTCAGCGCTACTGACCCTGGAAGAGAGTATAGCAAACTGCTGTTCCTCTGCCTTATTCACATTACAAAGGTACTCATTTTTCTCCATATATGCAAATATTTAACTACTTAATTATCAGATAGTTACGTTAAATAATGCTAACAAAATCACACTAATTCTTGCAGCTCCTCACCATCGGTTGCATCCTCTTCGTACTCATCAAAATACTCGTCTTTTTCCTTTCTGATGATACCCTCGAGCAGATAAACGAAACTGGACCACGAGATGTGGTACACATGCTTGCCTTCATCCAAGAAGATGGGATGAGTGAACCGGTGTGCATGCAGGATCTTCTCCGTGAGGATCTCTCCATTGTGATGGAAGTAATAGACTCTGAGTCTGCTGAGGTTACGTGACAGGAAGATGTAGACATCACCATTGCATGGGTCGCGATGGAGCTTGCTCTTGATGTACTCCCTGAGTCCACGATGACGAAAGCGTAGTGTGACATTGTCTGTACAGAGATAATATCTGAATTTACCTGATAGGTTGATCATCGGCTCACCTCCATTTCCCTGATTAACGCAGAGAGCGTGGATACATCACATTTGCCGATGCTTACGCCTATGCGGTCGTTTATACTTATGCTTATATTCTCAATGAGGTGACTGACCTTGGTTAGCTTTGGTTTGATCAGGGAAACTCTCGAGAGATCCTCTTTGTTTGGCTCCTGTCCTTCTGGCATGTCAACCACCAACTCTTTCAGCTCCAAAGTTGGAAGCAGAGGATTGTCAGTTGTAACTTCCTTTACCGGTTTTGCAATTTTGGGCTTATTGACTGGATGATACTGGCGGTTTGTCCGTCCAAGGCAGTTAAGCATCTTGCTGTAACTGACCTTCTCTGCCTTGCAGAACTCCTCCAGAGGTATCCCATCGTACTCATTGAGAAACAGTCTCGCTTTTGAGGCGTAGAAGCCTCCTTCTTTTTTCTTGTTGATCATTCTTTGTTGCGTTTTGGATAAACGCCGCAAAGATAATCATTATATATGTGGTACGCAATACGGTCTAAAATGACCGCTTACGACTATTTGTTCTGTTCCAAGAACTTCTGACAATGAGAGCCATATAAATGTACACTACCGACTGTCTGAGGGCAGTCGTAGATAAAGTCTTTTGTCTGAGAGATAGAGATGGAAGATGGATGGCCATAACCTTTTATATACTAAATACCCTTTCCCTATTCTTCGTAAAAAGAATGGGAGGAGCAGATAAACTAAAAGGTTATAGAACAGTCAATTACCACCTCTACGCAAGGGTTTAAAACCCGTAGATTCAATAGGTTTAGTGCACTATAACGCTACAAAGGTAATGCAAATCGAGCGAAAAACCAAAAAAATAGTATTTTTTCTTGGTTTTTCGGAACAAATGAATCAATTAGGGACTCAACTAAATCCTAACAGCGATTTGAGCTGTCCTTCCTTATGCAATACCCACACAGAAGTGCCAAGGAATGCCAAGAACAGGAATACTAATAGAATTCGTTTCTTTTTGGGACCTTCAGGTTTCAAAGGTACGGTGGCACTCTGAAGAGTTGTAAAGGCTGGTGTTTCCTGCTGTACCTGAGCCTCGGCACTGAGTAATTGTGCTGCATAAGAAGAATATGCATTATATTGTATTTGAACTTCGTTTTCCAGATAAGTTTCCTGACTGCGAACACTCTGCAACAACACATCCTGATTGGAATCAACAAAAGTGGCATAGAGTGAACGAGCTTTCTCATAACGCTGTTTTGCCTCGGCACAAAGTTTTTTATTGTACTCAAAGTCAACACGAGCCTTATTGGTACGATAATCAGTGATAAAGTCCTGCAAGCGTTGCTTGACGGAATCAGCCAAAGTGGCACAGACCAAGGGATCCTGATCAGTAACAATAATGGTGATAACCATAGTCTTCCGATCGACATCGCAAACGACTTTCTTATTGATTGTTTTAGCGATAGCAGCCTGCTTTTTGGTCAAACGGAAAGGATTGACTTCAGTCTTCTGCTCCAAAGAATCTTCGGAGACAAACATATCAGCAATAGCTTCCAATACTCCACCAAAGACAGCAGTCCACCAAGGCTGCTTCTGGTCGTTGAGCAGATAGTCGTAATAGGTCTTGGTGGTGAGACTGTCTTCCTGACGGACCAAAATAGGGAATAGGCTGGTCTTGAAGTCGACAGAGTTCATCAGGTCGGGGTACAAAGTCGGGAATAAGGCCTCGCTGGCATTGCCCAACGATGAATTACCTAATTTCATTCCAAAAGAACGGGCAATGGATGTCAGCGAACTCGAACTTCGAGTACTGGAAAGCTCTGGTGCCAACTTAACCTCACACTCATAATATTTAGGCAATGAAAATACATAGACACAGCCCAACACAAAGGCAATGCCTAACACTTTAGCAAATAACTTTTTATAATTTAGCAGAGTATGAAAGAGCATCATAAAATCGATGTCTTTCTGCTTTCGTGACTTGATTTGTTGATTTTCACTATTCATGGATTCTTGAACATTGAATTTATTATACACCAGCCTACTACTTCAATGCATTAGCAAGAGTGGCGATCATAGCAGCCATAGAAGTCACGCTGGTACCTAAAGTCAACCACTGTGTCAGTCGCGATCCATCACGCTTAGGCTTACTCGGAACGACTATCTCACAACCTGGCTCAACCTTGACACCACGTCCAACTTTTGACATGGTGCCATTCTGGTAGACAATCCATGTCCTACTCTTTCTGGCTCGGTTGCCGAAGCCTCCAGCCTGATTGACATACCACTTGTAATCTTTACCTGCCTGATAAGCCACCGTATTGGGGAACATCACATCACCAGAAATCTTGACAACACCATTGTATTCCGGAACCACTAAACGGTCACCTTCTCGAATTTGAATGTCTGCATCTGATCCTGGGTGAGCCAAAGCCTCGTCAAGATGAATACCCACAGAATAGGTGTCACCTAACTGGAGCTGATTAATATTTATAGTATCCTTGTCGTCACTCTGCATACGCAGCTGGTGGAGCAAGAAGTCGCGACGAGCTTTCTCGTCATCATCCATCTCACGCTCCAAACGAGCCCCTCGAACATATGCTTGATCTGTCACGCCACCCGCAGCATTGACTGCATCAGAAAGACGTTGGTTTTTTGTGATTAAGGTGTAAGAACCTTCAAACATGACCTCACCAGAAACCGTAATCATGCGAGGGGTCTGGAAGCCAGGACTTCGACGAACCTGAACGACATCGTAGGGCTCCAACGTGAACCTGTCTGATCCGTCGACAACGAACCCATCCTTGACAGAGAACGTAAAGGTCTTAGAAATCTCCTTGGAAGAAGTGGTTGCCTTAGGATCTACAATACGACGCGAGACATCGACTTTGGCAGTTGATGCAGCATCTGTCAAACCGCCTGCTTGCATGATAAGGTCTTCGATTGTGGTATTTGCAGCATACTGGTAGATACCTGGCGAGAATACCTCACCACCGATGGTCAGCGTACGGTCGCTGATTCGGTCAGACTTTGTGGGAATAAAAAGTACATCTTCATTGCGCAAAGGCTGGTCCGCCACTGTACCCTGCATTATGCCCTGTACATCGACAGGTATGGCTTCGAGAGTACGATCGGACTTCATACGATGGAGAATGGCATGGGCCGTAAAAGCTTCTTCTGTGACTCCTTCGGCCTGCTGGATGAGGGAACGAACAGAAGTGATTCCTTTCCCTAACTGATACTTACCCGGACGGAATACAGCTCCCTTGATTTCAACCATATTGTCGTAACGGTCAAGTATTCCATCAACAGTAATTGAGTCTCCATCATCGACTCTAAAGGAATTCATATCAAACTCGTCGACAGTGTAGACGGCATATTTCTCACCTGTCTTACGGATCAAACGGACTGCTTTCTTGTAGGCATCGCCCGAAAAACCACCTGCATACTTAATGAGCGTACCGACACTTTCACTTCGACGCATCTCATATGACATCGGGCGTTTGACATTACCAGCAACGTCAACCAGACAATCATAGACACCCACCTGAATGACGTCATTCTCTTGTAGACGGATATTGCCTGCCAGACGACCGTTAAGGATATATTCATAAATATCCACTACCGTAATAAGACGACCACCACGGTAGACCCTAATGTTACGAAGCGTACCCAAGTCATTGATACCTCCTGCCAAATAGAGTGCATGAAAAACTGTTGCAAAGGCACTAAGCGTATAGGTTCCTGGGAGACGAACCTCACCCATGACATTGACGAGGATAGTACGGGTCTGGCCAACAGTAAGCTTAATTTCAGAACTGCTATAGCGAGAGCCAAGACTACGACGAATCTTAGCATTGGCTGCAGCAACACTCATACCACCAATCTGTATGGGGCCATAATCTGGAACCGTAACAGTACCCTCGGGAGAGACTTCCAACTGAAGGTTCTTCTGAGATGCACCATAAATGTCAATAATAACCTGATCACCAGGGCCGAGCACATAATTCTCGGGAGTTGCAATATTCATGTTTGGCTCGAAGCTTAGGGCACGTTGGTTAAATATGTCACGTCCAAATACCTTCTTCACCTTGTCCAAATCTACATCTTGAAAATATGGATAATAACCCTGATTGACACCTGGCTGCATATTATACTGCATGTTGGGCGGCATGTTATACTGCATATTCGACTGCATGTTATACTGCATATTCGACTGCATATTCGGTTCCATATTCGGCTCCATATTTGGCTGCATATTAGGCTGCATATTAACATCTGTCCATATGTCACCTTGTGTATATTGCCTATCTGTTGGATAAACTCCTGTTTCGGTCTGCTTGCCAGTCACATACTGTTGTGAAGAAGTTGTGGCAGGTTCGTTATTTCGACGAAGGGTTGAAACATTATTTCCAGTACTCGTATTTTTCTTTGTCTGGCTCTGACCATTCATCTGGGCTCCATACTGGTCGCGGAGACGACGGATTTGGTCAACCTTGACACCACGTTGAATAAGCTTGGTCACTATCTGCGACTGGCTAGTACCTGCCTTGATTTCACGGGCATAGAACTCCAGAACTTGAGAGTCGGACATCTGAGCGAAAGCGCAGACCGCAGTCACAACAACTAATATGGCTGTTAAAATAATACGTCTCAACATTATATACCTTAAAATTATATTACTAGCTTACTAACTATCTATTGGTTTGCAGTACCAGCGGGAGATACGCATCATGACGCTAACGCCCCCTACGGTCTTGATGAACCAATATTTCTGGTTCTTCTTATAGAGCTTGCCATGAATCCCTACAAAGGGACCATGGATGACCTCCACCTCACGCCCCGGAAGGACCTCGGCCTCACCGGCATCGAGAAACTCGGTAGGTGTCTTGCTATAGTCCGGGTCACAAAGCAGACGAAACTCAACCATGTCACGGTCCGGAATCTCACACAGATGACCTGATTCGCGCTGAGTCAGGAATTGCACCGGTATCCGGCAGTTGGCCAGCATGGTACGCATATCGGCCTCATCGCCAGACTTCTGGAGAAAGACATAGTTGTGGATGACTGGCACCAGCACCCGACGGGGTTTCTCCTGGCCAATGGTAAGACGCTCCTGGTAGGTCATCGGAATGAAATGGCGCAGTCCATTCTGCTGTAAGAATGAGCTGACCTCCATCTCCTTACGATTAAAGGTGCGAAGCACCAACCACTTGGGCGTTCCCTCCACTTGACTCATTGTTTCTCTATACGTATAGATGCCCTAAGGGCACTTTGCGATTGCAAAATTACAATTAAATGTTGACATAACCAAACTTTTTGCATGATTTTAAGAAATAAAGAAGCCGCTGCCCCTTTTTGGAACAACGGCTTGTTAAATGATGAAACAAAATAGACTTTCTTACTTCAGACCACGGTTGTGGAGAGTCATGTTCAACAGCATCACGTAACGACGATACTGGTCGCGGTTCAGGATGTAGTCCATGTAAGCCAAATCCTTACCAATGGCCTTGTTGACCATCTTCTCACGCTCCTCACCTGAAGCCTGTGCAGCAAACTGCATCTCAGCGCTGAAAGTCTTATGAATCTCAGCAAAGCTCTCCACCTGATCCTTAGACAGGTTCAGTGCCTGGCCAAGCTTTTTCATATTGACTGTCATGTTGTAAGCCTCAGTGTTGTTGACGTTGGCTGCATTCTCATTCTCTGCAAATGTCATTGTCATGCTCAGCATGGCTACGACTACCATAAACAATCTTTTCATTTTTTTACCCTTTCTTTCTTTAATTAATACTATTGTTATCCTGTGTTGGATCATCAGCACTCTTGCTGATTGACGATGCAAAGGTACGGCGTTTTTTGTTACCGACCAAACTTTTCAAGGTATTGTTTGCGAACACAGGCCCTTTTCTTGACTGAGGTCAACAAAACGTTAAAATGGTTGACCTTCGTCAATCTGGTGCTTTTTTAGCCCATAAATTTGGCTTTTCGACATATTATTATTACTTTTGTAGCCAAAACGAAACTCAACAAGCATTTATGGAGAAAAAGAATCAATACATGGAAGTGGCCTACCAGCTGTTTGTGGACGGTGAGGACGGCTTGGAGATGATGGAAGAGGCCACCAAGGAGCGTCCTTTCCAGTTGATTACCGGTTTCGGTGTTGCACTTGATGCCTTTGAGAAGGAATTGGCAGACTTGGAGAAAGGGGCTACGTTCGACTTTGCGATTCCCAAGGAACAGGCTTATGGCGACTATCTTGAAGAGCATTTGCTGGACTTGGAGCGTGAGATGTTCTGCATCAACGGCCAGTTTGACCATGAGCACATCTACGAGGATGCTGTCATTCCCCTGCAAAACGAGGAAGGCCAGCGTTTCTACGGTCGTGTGGTAGAAGTGGGAGCAGAGAAGGTCAAGGTCGACTTGAACCATCCGCTGGCTGGCGAGACCCTGCACTTCAAGGGCTCTGTGCTGGAAAACCGTCCGGCAACGACCAAAGAGATAGAGCAGCTGGTGGCTCACCTGACTGGAGGCTGCGGTGGCTGTGGCGGAGGTTGCCACGGAGACCAAGGCTGTAGTGGAGGCTGCGACTGTGGTAACTGCAATTAAGATGAATACGTTTGGACATATTTTCAGGCTAACGACTTTCGGTGAGAGTCATGGCGAGGCCATAGGCGGCATAGTTGACGGAATGCCTGCTGGAATTCCTATAGACATGGAGTTCATCCAGCAAGAGCTGAACCGTCGTCGTCCTGGACAAAGCAATATCACGACAAGCCGTCAGGAACAGGATCAGGTGGAACTGCTCAGTGGGGTGTTTGAGGGAAAGTCAACAGGCTGTCCTATTGGCTTCATGGTCAGGAATCAGAATCAACATTCTGGCGACTACGACAACATGAAGGATTTGTTCCGACCATCGCATGCAGACTACACTTACTATTATAAATATGGTACGCGCGACCATAGAGGAGGTGGTCGTTCCTCTGCCCGTATCACCATCAGCCGTTGTGTGGCAGGGGCTTTGGCCAAGATGGCACTGAAGCAGCTGGGCATCACGATTCAGGCCTATACATCGCAAGTGGGGAATATTGCCTTGGAGCATGACTACAGGAAATATGACCTGAGCAAGACGGAGGGTAACATCGTGCGCTGTCCTGATCCGGAGAAGGCTGAGGAGATGATACGCCTCATTGAGGCGGTCAAAGCCGAGGGGGATACCATTGGTGGAGTGATTACAGGCGTCATCAAAGGCTGTCCTGCCGGCTTGGGAGCACCAGAGTTCGGGAAACTACATGCCGAGCTGGGGGCAGCAATGCTAAGCATCAATGCCGTCAAAGGCTTTGAATATGGCGAAGGATTTGGTGGTGTAACGCAACGAGGCTCTGAGCAAAATGACGAATTCCACGTTGTTGACGGCCAGATAACGACCACTACCAACCATAGCGGGGGCATCCAAGGGGGTATCTCCAACGGACAGGATATCTACTTCCGGGTAGCCTTCAAACCTGTTGCTACCCTACTCCGCGAACAAAAGACCGTAGACATCCATGGACAAGAAACAACTTTAACTGCTAAAGGACGCCATGACCCGTGCGTTCTGCCCAGAGCTGTTCCTGTGGTGGAAGCAATGGCTGCATGTGTCATTTTAGACCATTATTTGTTGAATAACTCTACGAAAATATAACATTTTTGGACGAAAATGCAAAAAAAACCGAAAAAAGCATGGTAGTTTAAAACTTTTATACTATCTTTGCAACAGCTTATCAAAGGGTTTGTGAAAATCTGAGATAAGTTTAGTTAAGTCTAGTTTAGTTTTTGTGTTGGTTGAGAGCGACTCCAAAGGAGCCGCTCTCATTTCTTTTAAACTATCGCAAAGACCTGTCTGTTATTCCAGGCAACCGATGATTTCCTGCACCGACTGACATCCATGGCTATCAAGCCACTGGCTGATACCATCGCGTACCTTAATGGTTACTGCAGGATCAAGGAAATTAGCCGTACCTATCTCTATAGCCGTGGCACCTGCCATAAAGAACTCGATGGCATCCTTGGCAGTACTAATACCCCCTAAACCGACCACAGGTATCTTCACGGCCTTAGCAACCTGCCAGACCATACGAAGGGCCACAGGCTTGACCGCTGGGCCACTCAAGCCTCCAGTATTGATGCTCAACACGGTCTTACGACGCTCGACATCAATGGCCATGCCCATCAGCGTATTGATGAGTGAGACACTGTCTGCACCTTCTGCCTCTACAGCACGGGCTATCTCCGTAATGTCCGTCACATTAGGAGAGAGCTTGACTATCAGTGTTTTATGATAACGCTCACGAACAGCCTTAACTACGCTGGAGGCTCCTGCACAGGTTACTCCAAAGGCCATACCGCCATCCTTGACATTAGGACACGAGATATTCAGCTCAATAGCAGGGATGTTGTCCAAAGCGTCAATCCGTGCAGCACATTCGGCATAGTCCTCAGGAGAGGAACCACTGACATTGACAATCATATTGGTATCGATATCCTTAATCTGGGGATAGATGTGCTCACAGAAATAGTCAACTCCCTTGTTTTGCAGTCCTACGCAATTCAGCATGCCTTGAGGAGTCTCGGCCATGCGAGGATAGTCATTGCCCTGGCGGGGCTTAAGGGTTGTACCCTTTACGATAATGCCTCCCAGTTCGTCGAGAGGAATAAAATCCTGAAACTCAAGACCATACCCAAAGGTACCACTGGCCGTCATCACCGGGTTTTTTAGCGCCAGAGCGCCTATACTAACTCTTAAATTTGCCATAACAAACGTTTTACGTTAAACACAGGCCCGTCTTTACAAACACACAGATTGCCTTCGGTGGTTTTTTCCACACAACACAGACAGGCCCCCAGGCCACAGGCCATCATGTTCTCCAGAGAGACCTCACACTCGATACCCTTCTCCGTGGCATAACGGGCCACAGCTTTCATCATGGGTGTTGGGCCACAAGTGGCAATACGGTCGAAATGCTCGTGCAGCACGGAGTGATTGGTCACAAAACCTTTCTCGCCCACGGAGCCATCCTCTGTCGTCAGACAAACTCGCCCGTACCTATTAAATATATCCAACTCCAGCAGGTCTTTTGCTGACCGACCACCTAACAGGAATGTAGGCTCACATCCCATCTCCTTCAATGCAGCGCCCAGATTGAGCATAGGGGCAACCCCTACGCCACCACCTACTAAAAGGACTTTCTCTGCCGGGGAAGCAGGCATCGTAAACGTATTGCCCAAAGGAAGTACGCAATTCAGCACGTCTCCAGCTTTCAAACATCCCAGCTGGCGTGTACCATCGCCAACCATGGCCACCATCAGCCAAAGCTCGTTCTGAGCCTTATCCACAAAATTGATGGAAATAGGTCTACGTAGAAATGTAGATGGTGAACCATCGACACGTACCTCCACAAACTGGCCTGGAAGCATCTCAGGCAATGGCTTATCATCCGTAAGCCTGATAAGCACGTGTTTCGGACTAAGCTGTTCGACAGCCCGAACCTTCAAGTCAAGGATATACTTCTTCATAACGTCTGCAAAGTTAGCTGTTTTTCGCAAAACAGCCAAAATCTCAGACTACTTTTTAAGAATAGTATGCTATAACCACTGATTTACCAGCCTATTTCTTGGCTGGGACAAAGGTCTCATAGGTCTGGTCGTCATAATAGACCCGGATCTCTGTCACCTTTCGAGGATCCTTTTCTACAATCCTGACCTCCTCATGAGCGAATTCCTGATGTGTACCTCTCATATTCTGTTGAGAAATTGACGACGGAACACTCGTCGCAGGACGAGGTGAAGCAGGTGAATCGAAATTAAGCATTGGCTCAATAGTACCTCCGGATTCGACAGAAGATGCCGCTTCCCGGTCACTGGGGTGGGAGACATACATGTCACCAGTACCATAAAGAAGCCATTCAATACTGATGTTAGGAATTTTCATTTTGATAGCATCAACAATGTTTAGAGTTGGACGAGTACGTCCATTAAAGATGCTGCTCAGGGTAGCAGGTGACTGCTGGAGGAAGTCAGCAAACACCTGTTGAGTCATGTGCTGATCTTCCATAATCATGCGAATTCTGTCTTTTGTTTCCATCTAAGTCGAAAATAGGGGCAAAAAGCCCATTTTAGTTTGACTTTACAAAGGTAAAACAAATTTTTGACTCCCGCAAGAAATCTAAAGGAAATTTTAATTCTTAAACTTTAGATTTTAAGTTTTGAATTCTAAATCCTAAAGTGCTCTGGTGCTGAATTTGCACTTTACAATTATAAATCCAAATTCCAAGAACTAAATCATTACAAAGGGTGCCTTGAACATTAATAATCTAAATAACTGAGTTCTAAAACGATATTTATGACTAATTTCTCTTGTTAATGCGCAATATGCATATTTTATTTTCTTTAGCTCCTGCCGTTATAGACCACTTTGCGAATGAATTGAATTAACTATCTGATTTTTAGTCGTTTATAGGATTATTATCCGATTTGTATATGTATTGGTTTTTCTTTTTAAATGAAAATATTTGGGTTTGTATATCTATATTTAGAATATTATTCTTGCTTTGTAATCTACACTTTTATCTTAGGGTTTCGTTTCTTGATTTAGTATTCTGTATTAATTTAGTGTTTCAAATTCATTATATTAAACTTTAAAATTACTTAAACCCAAATCCGGATGCCTTCTTTTTGCGAAAATTGCGATTTTTGAGCGAATTCTGGACTGTCGGACGGAAAATTAGAAATTCGCGAAATATGAGAGCTTATTTTTTCAAGAAACCTCGTAGCCATCGGCGTTTGAGGCCATTTTTCTATGTTCAGGAAAAATTGCATTCTAGGAAAAAGAGGCACCGAAAATGCCCCTTTTTTAGTGTAATGTAAAGAAAATTAATTCCTTCATTAGCTCCCCAGGAGGGGTATTGGGGTTGTCTAACCCCTTACTTTTAGCGTCTATTTCTCTTATTTTACTCAGAATCTGCATTACCTTCATACCCGAGTAATTCCTCATGCCAGTCATGTACTCACGTGCAGGCCAAGGGGACTTAAAATCCAACCACTGGGCCAGTGCCTCCTGACTGCCCTTCTGGGGACAGTAGTAGGCAATCATCAGATTTTGGAAATAGTTAAAGATTAATGGAAGGAAAGCATAAATGCTTCCCGCTTTGGGATTATCATCGAAATACTTGATGATCTGATTGGCTTTAAAGACATTGCGATGTACCAAGGCATCACGCAACTCATAACCGTTGAAGTCCTTACTAACCCCTATTTGGTCCTCCACCACCTGTGGTGTCACTCTCCTGTCCTGTTCTGGCAAAGACAGCAGCACCTTGTCCAGTTCACTTGTCAGACGACTCAGGTCCGAGCCTATGGAGTCAGCAATAATCTGGGTTGACTTTGGGTCAATAGAGGCATTACGGGCCGTCAGGTAGTTCTCGATGAAGGGAGGTAGGTCTCTTTCTTTCAGTTTCTGGCTCTCAAACAGGACACCAGTCTCTCGTACAGCCTTAATATAAGCAGTCTTTCGTCCGTCTATCTTGCCATTCTTATGGCACATGACCAGAATGGTGGAAGGCATAGGATTCTTCAGATACTTCTCCAACGGTTCCACATTCTTGATGTTCTGGGCCTCTTTGACGATAACGACCTGATAGTCAGCCATCATAGGATAACGACGGGCTACATCAGCTATTTGCGAGGCATTGACGTCTGAGCCAAAGAGAACTGTCTGGTTGAAGTCACGCTCCTCGGGTTGTAGCACGTTCTCCGCTATCCAGTCGCTGATCTTATCGATATAATAAGGCTCGTCGCCCATCAGGTAATAGAGGGGCTTGAACTGGCGGGCCTTGAGGTCGCTCATGATGCTGGAGTAGGTTACTGCTGCTTGAGCCATGCTGCAAAATTACGAAATTATTCTGAGAAAACCTCCTTTTTCTTCTCATTTCTCTCACTAATTCCGTAACTTTGTACGCGAAATGAATGAGCTTAACCTACCAGCATACGACGTGAAAGTGAGAGGAACACGCGAGAAGCCTGAGATTTTCGACTTCCTGCGTAAACGCTACGTGGCCCTGACTCCGGAGGAATGGGTGCGCCAGCATTTCACACACTGGCTGGTGGAGTGCAAGGGCTATCCCAAAGGGCTTTTAGGCAACGAGATTGCATTGAAATGCGGCGAGAAGACACTTCGATGTGACTCCATATTGTATAATAAGATGGCCCTGCCACAGATGATTATAGAATACAAAGCACCCGCCGTTTCGTTGACACAGCGGGTGTTTGACCAGATATCAGCCTATAACTTCCTACTCCACGTCGACTATCTGATGATGTCCAACGGTGTGCAGCATATTTGTTGTCGCATGGACTATGAACACCGCCGATACGACTTTCTGCAGGAAGTGCCTGACTACTCACAATTATAACTGAAAAGCCGCAGATGGAAAACCATCTGCGGCTTTATCTTCTATTTATGCCTCTGCCTCAGGGACCTCAGGAGTCTCGTCAGCAGCCTTCGTTGTCTTGCGAATAGCACGCTTGCGGGTCTTCTTGCCATCAGCGACACCAGTAGTGGCAATCTTCACACCAGCCAACTCCGGGTCGATGAGGATACGTCCGCAATACTCGCAGACGATGACCTTCTTGTGCATCTTGATGTCCAACTGGCGCTGGGGTGGAATCTTGTTAAAGCAACCGCCACATGCATCACGCTGGACATAGACAATGCCCAGACCGTTGCGGGCATTCTTGCGGATACGCTTGAATGAGGTCAGCAGACGAGACTCAATCTTACCCTCCAGGTCCTTTACCTTTGCCTTCAGCTTGTCTTCCTCAGCACGGGTTTCTTCCATAATCTCGTCCAGTTCGCTCTTCTTGGCCTCCAGGGCCTGACGGCGGTCATCGATAACCTCCTGGCTCTGAGCCAGCTCAGCTTTCTTCTCCTCAATACGAGCAGTAGCCTCCTTGATTTTCTTGTTGCAGAGCTCAATTTCCAGCGACTGGAACTCAATCTCCTTCGACAGCGTGTCGTACTCGCGATTGTTCTTCACCTCGTTCAGCTGATTCTTGTAGCGCTCCACGCTGGCCTTGGCAGTCTCAATCTCGCCCTTCTTCAGGGTGATGGCTTGCTCAAACTCAGCTATCTCGCGCTGAATCTTGTCGATACGGGTGGTCAGACCCTCGATTTCGTCCTCGAGGTCCTGTACTTCCAGAGGCAGTTCGCCTCTCAAGGCACGCTTCTCGTCAATTCCCGAGAGCGTGGTCTGCAGCTGATAGAGGGTCTTCAGACGCTCCTCAACCGGCATCTCCATTGGATCTTTCTTTGCCATAACTTAAATGTATTTTATAGGATTTGTATTCGTCTCTGCTATCTCTGTGCGCACTCCAGGACACTCCCGCTGAATGATGTCGCGGAAGATTTCCGAGGTGTACTGCTCGCTCTGATAATGACCAATGACACAGATCTGCACCTGCTGCTCGTGGTCGAAGTATACGTGGTAGTGCATCTCGCCCGTGATAAAAGCGTCAGCCCCTTCCCGCATTGCGTCGTCCAACAGGAAATCGCCTGCTCCACCACAGATGGCCACCTTCCTGACAGGTCGTGCCAGCAACTCATTGCACATGGCACACTCCACCTGGAAGCGCTCCTTCACCAGCTGGATGAAGTCCTTGGCAGCCATTGGCTGGGGCAATTCCCCTACTACGCCACTACCGGCCTCTACGCCATCCACCTGCTTCTGGGCGAAGAAACGCCCATTCACCAGGCCCAGCTTCTCTGCAATCTTCCAGTTGACGCCATTCATGGCATTGTCCATGTTGGTATGCATAGATGCCACCACTATGTCGTTCTTGATGGCCTTGATGACGCAACGCTGCACGTAGTCGCCTCCGCTGACCTGCTTCAGTCCGCGGAACAGCAACGGATGGTGGCTCACAATGAGGTTGCAGCCTTTCCGAACGGCCTCGTCAACAATCTGCTCGTTGACGTCCAGACACAATAATGCCCCTGAAACCTCCGCCTCTGTCAGTCCTACCTGCAGGCCAGCATTATCCCAGCTTTCCTGCAAGGGCAGAGGCGCGAACTGTTCAAGGGCGCTAAGCACTTGTCGTATTTTCACGCTTCTATATGTTTATTTCAGCTTGCAAAGGTACGAAAAAACGGCGAATAACCCGCAATCCGCGAGTTTTTTTATGTTTTTTTATTCTTCTCCGTCCTTCTTGTGACAGTAGCTGGTACCGTCGAAACAATGCGTACAGACACACTCCTTAGGCAGGCCGATAGAGTCTATCAAGTCCTCCAGCGAAGCGAACTTCACGCTGGTCAGGCCCAGCCTGTGGGCTATCTCGTCCACCATGCGCTGGTACTCCGGCGTACCCGTCTGGGCATATTTCTCCAGGTTCTTCTTGTCGTCTCCCTCAAAGTCCTTGATGATGCGGCGTGTGATGAGCTCCATGTCTGTCTTCGACGTGGTGAATCCGATGAACGGACATCCATAGACCAATGGCGGACACGAGATGCGGACATGCACCTCCTTGGCGCCATATTCGAAGAACGTGCGGACATTGTCGCGCAGCTGGGTGCCACGAACGATAGAGTCGTCGCAGAACACGATGCGCTGGTCCTTCAAGATAGCCGGATTGGGAATCAACTTCATCTTGGCCACCAGGTCGCGGCGTATCTGATTGCCAGGGGTAAACGAGCGGGGCCATGTTGGTGTATACTTCACCACGGCACGCTTGTAGGCTATATTCTTGCCGTGCGAGTAGCCCAGGGCCATGCCCACTCCCGAGTCAGGAATGCCACACACCAGGTCAGCCTCCAGCTCCTGGTCCTTCTCGCCCATCAGGCGGCCATTCTTCTCGCGTACATATTCTGTATTAATGCCCTCATAGTCACTGGCAGGGAATCCGTAGTAAACCCAGAGGAACGAACATATCTGACAACGCGAAAGGGGTTTCTGCATCACTTCCACCCCATCGGCACGCAGACGGACAATCTCGCCAGGACCCAGGTCGCGCACCACCTGATAGTCCAGATTGGGGAAACTCGTTGTCTCGCTCGATACCGCATAGGCACCCTCCTTCTGACCAATCACGACGGGCGTTCGTCCTAAGAAGTCGCGGGCAGCAATGACACCATCCTCCGTCAGAATCAGCATAGAGCACGAGCCCTCTATCTTCTGGTACACCTTGTTGATGCCCTCCACAAACGTGTCGCCCATGTTGATGAGCAGGGCCACCAGCTCCGTCTGGTTGATGTTGTTGGCAGACATCTCGCTCAGGTGCATGCGCTGTTTCAGCAGGTCGTCAGCTATCTCGCGCAGGTTGTTAATCTTGGCCACAGTAACCACAGCATAGCGCCCCAGGTGCGAGTTGACAATGATGGGCTGAGGGTCTGTATCGCTGATGACACCCAGTCCCTGACATCCTTTAAACTGGTCCAGTTCGTCCTCGAAACGCGAACGGAAATACTGGCGCTCCAACGAGTGAATGGAGCGGTGGAAGCCGCTTTCCTCGTCGAAAGTCACCAATCCGGCGCGTTTTGTACCTAAGTGCGAGTTGTAGTCGGTCCCGTAAAACAAGTCGTTTACGCAGTCCTTTTTCGAGATTGTGCCAAAGAAGCCACCCATAATCTTTTCCTATTATTATCCTTTGAGGCTGCAAAATTACAAAAAAATCAGCAAACACTTGCAGTCTTTACCATTTTTTTTCATCTTCCCCAAATGTTTCTTGCCCGTCGTCAAGAAGCAGACTGGTAGCGGACGTTAAATCGTATTACGAGTGAAGGGCCTTCGTATTACGAGTGAAGGGTGCTCAGTCGTAATACGATTGGGGGTTAGGTACCTGTTGAGTAAAAAGATCACTTCCTGGCACGCGTGAAAAGGTAGATGGCCAGAAGGAGGGCGAGGGCGACGAGAAGCAGGAGAATGAGCAGGTAGAAGAGGGCTTGCAGAACGGTGAGTGTGTCGACAATGAGGCCCATGAGGAGTGCGAAGGCCAGAAGGATGAGCAGCAGGCGCCATTGGGAGAGCAGGGGGCGGAAGGCTCTGTCGAGTGCATGGAGCAGGAAGGGGCGCAGGGCTTCTGCCTCTGTGGCTCCGTTGCCCAGCAGGTACTCGAAGAGCGAGTTGTGGTCGCGACGGTCCTTGGCATAGGCATTCACGCCACGCAGCCAAGCGTAGTAGGCCTTCCACAAGAGGACGGAGAGGACGACGAGCAGATAGAACACCTTCATAGCCGGACTTGATTTTGCAGGATTCGTGAATTGACTGCCAGCACGGCAGCCCCTCGCTGGGTGGCTTGTCGCAACAGCCGGTCGATGGCCTGAAGGTCGTCTTCGCTGACGGGCTGAGCCGGCTCGTCGACGATGAGCAACGACTTGTCCGACTCGACAGCCTTGCGAAGCAGCGACAGATAGCTGGTGTCCAACTTGTTGTAACCCTCTGGAACTGAGAGGTGTTGTGGGACGTAGGCCATCTGGCGGCGGAAGTAGGGGGCCGACCTAGGTGTCAGCAGTTCGCCATCGATGCTGATATGGCCCCCGTCGATGGGTATCAGGCCCAGAACTGCCCTCAGCAACGTGGTCTTGCCCGAGCCTTGCGAGCCCGAGAGACCAACCATCTGTCCGTCGGCGACTGTCAGCGACAGGGAGCGAATCCGCTGGCCTATGGTCACATTGTGCAGTTCTAACATCATATTTTGAGTGCAAAGATACAAAAAACTATTAACTTTCACTCTTAACTCTCGACTTTTTTACACCTTTGCCAACAAGTTGGCGAACTTACTCCGCCTCAGAAATGCTATAAGCAGCCTATAGTATGGCTAAGGGCAGCTTAGGAGTTGGCTAATGCATGGTTCATCATTCTTTATCCTAACTTTTCGCCATTATCGTAAAGCGACTTATCCTTAGGCCATGCCAGGCCGGCGTTGGCTGATCCGACATACGCTAAAATGTTAAATATTGTACTTTTTCGCAGCTACGCCAAAAGATTTCGTTCTTATTTCGTATCTTTGCAGCCGATTTCCACAATTTTGACTTGCAAGATGACAGAGGAAAGAAATAACGATTATCGCAATGTGGTGCCGCTTCAGATACGTTTCAACGATGTTGACAAGTTCGGGCACGTGAACAATACCATATATTTTCAGTTCTACGACTCTGGCAAGACCGACTATGTCTCCACCGTGTGCAAAGGCTTTGACTGGGATCGGTATGCTATTTTTGTGGTAAAGATAGAGGTGGAGTTTTTTGCCCAGATAAAGGGCGCAGACAGAATTGCCGTCCGCACCCGTACAGTAGTGCTCGGCAACAAGAGTTTCCGTCTGGAACAGGAAATATTCGACATCGACACGCAGGAAGTGAAGAGCCGCTGTCTGTCGATATTGGTGCTGTATGACCTGGAGCAAAAGCTGTCCATACCGTTCCCAGATGAATGGCGCCAAGCCATCAGAGACTATGACGGTATTCTATAAGCCAGGCAGCGACCATCAGCCAGCCTTTACCCAGCTTAGAGTATGTGAAAACCACCAGTATGTGAGAATAAGCAAAAAAATAGTGCTACTGGTGCTACCGAGGATTGTAAACCACTGATTATCAGCGTAGGGACGGGTGCACGAAATCATGAAAATGGTGCTACCGAGGTGCTACTCAGTAGCACCATCTGGCGATTTTCGTACTACTGCGAGTCCTTTATGCCCAGTTTCAGGTAGTATCCTCTGACACCGTTGATGGCTCCTTTGGGCCAGCGGAGTGCCTTGATGGCCGCAGAGAGTGCCTTCAGGCTGGGCACATCCTTGGTGCTCAGGTGTTTGGAAAGCTCCTGCTGGATGTCCACCAGCCGCCACAGATTTTGTCTTGTGTGCTCGGTGGTGGGCTCGAAAATGCCGGGCAATACCCCCTCCGACGACGATTCCTCCATATACGGCTGGTTGTGCTCGCGGATGATGTGCTCATCCTCGGAGGTGAACCAGTAGAGGCAGTCGGGTCTCTTCAGTTCTGCGACGGCCTGGGCGTACATCTGCTTGTAAGGCACGCGCTCCGACATGTCAATCTCGCCCTTCACCTCGATGCAGAGATAGCGGCGGTTGCCCTCTGCCGACGAGAGCGGCGTGGGGTCGTTGGTGGTGGCGATGAACGAGCAGAGGCGCTGGGTCATCGTGTACTCCGACGAGCGCATCTTGCGCGTCTGCACGTCCTTCTCCGTCAGGAGCCGCTTCACCTTGGCCTGCTCACGGTCCGTCTTGGCGTTGAACTCGTCGATGCATACGAGCCACATGCGGCCCAGTACGCGCTCCACCTGCTCGGCATTCTGCATCTTGATGTCGTCCATGTAGTATTCGCGCATCGACGGCGGGAGGATGTTCTTGCAGAAGACGGACTTCTTGATGCCCTCGCCACCGATGAGCATCGGCACCATCGAGTTGCCGTAGTCGCGGTTGATGTTCATGGCCTGTGCCACCATCGCCAGGAACCAGCGGTGGAAGTATTTGGGCCACAGCTCGTAGTCGGTGGGCAGTCGGCGGGCGAAGTCCTCGATGTAGTTGGCCTTGCGGTCCCAGTCGCCACAACCGGCAAGGAACTCGTGTACGGGGTTGTACTCCTTGATGTGCGCACTCTCTATGTAGATGCGGATGTCGTTCATCCAGCTCTCGCCGCCCTCCTTCATCTGCTCCACCACGATGCTTTTCAGCTGACGGTCTGTCAGCGGCTGCCACTGCCTGAAGGTCAGGTTGTTGGGCCGGAACTCCGTCTGCTGTTTCACCGCGTTGTAGCGCAGCTGGTAGCGACGGGCGAAGAAGTTCTCTATGAAGCGGATAATGCGCTCCTTCTCGTTCATCTGCGAGAGCGTCCTCCCGTTGTAGGGCTTGTCGTAGGTTGTGCGGAACACCTTGCGGATGAGGTCGTCGCCCAGCGGCTTGAAACGGTGGTCCCACGACGTGCGGGTGATGCAGGCCTCTTCCTCCAGCCCTGCCTTGTGGCAGTAGGTTGCCAGGAGTGCCAGTGCGTGGTCCGGATTGCCGGCGCACTCGTCGACCGCTTTCTTCATGCAGGTATAGAACTCCAGTTTGTAACGCTCCTGCTCGTCGGAGTCGGGATACCACACCACGGTGCCGTCGTCGTCAGCACGTGTGCCGTTGTAGGGCTGCAGCACGCCCGCTTCATCATGTATGACGGGCAGCTCCTGTGCCCGGGGGTTGTAGTACAGTTTGGGGTCGTGAGCCAGACGACAGCCCTCCACTATCGACGGCTCGTCCACGATGAGGTTGCACTGCACCAGGGCCGTGTACATACGTGCCGCCGTCTGCTGGGCATCTTTCAGGAAGGTGAGGTAGGCGGGAGTGTCGAGGCTCATGCCCTTGCCCTTGCCGCAAACCCAGGGAGTCGCACCGCCGCTGTAGGCACAGCGCACCACCACCTTCAGCGTCACGCCGCTTGCGCCGGCAAAGGCCAGCATGGTGTAAGGCACTTGCGACACGAGCTGCTTCATTTCGTTAACGCCCTGCATACCCTTGGGGCAGGGGATGTTGAGCAGCAGGAGCCGGGTGAACGTGTTGGGATGTTCCAGCCCGCCCTTCCCGAAGGTGGCAGAGAACAGCAGATACGGCAGGCGGTCCGTGTCCTTCAGCTGGTAGCGGGGCATGCCCTGCTCCATCATCAGCCGCAACTGAAGGGTTGCCCTGCGTATCGTCTCCGTAGCCACCTTGCTGTCCTCGGAGCGCATGCGCTCCACAATGGCTTCCAGTTCTGTAGACACTGGTGAACCAAACTCTCCGTAACGGGTTTTTAGCTTAGTAATCTTCATGTGTATTTGTTGCTTTATTCTTTATGTCAATCTATTGTGCAAAGATACGAAAAAATAAGGGAAAATGCAAGGAAACAGTCCATTTTTTTCAATGAAAGGACACTTTCTGGTGAAAGAAACGTCATCTTCCGCTCGTTCAAATGGTTTCTCCGACTCGTTCAAACGGAACCAGAAAAGGGATGGAGACGTAACAAATAGCGTCAAACCACTATTCAAACAGGTATTGAGCGCCTGGCTAAGAAACTTTTGCCTATAGGCAAAACATCTTGCGCCTATAGTCAAAATACCTTTCGCCTATATGCGAAATGGCTTGTTGAAATTTCTTATAGTAGCACTACAGTAGCACTTCGGTAGCACCATTTTCACCCTTTCGTGCACCCGTCTTTACGCTGAAAACCAGCATATTGCAATCCTCGGTAGCACCAGTAGCACCATTTTTTGTTTGTTGCATATTTTCTCCTTTACCAATGCTACATCTTGTTTTATCCACAAGTCTACACATTCTTTTACAATGTTTTTTCCTGAAACAGAAATATCATCCAATTTTATAGGAGCATATAATTTAGAACTCAAATGTAAGTTACTCACAAAAGATGCCAGGGGATTGTCTTTTACCCCCTGGCATACATCTCCTTAGCTTGTGCCAACGATTATCGTCGCTCTCATTCTTTAGTTTTATTCTTATAAGCTGCAACTCTCACGGCAGCATTGGCCTTGATATTATAGTAATACAGCGGATAATCGTTCTCGTGGAAGCTGGCTGGACCGAAGAGAGGGAACGTCTCTGGGGCTACGGCCTTGGTCGTGGTGATGATGACACCTCTCTTCAGGTCGATCTTGGCATCAGCAGCGTGTGGATAGTCCTCAGGCAATCCCGTCTCCTCGTTGAAGATGTAGCCGCCCAGGCTTTCCTCCGCCGATGCGTAAGTCTCGTCACGCTTCCAGTTGATGGGATTGATACTGATGGCACCCGGCATGACAACAATGTTGTTCTCGTTGCCGGCCGCCTCAGTATTGTACGATATAATCACGCCAGTGTCGTCGGCTCCCTCTGCAAACTTGAGATGCGGGTTGTCTTTGAGATAATCCTCGGTGATGGAAAAACCAATTACGTAGGCTGCGATCATGCGCTTCAGATACTCAGGGTGCGCCTTCATGTATTCTGCCAGGACAAAGCTCTGCATGATGGAGCCCTGCGAGTGTCCTGCCAGGATGAAGGGGCGTCCGCCATTGAGGTGCTCAAAATAGTAGTCGAGGGCTGCAAACACATCTGTCTTTGGAACAGAGTTGAAGGCAGCTTCACGATCTTCCATAGACATTTTGGCCAAAGCGGCCATGTTGCACTGCCTGTAGAAGGGAGTATAGACATTAGCGACATCCTCAAAGGCGGTTCCCTGTACGAGATAGGTTCGCATAGCCGGCAGGCGCATGGCCGGTTCGTTGATGTCGGCAAATACGGGTGCGTCCTCGGAATCATCGACATACTCCGTCGGATAGACATAGAAGCAGTCGACATCCTTGGTTGCATCAGGTTGGTGCATCCAGTTGTCCTCGTCGCTGTAGTCTACGGCCTTCACCGTCTCATCTCCGGGGTTCGCAGGAACCGGGTTGTTGTCCTTGCTGCTGCATGAAGTGAGCACCGTTGTCGTGCCGCAAGTCAGGATGGCGGCAAGCATCCACTTTTTCGTTTTTCTCATGATTAAATACTTTTTGGGGTAACAACTTAACTGAAATTGCCTGCAAAGGTAGCAAGTCCTTCCCAAAAAGGAATCACGGCCCACTTCCTGAGCCGTGATTCTTGCTGATTTCGTCACTTTATTTGCTGATTTCGTCAATTGAGGGTTTGCAGCTTTGACCTTCTTACAAAGCTACTCACGCTCAGCGGCCTTCATCCAGGCTGTCACCGTCAGGCCCGTCTTACGTTTGAAAGCATCACGAAAAGTGTTGTAACTACGGTAGCCACTTTCCAGTGCCAACTGCTGAGCGGTGAATGAACACTGAGCTCCGACTGCCTTATGGTAGAGACTGATGAAATGATTGATTCGCAGGTCGTTGATATAGGCATTATAATTCATGTCGAGACTGGAGAAATATTGACTGAGATAGAAGCGGTTGGTGCCAATAGCTTTGGCCAGTTGGAGAATGGTCAGGTCGTACTGCAGGTAGAGCTGTGTGTCTATGCAGTGCTTCTGCAGCAATGCATGGAGGTCATGGGGTCTTGAGGTTTTAAGGTTATCAGATTCTGAAACCTTCTGGACGGCCAGGGCGCTCAGTGTCTCTACTCGCCAGAGGAGGTAGCAGATTAGTACGACATAGACAGCCACCATAACGTACACATAAGCCAGACCTTCATTGGTAAACTCATAGATAACGAATAGCAGCAAAATGATGACCAGCACCACGAAACTCTGCCACACCTCCTTGTGCTCCAGGTCGGCATAGTTGTCGTGCAGCCAGTGGCCGTACCGCCTCACCTCGCGAACCATATATATTATTAAGCCAATGGTCACTGGCAGGGCATAGGCATATATCATCGGATAAAGGGCATCGCTGCGACTGGCAACGCATGCCACCATTCCCAAGGCTGCTGGTGCCGTCATCACGGCAATGGGCCACAGCGGTCGCCTGCGGTCTTGCAGCATAGCAAACAATATGGCTATCGCCAAAGGTGCAAGTGTCACACTCTCAAGCAATCCGCCTATAAGGTCGGTCATCTTAATATCATCGCTTGACTCAAGGAAAATGATCTGCATATACCACACGTTATTCAGAGCGATGAAAGCAAAGAATACTCCCGTCAACCGTCGCAGGCATATAGGCGGTGTAATCTCTGGGGCAATGGCGTTGGCCCGGCGTAACAACAGATAGCAACTTGCCATCATGGCCATAACCGTCACACCTCCATAAAAAATGGCTAAAAGCGTATCGCCCCGTATTTGATCGTACATGTCACCCGAGTTTAATTTATTGTGCAAATATACGGCAATCAGCTGACATGACCAAATGTTTTCGGCAAAAGTCACTTCGTTTACAAGAAAAAGGGATAGGCTTAGAGTCTAATTCCCTTCTGAATCTCAGTTTGTCCCAATCCCAATTGTTCCCTGAACCATTTGTCTATTGGCATGCCATTTATGTGCAGGAAAAGAAAACGTTTCTCATCCCTTATCACCTGTGCTGTGACATTATTGGCAAGTGAATTGCGTCTGTACTCAGTGGAATGCAGCCACCCGCTATAATTGATGCGCTGTCCGTGTAGAAGTTTGTCGGTCTGTTCCATGTTGAAGCCACACTCCAAACACTCACGCTCCATATTGAGGAAACGCTTGAAGCTCGGGAACCATCTATAAGCCTTGTCTAAGAGTCGCTTCAAGTTGCTCACCTCCTTCTGGTGTTGCTCATTAGTACGATTAAGTTCTCTTGTGTGGTTGTCCTTCAACTTCTGCATATCGGTGTGCAGCCTTTCAATCTGCTCATTCAGATCTTCAACCTCCCTCTGCAGTTGGGCGTTCTCTTTCTCCAGTCGGTTCACCTTGTTGCCGCCAAGAAGAGAATTCACTCCGTTAAGTACGCTGGTGGCAGTCTTCGTGGCGGAGTTCTTGCATAGGCAAGCGACCAAGTTCGAGCGGGCACGGCTCATGACCTCATCAGCGCACAGACGAGGAGCAGGGGCTTTCGTCCTATATCTCTTCTTGGCGGTCTGTTCCTGGTACCCTCCACGATGTTATCAACATCGCGGACTCCTCCCTTCTGTTTCTTACGCTCAGTCTGCACGATGGGGACGATGGTGGCATGGATATGTGTTGTTTCCTCGTCCATATGCAGCACAGCCGAAACTACATTATCAGTTCCATAGGTCTTACGGAGCCAGTCAATGTTATCCTTGCACCATTCATCCAGTCTGCCCCTCTGCTCTATTTGCTCCATATCGGCATGGGTGCCAGTGAGGACAATGCGGATGGTCTGTACCTGATTCTTGCCATTCTTACGCCTGAGTCCTGCCGTATCAAGGCAGTGCTGGTTTGATATTTCGTTTCGCTTGTCTCTTGTTCCTATCTGTGTTCGGCCACTGCCGACGGTCTTGGCCGGGTGTCCAGAGGGGTGCCGCTCGACCTACGGTCGCTTGCAAGGCAAGAACTGTGCAAAGGGATTCCAAAGTGTTAAAAGTTTAGGTCGGCTATGACAATCGGCACCTTGCATATGCCAAAAGCCACCACTTTCTTTGTTTCTGAGAGCGGTTGACAGGGTTACGATTTGGCAACCTAACTCTTGCCGCAATCTTCCCAGATTTGCGTAGAGCCTACCTACCGCCTTACTTCGTTTTTCCTCGAAATGCCTTTGTCTATGCACTTTGTTGCGTTAATTCTCCAAAATTACTTCTCAAAATCAACCTTTTTTCGTAACTTTGGCTTCACCGAACTTACTCGGCACTCGGAAATGAAAAGAAAAGCAAACTTTCCTTTTGCATTTCTCTCGTTTTTTCGTAACTTTGGAAGAAATCTCAAACTTTCTTTGTTTATCGGAGGTTTGAGAGATAACGCGATTTTCGAGGTTACGAACTGGAAACCTTCTGATTTCCGCATTCTGCCGCGATATGCGTATTGTTAGACCACTCGACGCTGAGCCACCAGCCTGTTTCAATGGCTCTTTGTCGGGGGCAAAGGTAATGCATTTATTTGAAACTGCCAAATATTAAGCAGGATTTTTACGGGGCTGCAAGTCCATGAGGTCGAAAAACATCAATCGGGTGTTCTGGGGTACAACGGCTTTGTCCTTTCGGGTACTCCTTGATTCTTCCTCTTCGGATGCAAACAAGTAAGTAAATCCGTTCTTCTCATAATATGATAATGCGTCTGGTGCATTACGAGCGTCAACTATCAAGAAGCGATAACCTGTCTTGCCGCCAGTACCCAACCATCGCTTGATAAAGTTCATAAGGGCAGTGCCAATGCCTTGATGTGCCATTGCCTTATTGACTGCCAATCGTCCTATCAAGATGCCAGGATAGCGTTTAAGCCGTTTCTCACTGAGGTCATTTTCTTCACGGAATGCCTCTTGCTTTCGGTTTGAGAGATCTGTCATGCGCAGACTGTCGTTGGAAACAGAGAAAGCACAGGCAATCTGCTGGAGATTACTCTTGGGACGAAACGCATAAGAACGGCTTACCATCCGTTGGGTATATCCAATAGCATCCTTCTGGAAGTACTCGTCAAGGTCATCTATACCACAAGAAAAATGCTCGCACTCTGCGAGCACCTCTTCTGTCAGTTCTGTGAACTTAAACTTGCTCAATAATTCGTCATCTGTCATAGCGGCATTCCTGATTCTTTCATCATTTTGATATATGCACGCTCTTCTTCCTCATTATATATGACGATGTGGCGTGGGTTGCGCTCACGCTCTTCTGCACGCTCTATGAATGCCCTTGCGGCTTCACCGTGCAATGTTGGGATAATCTTTACTGGTGTTGCCATATTATTACTTCCTTTTGATTCTCGCTGCAAAATTAGTCAAAATTCTCCAAAGTTGCAAGGAATTGGCAAGATTTCAGCCAAAAAGAAAGAAAATCGAGCCGATTTTTGCAGAAATTTGTTCAAATTGCCATCAGATTCGAGAAAAATCACTATCTTTGCAGCGGTTTCGGGGAGAAATCCGGAGCCGGTGATGCATTAGCTTATTATTTCGCACTTTACCAAAGACGCCTAGGAAACCTCTTCTGGAATAGTTCGATTTAAGAAGCAGAGGGAAGGCCAAGTTGCGGCACTCCCAATCTGACGAAGAAGCTATGCCTCCACGCTATATGGCGTGGTTGCATTCTTATATGTCAGATAGGGGTTCCAATTTCCTAGGCGCGCCCCTCAGGTAAAGTGCATAAGGATGGCCACGCCATTCTTTATGCCTATGCTTCTGCATTTAACTAGATGGATATGGAAATAAAAGAAGTACCCAAAGAGAATGCCTTTATGGTGGCTATGTATTCGTTTATTCCTTTAGATGAGATTAAACGGAAATACAAGCATGCTTTTGTGGATATAGAGCCGACAAAACCATCTAATCTAATCAAGTACACCAAAGCGAGATATTCCAAAATCGAGTTGATAGAATCCGATAAAGTTTCTAAATCTGACAAAGATTGCAAATGGAAGAAGGTTGAAATGGAAAATGTGGATATACCCGAATTCCATTTTAACTACAGATACAAACAGAAGGACTATGAGCGATTTGTCTCTCTCAGGTTTTGGATTGTCTGGTTCTCCTCCTCTTTGAATCGGAAAGGAAGATATTATCTTGTTGCAAGTACATGCATTGACAAGGCATTTACACATCAGTTTCCCGAGCGCCCTCTCAACAATGATGATATATGTACCTTACAAGACATTATACATTTGAAACAATCTTTTTATGGTGGTGACGAGAAGAGCGAATTATACTATCTGAATGAGAAAGATGAACATGTTTCCATTTTAAATAAATTGGATGAGGTAATAAAGGAGATTACAGGGAAAGAATCAGAAGGGAAATATGGTCGCCATTACGCACTGGATGTATTTGGTGTAGATATCCAATCAAAAGACTCTATTGATAATTTTGAAACTTTAAAAAAAGCTTTCAGCAAAGCCTATTATAGCAAAGATACAAAGTCATATGACGAAGTTGTTGTTGACTATGACAAACTGGTTTATGGCCTTATCTATGGTAATGAGAACAGCGATGTTCTACCATCGGAAACAACGAAAGAAGCATTGAAAGGAGGTTTCTCAAATAACAAATCTGAGAAATTGTTTGCTGGTCATAAAACTATGGTATATTTGCATACGCACCATCCATACCAATGGGAGCCTGAAAAAGAAAATAAGACAAAATCCATTAACAGTGACATTGATAGTATAAGTGGTAATTTCCTGCTTTATGACATCTGCTTAGTGATGGAGGCTAAGTTCAAGCTGAAGACTATTCAAAAAAATTTAAGCAAAGAACATCCTTCAGATATAAAAGGAGCCTTATCAGCAATGTCTGGTTACCTAAATGTAAATCCTTATCACTTAGGAGAATATGGAAAGAGAACCAAGTACATTTACCGAACTATGGGTGTAAAAGACTTGTGGGAGATCGTTATGACACAGGGGAATTTGAGTTCAAGTGCTAAAGAAATAGAGTTGAATGAACATCTAAGTCATAGAGTTTATGCATTAACAGCTATTACAGTGGTTATTGGTACCTTAAGCCTTATAGTTAGCATCTTATGTTGCAACAATTCAAATAATTCATCAGATATGTGTAACTGTTATTTCGGAGGCGCAGAGTTTCAAGGAGGTTGCTGTGCCGTTATAGGCTGTCTGCTATTTATAGTGTTGGCAGCAAGTGTTATCACGATGGCCGTCTATCAGGTCAAGTCGTTCTATAAGCTCAACAAAATTGAGGAAGAAATTAAGAAAATGAATAAATGATTTTATAGGATTGTAAATATGAAACAAACTACTTTTATTAGTGCTATAGTGACCTTATTATTATTGTCAAATTCTCTATTCTGTGTTGACGCATATAGTCAAGTCCGATGGGAAGGACATTATAAAGGAAAGCATTGGAGGATTATGGGCATTCCTGCAGGTACTTTAGAAATTGATGGAAAAGTCATATTAACTCCTCGAGATTATCAAACAATATACCAATATGAGATTGGTAATGAAGTATATTTTTATGCAACAGGAAATAACATTCATGATCCTGATCATTATGAGATCTTTAATATTGATGGTGAAAGAATAATTCCATATAAGTTCTGTTGGAGAGATATTCTTCAAGTTGGCGATGCTTACTTTTTCGTAATTAGAAGATATTCATTAGATAGCCCCGGAGATTTATTTACATCAAAGGGAAAGCTTCTTGTCTCAAATTATCAAGGAGAAGTGTTGTCTAAGTATATCAAACGTATAACAGATAGTAAATATGGGGAGCTGTTCCTTGTTAAAGCCAAAGATGAATATAATAAAATCAAGCAAGGTCTTTTTACAACGTCAGGTGACTGTATAATCCCTGTAAAATATAAAAGTATTAATTGGACTACTGATGACGATGATAATATCGCCAAATTCGAAGTGACTAATGACAATGATTACATTGGCATCATGGATAGGGACAAAAATTGGATTGTTCCACTGAGCAAGCAATTTACGAAAGTTACACCATCTGAAATATCAGGAAAGAAATACTTCCTTTGTATGAAAAAAGGCTATTGGGGATTGTATGATACACAATTCAATGAAGTGATAGCTCCTGACTTCGAGGGGTTGGAGGTTCTTGATGAAATTAATTTCATTAAGTTTAGGCTTAACGGTTTTTGGGGGGTAATGACTCTCCAAACTAGCACAAACACAACAAAAACAATCATTCCGACAACCCGCGGCTATACAAGTATTGGCAGATATATTAAGAGCCAAAAACGCTTTACATACACAATGAATGGTTATAAAGGAGAATGCAACCACTTAGGGCAACAAGTTTCCAAAATCAAAGTTGCAACGCCTAAACCTTCAACGACTATAGCCTCATCATACGGTTCGTCATCTTCTTCATCAAGCAAATCCTCTTCCAGTTCATCCTCTTCTTCTACAGCATCATCAAGTAGCAGTTCAAGTAGTAACAATTCCGGGAATAAAACTACAACCGTCGTAGTAGAGCATCATCGCGATCCTATACCTGTTCAAGAGTGGGTGCAGTGTACTGCTTGCTGGGGATCCGGAACATGTCCAAATTGTGCAGGGTCTGGAACTAAATACATAGGAGATAATTTGAGAAGGTGCTGGCGTTGCGGCGGACGAGGTAAGTGCTCTAGTTGTTCTGGCCAAGGTGGCCGATATTACACAGTATATAAGTAAAGGTCATGTCATATATTTGATTTCAAAATATGGAGTATTTGATTATTATCAGAATTGATGTTCTTGGATGGAGTTCTGTAAAGATTAAGAACCAGCTAGTAAGAGCGATTGAATCTTCAAGCAATATTCATCAATTTCATTTCGAATTTGTACGACATGGAAGATTTCTTCAGCCGAAATTTTACCGCAGGACAAAGAAAGAAGTGATAGAGGTGTTTATCAGCCGACAGGTAAAGCAATGCTATAAGGAGTTTGCAAAGATACATGGGGTGGAGAAGAAGGATGCTCCCAAGACTTCTAAATACAAGGAGAAAAAGGGTAGTTATATACAAGAACTCCTTCTAAAGCTGCCTGATATCATTACAGAGGTTTTAGCCGTTGAATTTCTGACATATTTGGCTAATAAGTTGAAAAAAGAATTTGAAAAACTTATAAAAGAAAAGTCTCATAAAAAGAAAGATAACAACAATGATGGTGGAAAGCAAACTCCAAAACAAAATGAGACGAAAACTACAATCCAAGTAAAAATCGGCAAATTGATTGTTGAGGATATCACAATAATTGTAGATATTTAATTAATTACGTGACAAGAGATAGAATAAATATGTTAATGTTGTAAACGACAAATCTTTAAAGGTATAAGATTATGAAACAGAAACTATTCTTGATGGTGATGATATTGGGAATGTGCAGCATCAACGCGAGTGCGCAAACAAAGAAATGGACGACAGACAAGAAAAAAAACTCTGTTGTAGAGGTAACAAAATCGCGAGAAGTGGGTCGTGATGGGTATATTTGGTATAAATTAAAGAAAGGGAAATTATATGGTGCTCAAAATATTGAGGGAAAAATAGTAATACCAGTAAGGTATTCTATGGTTGATTATAGATGTGATGATAGATATGGGTCACACTGGTTTTGTGTAGGTGATGGAGACTTTGAAGGAGCTTATACAATAGAAGGAGACTATGTAGTTACTACTGATAAGCACTATGTTGATGTCATTCTTTTTGGAAATAATGGTCGCTTTGCTTGGGTGGTTAAAACGAATCAAGGAGCTTGGGGATTATTAGATGTAAAAGGAAATATTGTAGTTTCACCTCAGTTTTCTGGAGGATACAGTGGTAATGTTCCTACGATAGGATGTGCTTTGGGTGAGAACTGCATTCTCGTAACTCATAAGAACATGGAAGGCGCATGTGATTTAAATGGAAAACTGATTATTGAGCCCAAATATTCATCTTGTTTCTTTTCTGGTAATTGTTTTAAAGTCAAAACATCAGAATCTAGCAGTTTCCAAGACATAAATATTGATTTACCGTCATCGATACGATATGATTACGTCCCATTTGGTGGAATGTACTTTGATTTCAAAGAACGCCCATATATTAGAGTTTCTTCTTCAGGTTCTTCATCTAATTCATCATCTTCGCCGGGTTCATCTTCTAGTAGTAATTTAAGCGGAAATAGTAACTCTGGAAACAATACAACAACTGTAGTGGTAGAACATCATCGTGACCCTGTACCTGTACAGGAATGGCAGTCGTGTACAAATTGCTGGGGCGAAGGAAAAGTTATGTGTCTCGGGGCGTGTGGAGGAACTGGAACATACTACGTCGGGGACAGACTACGTATATGCAGCAGTTGCAATGGTTCAGGAAAAAAGATATGCCCTTACTGCTCAGGACAAGGTGGAAAATATTATACTGTCTATAAATAATAGTGAGTTATGCCAAAAATGAAAATTAAGAAAGGAGAAAAGGAGGTAAAGCCTGTTTCTAATGAAAGTTGGGATATAGAGCCAATAGAAAATGTTGATGGACTTCAACAAGTTATAGAGCAATACTCATCAGAAATACAAAAAGGCATGAGAAAGAAAGGGGCGTCCTCGGATGATAATAAACCCAAAAGAAGTTACAAGGCATCAGTTCAGCTATCAAATGAAACTGAGATAAGAGACTTCTTTGAGGAACTCATAAGTTTTCTTGGAAAGATTCCGCCCTTAATTCAAGTCAGAAAAAATGAGACAACGATTAATGTCGACAATGGAAATAATATGTATTCTGATGATCCGAACAATCCACCAGAATCTGGCGGGCCTAATTATCAGATAAACAATGTGGTAAATATTGATATTAACATCAATGTCAAAAAATAATCCCTTGAAACAAGTTGAAGATACCGACTTCGGAGGATAATCTTTTGAGTTACTCGAAACGACTCGAGTAACTCAAAAGACATCTTGCTATGTTCATTTGAACACAGTTTGTCATAGAGCCAAATCTCTTTCACGTAGTGGTTATGACAGTAGAATACTGAAAAACGTTTAATCAACAAATCAGTCAATCAGTAGTTCTATCAATTATGCAATCATTAGATGGTACGTTGGATTGTTAGAACGTTAGTACGTTCCAACGTTAGAGCGTTCCAACATACCATCTTTTGCAAGAACCGTCGTTTGACTAACTTATTGTACCATTGATTGCTGTCAGTATCACCTCAAAGGGCTTGTGGTTACGCTCTATACGCTCCATCAGCTCCCTGCGGACTGCCCTTGCCTGATAGGAGTTAAGACGGAAGGCAAGCAGTATAACAACCTCCATGTTATATACGGTCACATAAAGGTTGGCTCTCTTCTTGATTGTCCGCTCTGCTTCGTAGGGTTTCACAAGTTCCTCTTTGTAGAGGGCTTTGATGGCGTTCCTCAACTTGGGAATGAACACTCCGAACAAGTCCACCAGATCGGACTCGCTCATCCAAATCTCTCCACTCGGTATAGTTAGTTCTGTGTACTCGCTATACTCACTCCACTTGATGATGTTTCTCTGTTCCATAATCTTACGCCATTTTGATGTTACTGAATGATGCGCTTAACTTGCTACCCAGCAGAGTCAAGTCCTCGTTCAACTTCTGCGATGTGATGCGGGCATAAATCTGAGTTGTGACGATATTCGTATGTCCCAATACACGGCTCACACTCTCAATAGGCATGCCCTTCGACAAAGCGAGCGTGGCCCAGGAATGGCGTCCACAGTGCAGGCTTATCTGCTTCTCTATCCCACAGGCAGAGATTACCTTCTTCATTTTTTTGCAGATTGACCAATAGTTGAGTTTCCCGAACACTAACTTTTCTTCTTGCAGGTGTTTGTATCGCTCTATTATCTGCAAGGGGACATCCATCAACTTCACCTGATAGGGAACATTCGTCTTATGGCGGTGAGACACTATCCACTTGTCACCGTTGATGTCCACGATGTCATCGATGGTCAGGTTCTTCACGTCCACAAATGCCAATGCCGTCCAGCAGATAAAGACAAAAATGTCGCGTACGAAGGCAAGGTCGGCATCCTTAAACTCATGGGTCATCACCTGCTTCAGTTCTTCCTCCGTCAGGAACTCACGTTCCTTGCAATTCGGGCTGATATGGAACTGAGCAAAGGGATTTCGGGGTATCTTGCTGTTGTAATGCGCTCTCATCACGACACCCTTCAGCCACATACACGTCTGCCAGATAGTGCCGCTTGCCAGTCCTCGCTCTGTGCTGAGATAGGCAGCGAACTCCTCAATGAACTGAGGTGTCAACTCCAGCATGGACATGTCAGAACGTCGGTAATGCAGTTGTATGAACTCAGCCACATTCTTTCTGGAACGCTGCATAGCCCACAGAGTGCTGATGACCCTGTCCTTGCCTACACGCTTCTTGAAACTGGCTATATCCTTGTCGAAGGCATTCAGCAGAGTCTCGTATTCGCTGCCTAAACCCTGATAGGCATTACGCACCATCTCGGCAGTTACGAAACCTTCCTTGTCTGACAGGTGCTGATAGTGTTTGATGAGTTGAGCCTTGATGTTATCTTTCTTCAATTTTTAAATTCGGGCTGCAAAATTACGATGTTTCGAGCGTTCTTCCACTACGCAAATCACGGCAGATTTAGGAAAGTCAGTTCCAAAGTGTTAAAAGTTTAGGTCGGCTATGACAATCGGCACCTTGCATATGCCAAAAGCCACCACTTTCTTTGTCTCTGAGAGCGGTTGACAGGGTTACGATTTGGCAACCTAACTCTTGCCGCAATCCTCCCCAATTTGCTTTCAACCCCAAATTGAACTTCCTCGTTCTTCCCCTCTTTGCCTTTATTTCAGGCCGAAATGCGTTAATCTTCCCAAATCGCTTTCTTTTTACAAGCTTTTTTCGTAACTTTGGCTTCACCGAACTTACTCGGCACTCGGAAATGAAAAGAAAAGCAAACTTTCCTTTTGCATTTCTCTCGTTTTTTCGTAACTTTGGCTTCACCGAACTTACTCGGCACTCGGAAATGAAAAGAAAAGCAAACTTTCCTTTTGCATTTCTCTCGTTTTTTCGTAACTTTGCACCCGTGAAATTGACAACAAGACGCATGATGGCCGAGTGGGAGCCTCAAAGTTGTGTGCAGCTGACGTGGCCGCATGCAGCGACTGACTGGGCTCCTATGCTGGACGACATCATTGCTGTCTACGAGGAGATGAAGCGCGAGATAGAGAAGCGCGAGCCTGTATTGGTGGTCGACGACATTCCCCACAACGACACCTGGGCCCGTGACCACGGGTTCATTACGGTGGAGAGCCCTTTGCCAGAAGGAAAGGGGAGCCAATTGGTTCTTCTTGACTTCTGCTTCAACGGCTGGGGCGAGAAGTTTCCTGCCGAGCTGGACAACCAGATTAATCGCCAGCTGTACGACAAAGGGCTGGTGAAGGGCCTGTACGAGCCCCATCTGGACTTCGTGCTGGAGGGTGGCTCCATAGAGAGCGACGGCAAGGGTACCATCTTCACCACCCGCTGCTGTCTGACGGCTTCCCATCGCAACCAGCCTCTGACGCAGGCAGAGATAGAGGAGCGCCTGAAGCTGTGGTTAGGTGCCGAGCGAGTGGTCTGGCTGGAACACGGAAGCCTGCTGGGCGACGACACTGACGGGCACATCGACACGCTGGTACGCATCTGTCCCGGCGACACCTTATTATATATAGGGGCTGATGCCGACCATCCAGACCTCTACCTGATGGAGCAGGAACTGCAACAGCTTCGCACCCTGGAAGGCAGCCCTTACAGGCTGCTAAGGCTCCCTCTGCCGCATCCTATCTACGACGAGGGCGAGCGCCTGCCCGCCACCTATGCCAACTACCTGGTGGTAAACGGGGCTGTACTGGTGCCTACCTACAACCAGCCCGACCTGGACCGGCAGGCCATGGACATCATCCGGCAGGCCTATCCTGAACGCGAGATAGTGGGCATCGACTGTCGTACCGTCATCCGCCAGCACGGCTCACTCCATTGCTGCACCATGCAATACTATTGAACATTAAACGATAAAGATTAGAGACATCAATGAAGATAGGACTGATACAACAGCACAACACGGCCCGTCGTGACGACAACCGTCAGCGACTGGCCGAGAAGATAGCCCAACTGGCACAACAAGGTGCCGAGCTCGTCGTGCTGCAAGAGTTGCACAACGGGCTGTACTTCTGCCAGACGGAAGATGTGAACGTGTTCGACCAGGCAGAGCCCATCCCCGGACCATCGACAGAGTTTTTCGGCCAGTTGGCCAAAGAGCTGCAGGTGGTCATCGTCACCTCGCTCTTTGAGCGCCGTGCAGCAGGGCTCTATCACAATACCGCCGTGGTGTTGGAGAAAGACGGCACGATAGCCGGCAAGTATCGCAAGATGCACATCCCCGACGACCCTGGCTACTATGAGAAGTTCTACTTCACCCCCGGCGATCTGGGATTCCAGCCCATCGACACCAGCATAGGCCGACTGGGCGTGCTTGTCTGCTGGGACCAATGGTACCCGGAGGCAGCCCGACTGATGGCATTGGCAGGAGCCCAACTGCTCATCTACCCTACAGCCATTGGCTACGACGCCAACGATACCGACGACGAGCAACAGCGTCAGCGCATGGCCTGGCAGACGGTCCAACGCGGACATGCCGTGGCCAACGGACTGCCCGTGGTGACGGTCAACCGAGTAGGGGTTGAGGATGGCCTACCCTTCTGGGGCACATCGTTCGTGGCAGGCCCTCAGGGCGAACTGCTCTACGAGGCCCCCACCGACCAAGAGGCAACAGCCGTCGTCGAGGTCGACCTGGAGCGTTCAGAGCAGGTGCGTCGCTGGTGGCCCTTCCTAAGAGACAGAAGAATAGAGAACTATGGAGATATAACAAAACGATACAAAGACTAATATGGCAAACAACTTAAGATTTCAGGTAGTAGAAGAAGCATTCAAGAAGCGTGCTGTCGAGGTGCAGGCCCCTGCCGAGCGCCCTTCGGAGTACTTTGGCAAATATGTCTTCAACAAGGAGAAGATGTATCGCTACCTCCCCAAAACCGTCTATGACAAGATGATTGACGTGATGGACAATGGCGCCAGCCTGGACCGCTCGATAGCCGATGCTGTAGCAGACGGCATGAAGAAGTGGGCTATGGAAATGGGCGTCACCCACTATACCCATTGGTTCCAGCCTCTGACCGAGGGTACTGCCGAGAAGCACGATGCCTTCGTCGAGCACGACGGCAAGGGTGGCATGATAGAGAAGTTCTCGGGCAAGCTGCTGGTTCAGCAGGAGCCTGACGCATCCTCGTTCCCCAACGGCGGTATCCGCAATACCTTCGAGGCTCGCGGCTACTCAGCATGGGACCCCACCAGCCCGGTATTCATCATTGATGACACCCTATGTATTCCCACCATCTTCATTGCCTATACCGGTGAGGCCTTAGACTACAAGGCTCCCCTGCTGCGCTCGCTGCATGCTGTTGGCAAGGCAGCCAAGGACGTGTGCCAGTACTTCTACAACGATGTGACGAAGGTACAGGTCAATCTGGGCTGGGAGCAGGAGTACTTCCTCGTCGACGAAGGGCTCTACTCTGCCCGTCCTGACCTGCTGATGACGGGTCGTACGCTGATGGGCCACGAGAGTGCCAAGAACCAGCAGATGGACGACCACTACTTCGGCACCATTCCCGACCGTGTGCAGGCCTTCATGAAGGATCTGGAGATTCAGGCCCTGGAGCTGGCCATCCCTGTCAAGACACGCCATAATGAGGTAGCGCCCAACCAGTTCGAGCTGGCTCCCATCTACGAGGAGTGCAACCTGGCTGTCGACCATAACATGCTGCTCATGTCGCTCATGAAGAAGGTAGCCCGCAACCACGGCTTCCGCGTCTTGCTGCACGAAAAGCCCTTCGACGGCATCAACGGCTCAGGTAAGCACAACAACTGGAGTCTCTCGGCCGATAATGGCGTCCTTCTCCATGCTCCAGGAAAAACCCCCGAGGAGAATCTCCGCTTCGTGACCTTCATCGTCGAGACGCTGATGGCCGTCTATCGTCACAACGGACTGCTGAAGGCCTCCATCATGTCGGCAACCAATGCTCACCGCCTGGGTGGCAACGAGGCTCCTCCCGCCATCATCTCATCGTTCCTGGGCACCCAGCTGACGGAGCTTCTGGACCATATCGAGCAGTCAGACAAGAACGAGCTTTTCAACCTGAAGGGCAAGCAGGGCATGGAGATTGACATTCCCCAGATTCCCGACCTCATCGTCGACAATACCGACCGCAACCGCACCTCACCCTTTGCCTTTACCGGCAATCGCTTTGAGTTCCGTGCCCCAGGCTCCAGCGTCAACTGCGCCTCGGCCATGATAGCCCTGAATGCCTCTATGGCAGAAGCATTGAACAGCTTCAAGGAGCGTGTGGACAAGAAGATCCAGGCAGGCGAGAATCAGGTATCCGCCCTGCTGGAGGTGCTGAAGGACGACATCAAGACGTGTAAACCCATCCGTTTCGACGGCAACGGCTATAGCGACGAGTGGGTCAAGGAGGCCGAGCGTCGCGGACTGGACATCGAGCGTTCCTGCCCTGTCGTCTTTGAGCACTACCTGGACGAGTCAAGCGTCCGCATGTTCGAGTCTACCAAGGTCATGAACCGTAAGGAGCTACTGGCCCGCAACGAGGTGAAATGGGAGATGTATGTCAAGACCGTCCAGATTGAGGCTCGCGTCTTGGGCGACCTGGCCATGAACCACATCATCCCCGTTTCCACGCACTACCAGAGCCAGCTCATCAAGAACGTCCAGGGCATGAAGGATGTGTTCTCCACCGACAAGGCCGACAGGCTGAGCAACCGTAACATGAAGCTTATCGAGGAGATTGCCGAGCGTACGGAGAAGATTGAGCAGCTGGTAGAAGAACTGACCGATGCCCGTCGCATCGCTAACCGTATCGAGAGCATCCACGAGCGGGCCATCGCCTACCACGATACCGTATGTCCCAAGATGGAAGCCATCCGTAGCGAAATCGACAAGCTGGAGATGATTGTCGAGGACGGATTGTGGACGCTGCCCAAGTATCGTGAGCTGCTGTTCATCAGATAAAACAATCAGAACGTCAAGAGCTATGAGACGAAGCGTTCTGATACTGCTGACCCTTGCCTTCTGCCTGACGGCCCACGCCCAGACGAAAGCCACCAAGCAGCATCGCGAGCTCATCAAACAGCATATCTATGCCGACTATAAGCAGATGTACCGCCTGCCGGAAGGCGGTGCCCTGCTCTACCCCTACCTCACTCCAGGCAGCAAGTCGTATGCTGCCGTATTATGGGACTGGGACTCATGGCTCTCCAACGTAGCCCTGCGACAGACCCTCAGCGACGTGGGAACCGAGTCCGACCGTCGGGAGGCATTGCGCTACGAGCAAGGCTGCGTGCTCAACTATCTGGCTTACACATCCTTAGAAGACGGCTACATGCCTATGGTGGTCGATGCCGAGAGCGATCCAAACAAAATCAAGCCTGCCGACATCTATGCCACCAATATGCACAAGCCCGTCATTGCCCAGCATGCCGCCTTCATCGTGCAGCAGAACGGCGGCGACGCCACCTGGCTTCGCGAAGGCATTGCCCGTATGCAGGCTTTCATCCGCAACTACCAGGAGCACCATCGCCATCAGGCCACAGGCCTGTTCTATTGGCAGGACGACCTGGCTATTGGTGTCGACAACGACCCTTCCACCTTCTTCCGTCCCAAGGGCAGCTCAGCGTCCATCTATCTGAACTGTCTGATGTATAAGGAGTTGCGTGCCATATCCTATCTGGCCTCCCAGCTGGGGATGAAGGATGCAGCCCAACAATATGAAAAGGACGCCGAGGCGCTGTGCCATGCTGTCAGGGAGTACTGCTGGGACGAGAAAGACGGCATGTACTACTCCGTCGACCTGAACCTGCTGCCCTTTACCGGTGAGCCACAGATTATCTTCGGCAAGCCCTTCGTCCTGCACGAGGGAGCACCACGCGACTATCCCTGTCTCATCCAACGCCTGGGCTCATGGTCTGGATTCATGGCCCTATGGGCTGGCATTGCTACGCCAGAACAAGCCCGTCGGATGGTCAAGGAGAATCTGCTGGACGAGCGCACCTTCTGCGCCCCCTATGGTGTACGCACCCTCTCTAAGTTGGAGAAGATGTACAACATGCGAGCCACCCACAACCCCAGCAACTGGCAAGGCCCTGTCTGGGGCATCAGCAACTATATGGTATTCCGTGGCCTGGCAGACTACGGTTTTCAAGAGGAGGCCCGCCAGATGGCGGAGAAGACCATTGCCCTTTTTGGCAATGACCTGTCCAAGGGCGGCGTGCTCCACGAGTACTACAATCCCGATACTGGCGAGCCCATCATCAACCCAGGGTTCCAGAACTGGAACTACCTTGTCCTCAACATGCTTGCCTGGCTGGAGGGACGTCCTGTCGTCAAGGAATTCTAAGACTACTTCTCAAAGTGCTGGTAGTCCTTCAGCGACTTCCAGTTGCCACCCCAACGGAAGCCATGTTGGGTAAAGAGCCGGTAGCAGAGGTCCTGCCGGGTAATCTTATACTTGAAAGCCTTGGAGCGGTCAACATAAGGACGGCCTGTTGAAGGCTGGATAAGCAACGTGCCATCCTTCTGCCGGCGAACACACGGGTTATAGAGCGGATTGACGTCGATAGCCAGTCCCAAGGCATGCTTGGAGAGCTTCTTACTGCCGGCAATAGGACGATAGCAGTAGCACGAGGTATTGTTGGCCTGCATGGAGCGCTCGTCATCGTCGGCATATTCCGAGATGGGACGGATGCGCTCAATAGGATACTTCTGACGATACAGTTCGGCGAAGATGTCACGCAGGTCCTTGCTGATGCTCCTGTTACAGACGAGCATTCCCTCCTGTGTCATGCCCTTGAAGTCGACATGCTGCACATAAAGGGTGTCCAATGCAGGTTGGGAAGCTGCTGTCTGGGCTGTTGCCGTGGCGGGCCACAACAACAAGAACAGGATAATGACGATGATTCCTATCATTTTTACGGTCTACTATTGCGTCGTGGCTGCAAAGGTACAAAATAAATCTTGAATTTTTTGGTTTTTCACTCGCTTATTCGTATCTTTCTCCTTTGGAGAGGATACTCCCGCTCGGAAAAACTCAAATAAATTTGGTTTTTCACTCGTTTATTCGTATCTTTGCACCAACATCAATTAACAATACTAACTGGATACAACTATGAGAAGACTTTTATCAACACTCCTCATGCTACTGGCATTGCTGACGCTACAGGCGCAGACCGTAGTCAGCGGCGTGGTAAAGGACCGCCAGACGGGACAGCCTCTGGCACATGTCAATATTGCTGCTGAGGGTACCGAGGTGCATACCGTCACCAACGACGACGGGCGCTTCACCTTGAAGACCGCACAACCTCCGCGCTACATCCAGCTCAGCCATATTGGCTATAAGACACGCCGTCAGCCCTTGGAGGAAGGGAAGACGGAGGGGTTGCAGATTAACTTGCTGGCCAGCACCATCAAGCTGAGCGAGGTCATTGTCTCGGCAGACGACCCGCTGAGCATCGTCAAGGCTGCCATAGACCGCATAGCCGACAACTATGCCCAACAACCTGAACTCATGCGCTGCTTCTATCGTGAGACAGCCCGCAAAGGCTCGCGATTCATCTCGGTGGCAGAGGCTGTAACTGACATGTATAAGTCTGACTATCGTCTCGGTCCGGAACGCGATGCGGTAGCCATCCTGAAAGGACGCCGGCTCATGAGCATCAAGGCCAGCGACACGCTGGGTGTCAAGATACAAGGCGGTCCCGTCATGCCCTTGATGGTCGACATTGTCAAGAACAGCGAATACGTGCTCAATCCCGAGATGCTGCCCTACTACTATTACCACATGAAAGTACCAACCATGATTGACGACCGCCTGCACTACGTGGTAAGCATGACGCCTAAGAGCTACACCTCCTTTCCGCTGATGGGCGGACTGCTATACATCGACCAGGCGACGCTGGCCATCACACGGGCCGAGCTGCAGCTGGACGTGAGCGACCGCCAGAAAGCCTCAGACTACATGCTGGTACACAAGCCCTTCGGACTACGCTTCCGTCCCAAGGAGCTGAGCGTCACCATCGTCTATGAGACCGGCGACCAGGGCATTACCCGCATGAGCTATGTACGCAACGAGATGCGCTTTAACTGCGACTGGAAGCGCAGGCTGTTCGCCTCTCCCTACACGACGGTCAGCGAGATGGTGGTGACAGACCGCCTGCAGCAGGGCCGCGACGCCATACGTCCCCGCGGACGCTCGTCGTTTGGCATCCGCGAACGTTTCTACGACAAGGTGGAATACTTTGACGACCCCGGCTTCTGGGCCGACTACAACATCATTGAGCCGACGGAAAGCCTGGAGCATGCCATTAACAAGCTGAAGAAGAAAGTCAGGAGATAGCCTTTATCCGTCCAGCAACTCCCTGGGATGCCGGATAAAGGTAGTGGCACCATGGGCCAACAGGAAGTCACGGTCACGGAAACCCCAAAGCACACTAATACACGGCAGACCGCTATTGCAGGCCGTCTGTAAATCGACATCGCTGTCGCCCACATAGACAGCCCCCTCCTTGGTGACGCCCAGCTGACGTAACGCCTCGTCAACGGTGTCAGGAGCAGGTTTCTTGCGGATGCCGGCAGCCTCGTGCTCCCCTATCGCCACCTCTATCTCCGGAAAGAAGTGGGTCACCAGTTCCTTGGTGGCTGCCATCATCTTGTTGCTGACTACTGCCATCCGGCATCCCTGCCGTTTCAGTTCGCACAACGCTTCCGGAATGCCGTCGTAAGGACGGGTGTTGTCGAGCGAATGCTCCATATAGTACTGTCGGAAAGCGGCAAAGACAGCCTCGAAGTCAGGGTTCTTTGCCCCGTCAGGTACCGAACGTTCCATCAGCAGGCGTACCCCGTTGCCCACAAAGGTACGAATCTCGTCCAAGGAGTGCTGCGCCATACCATATTGGTGCAGGGCATGGTTGACGGCATCGGCCAAGTCCTGCAGGGTGTCGAGCAGGGTGCCGTCGAGGTCGAAGATGTAGGTGGTATACTTCATCGCTTGCTACGTTGAATCATGGTACGTACCTTATTATTATATTTAGTAGCCTGCAGCAGCTCCTCAATAGTCAGGTGCATACGGTACTGCCAACGGTTATACGGGTCGCTGGGCACGTTGATGCGTTCTTCCTGCGGATGCTTTGAGCGCAGTTCCATATCCATCGAGAGCCAGTCCTGTATCGACAGGATGCAAAGCATGGAAGGACAGTAGAGGTGACGGGCTATAATCTCCTCAGCCAGGTGGGCGGGCAGCTGTTCAGGAGCTCTGCCCTCCTTCTGGAGCATCGTGACATAATAGCGCTGCCGGCGCTCCGGACTCTCCTGCCACCATAGCCGCAAAGGCGACATGTCGTGAGTAGAGATGGTGGCTACCGAGCGCATGGGATTGGCGTCCAGATGAGCAAACTCAAAGCCCTGCTGCTTCGGCATCTGCTGTATCTCGAGCGTCAGTATGCGCAACTGGTCGAGCACGGGCTCCACGCAGTCGGGCAGCATGCCCAGATCCTCGGCACATACCAGCATCCGGCAGTCCTTCAGCACGGCAGGCAGGCGTCGTAGGGCCTGCTGTCCCCAGAAGAAGGAGTGACGCTGGTAGAAGTAGTTGTTGTAGAGTCGCAGGAAGGCATCCTTCTCCTCGCCCGAGAGTGCCTCGAAGATAGGCTCCGTCGTTGCCCCGATGCGTGGGTGATACATCTCAGCCTGATGGGGGTCTTCCACGAAGAGCACGTCGCTGATGAGCCTCATCAGACCGTCGCGAATCCACAGGCTGCTCTCGTCGCGCCGCTCGGCAAACTGCATCGCCACCTTACGTTGCGTGTCGTAGTCAGGCTGCAGGTCATACAGGCCGTAGGCCTTGCGCACCAGGAAGTTATCACGTACGTACTGGGCATGGATGCCAAAGAGGCGCTCCACCAGCCGGTCGTTGATGAAAGGACGTGTGAACAGTTCCTTGCGGAACGGCAGTCCGAAGTATTCTATCTCGTTTACCGTCAGGGGCAATGCCGGCGAGAAGTGTCCCAGCAGGCCGTAGACAGCATTCTCGGGAATCTCCCAGATGCGGAAGAAGCCCAGCACGTGGTCTATGCGGAAGGCGTCAAAGTACTGCTGCATGTGACGGAGTCGCCGCCTCATCATCTGATACAGCTCCTCCGACCAATGATAGGTGGGGAAGCCCCAGTTCTGTCCTTGCTGCGAGAAAGTGTCTGGCGGAGCGCCCGTCTGCGAGTCGAGGTTGAAGAGTTCCGGATGCTGACAGGTCTCCACGCTGTCTCTGTTGACGCCGATGGGCAGGTCTCCCTTCAGCACGACACCTTTTTCGCGGGCATAGTCGGCAGCTGCCTTCAGCTGAGTGTGCAGCAGGTATTGCTGGAAGTAGATTTCCGAGAACTCCGATGATTCCGAGGACTCCGCGTATTCTGAGGACTCCGCGTTAGCCCTCCGGAAGGCGGCATAGGGTTTCAGCCAGTCCTCGTTGTCGGCCACGAACTGCTTGTAGCCGGCAGTCTGCATGACCGTTCTGCCCTGTTCCTCGAACAGCTCGTGCAGGTAGTCGTTCTTTACCCTGTCCACAGCCTCGTAGTCGCTATAAGGCAGGGCATTCAGCTCCTGACGCCGCCTCAGGAACTGTGTCATCCTGGCCTTGGACTTCAGCGTACCTGCCGCCTCCAGGTCCATATAATGAGGATGGAGGGCGAAGACGCTGACAATGTTGTAGGGATAGGAGTCGTGCCAATGGCCGTCGGTTGTGGTGTCGTTGACAGGCAGCGTCTGGATGAACTTCATGCCAGCAGCCACGGCCCAGTCCACCAGTCGCTTCAGGTCGCCGAAGTCGCCCACGCCAAAGCTGTGCTCGCTACGCAGCGAGAATACGGGAACCACCACGCCGGCAGCCCGCCACAGCTCCTCGCGCAAGCGCAGGTGGCCGCCGTGCAGCACCAGCACCTGTCCGTCAATGATTTCGAGGGGGACGGTACGGTTGTCGCCTTCCTCCCACGACAGCAGCTCGTTCGTCTCGGCGTCCACCACCACATATTTATATTCTATAGGCTGTTGCCAGCCCAGGGCGTTCACCGAGAGCATCCACTCGCCCTGGCCGGCATAGTTCATCTTCAGGTAGCGGCTGGTGCTCCACGAGCCGATGGCGGGATGGCTTCCACATACCGCCATCACCTGTCCCGCCTTCAGCTGGGGCGCCGAGACGCGGAAGATGATGGTCCGGCGGAACAAGGGCAGCCGCATGGCCTCCACCCGCTCGTCACGACGGCCATGGACGGTAGTCAGGTAGGCGTTGGAGTAGAGATGCAACGGCAACGGACGGTCACGCCAATCGTCAGGAAACACATAGTCCTTGGAAGCGTCGAAGTGGTAGATGCGCGGTATCATGTCCCACTCGCGCCGCAGCACCTCCTCGTCGCCATTCTCCACCTGGTAGGAGTAGACGATGTGCGACAGGGGATGATGACGGCTCATCAAGGCTGCCGTCTCTACCGTCCACAGCTCCCCGTCCTCGGTCTGCATCAGCAGGTTCTGGTGGCGCACGGTCCCGTCCTGACTGTGGAAATCGATGCTCACATGCAGGCTTTCTCCCCATGCCGTATGATAGTGTATGTTGAATTTCAGCTTCATTGACGTACAATTTTCTGCAAAGTTACGAATTATTTCCCAATTTCTTCGTATCTTTGCAGGCGAATTATGGAAAAAAAGACGAAAAACTTCAATTCGCGCATCTATCTATACATTGCCGCGGCAGGTCTGGTGTTCATCGCAGGCCTTATAGCCTATTTCTTCCTGACGCCACTGTCGAAGGCTGAGGAGGTCCGCTACATCTACATTGACAACGACGACACGCAGGACTCCGTTTTTGCCAAGCTCGACCCCATTGCCAACAAGGCAGCCTTGATGGGATTCACGAACCTTGTACGTCATACTGACTATAGTGAGAACATCCATACGGGCCGCTACGCCGTCAATCCCGGCGAGGGTGCCCTGACCATCTTCCGCCGGCTGAGGAATGGTGCGCAGGCTGCCATCCGCCTTACCATCCCCGAGTCACGTACCATGGACCGCCTGGCTTCCGCGCTCAGCCAGAAGCTGATGCTCGACTCCGCCACCATCGCCGATGCCCTGCTGAGCGAGGAGACCTGCCAGCACTACGGTTACGACACGGCGACGATAGCTGCCATGTTTGTCCCCAACACCTACGAAATCTATTGGAACACGAGCCTCGACACGTTCCTGGAGCGCATGCAACGGGAGCACGACCGCTTCTGGCATGGCGCCCGCGAGGCCAAGGCAGCCCAGATGCAGCTGACGCCTGCCGAGGTATGCACCCTGGCCAGCATCATCGACGAGGAGACGGCCAACAACCAGGAGAAGCCCATGATTGCCGGCATGTACCTGAACCGTCTGGCCCATAACATGCCCCTGCAGGCCGACCCCACCATCAAGTTTGCCCTCAAGCAGTTTGAGCTGAAGCGCATCTGGCAGAAGCTGCTCCAGACAGACTCGCCCTACAACACCTATACGAACGAGGGCCTGCCCCCAGGCCCCATCAAGATAGCCTCCATCCAAGGCATCGACGCCGTGCTCAACCCTGCCGACCACGACTATCTCTACATGTGCGCCAAGGAAGACTTCTCGGGCACCCATAACTTTGCCGCCACCTATCAGGAACACCTGAAGAATGCGGCCAAGTACACCAAGGCACTCAACGAAAAAGGAATCAAATAAACAGAATCATATTATGGAAGAGAAAAACATTGCGGCAAGCGAGGAGAAGAAAAGCCTCAGCTTCGTGGAACAGTTTGTGAAGGAAGACCTGGAAGCAGGCAAGAACGACGGACGTATTCAGACCCGCTTCCCACCGGAGCCCAACGGCTATATCCACATCGGACACGCCAAGGCCATCTGCATGGACTTCGGAGTGGCTGACAAGTTTGGCGGCACGTGCAACCTGCGCTTCGACGACACCAACCCCACGAAGGAGAACACCGAGTACGTGGAGAACATCATGAGCGACATCAAGTGGCTCGGTTTCCACTGGCAGAACGTCTACTACGCCTCCGACTACTTCGACAAGCTGTGGGACTTTGCCATCTGGCTCATCGAGAAAGGCCTGGCCTACGTCGACGAGCAGACCTCCGAGCAGATAGCCGAGCAGAAAGGCACCCCCACGCAGGCAGGACGTCCCAGCCCCTTCCGCGATCGTCCCGTCGAGGAGAACCTGCGCCTGTTCCGCCAGATGAACACCCCCGAGGCTGTCGAGGGCTCCATGGTGCTGCGTGCCAAGCTCGACATGGCCAACCCCAACATGCACTTCCGCGACCCCATCATCTACCGTATCATCCAGATACCCCACCACCGTACAGGCACCAAGTGGCACTGCTACCCCATGTACGACTTCGCCCACGGCCAGTCCGACTACTTCGAGGGCGTCACCCACTCCATCTGTACCCTTGAGTTCGTGCCCCACCGCCCCCTGTACGACAAGTTCGTCGACTTCCTGCAGGAGAAAGAGGGCCAGCAGGCCTACCGCCCGCGCCAGATAGAGTTCAACCGCCTGAACCTGACCTATACCGTCATGTCGAAGCGTAAGCTGAAGGCGCTGGTCGACGAGCAGCTGGTCAACGGCTGGGACGACCCCCGCATGCCTACCGTCTGCGGTATGCGCCGTCGCGGCTACTCGCCACAGAGCATCCGCAACTTCATCGACTCCATAGGCTACACCAAGTTCGACGCCCTCAACGACTATGCCCTGCTGGAGGCCAGCGTCCGCGACGACCTGAACAAGAAGGCCTGCCGTGTGTCGGCAGTGCTCGACCCCGTCAGGCTCGTCATCACCAACTATCCCGAAGGACAGTTCGAGGACATGCAGGCCGTCAACAACCCCGAGAACGAGGCCGACGGCACACACACCATCACCTTTGGCCGCGAGCTGTGGATTGAGCGCAGCGACTTCCAGGAGGTGGCCGAGAAGAAGTTCCAGCGCCTGGCTCCCGGCAAGGAGGTACGCCTGAAGAACGCCTATATCATCAAGTGCGACGAGGAGCATCCCTGCGACAAGGATGCCGACGGCAACGTCACCACCATCTACGCCACCTACGATCCCGACACTCGTAGCGGACTGCCCGGTGCCGACCGTAAGATCAAGGGCAAGACGCTCCATTGGCTCTGCTGCCAGCATGCCGTGCCTGCCGAGGTACGCCTGTACGACCGCCTGTTCTCCGTCGAGAACCCCGGTGCCGACGAGCGCGACTTCCGCGAGCTGCTCAACCCCACCTCGCTGACAGTACTCAAGAACTGCTACGTCGAGGAGTACCTGAAGGAGAAGAAGGCTGGCGACTTCCTGCAGTTCCAGCGCATAGGCTACTTCACACCCGACCTCGACACCACAGCCGACCATCTGGTCTTCAACAAGACCGTCGGACTGAAGAGTTGACCGCCGGCCAAAACGCCCATGAACATAGACGAGGAATACTTCAAGAGCGACGAGTTCCAGCAGCTCTTCAGCAGCTACGAATCGTCATTGGCGTCGGGGGAAAGCGTTTTCCTCGACGCTGACGACCTTGTCGACATTGCAGACTACTACAACATGCTGGGCGAGCACGAGCAGGCCACAGCAGTGGTCGAGCAGGGACTCACGCTCTATCCCGACAACGTGCTGCTCAACGTCTTCATGGCACGCAAGGCCCTCGACGACGGCGACATCGACGAGGCCCGGCGCATTGCCGCAAGCATCCCCGACAAGGATGCCCCCGACTACCACTACCTGCAGGCCGAAATCCTGATAGCGCAAGACCGCACCGACGAGGCCGACCTCTACCTGCGCGACTATGGCAGGAGCGTCGAACCCGACGAGTACAACGACTTCGTCAAGGACGTGGCCAACCTCTACGTCGACTACGAGGTCAACCAGAAGGCCTTGGAGTGGATGATGCGCATCAAGGCCGACGACAGCGACGACTACAAGGAGCTCATGGGCCGCGCACTCTTCGGACTGGGCAAGTACAAGGACTCGCAACGCATCTTCAACGAGCTCATCGACCACAACCCCTTCTCCAAGCACTATTGGACGGCCCTGGCCACGGCACAATACATGGACGAGGACTACCACGCCTCCGTCACCAGTTCCGAGTACGCCATCGCCATCGACCCCACCGACCCCGACAGCCTGCTGGCCAAGGCCAACGGACTCATGAAGCTCACCAACTACGACGAAGCCATGGAGTACTACAGGCGCTTCGCCACCGTAAGCCCCGACGACCCCATAGGCCCCCTGCACCAGGCCGCCTGTCTGGTCAACCTGGGACGCAGCCGCGAGGCCATACCCCTGCTGGAGCATGCCCTGACGCTTACCGGACCCGACGACGACGGCACGGCGCAAATCTACCAGGAGCTGGCCTTTGCCTATAGTGCCGAAGGCGAGCTGGACCGCGCCCTCGACGCCCTCGACCGCACCGAGGACCTCGAGTGCGACCATGCCGACATCCTCGTCATCCGCGGACACCTGCTGCTCAGCCACCAGCACATCGACGAGGCCGAGGAGGCCTTCAGGCAGGCCATGCTGCGCAGCAAGAGCGACCCGAACATCATCCTGCGCATCATCGTCTCCCTCTATGACAACCGCTACGTCAAGGCGGCCTACCTGATGCTGAAGCGCTTCTACGACCTCATCGCCAGCGACGACTACGCCAGCGGCTACGCCTACCTCGCCCTCTGCTGCTGGGAGCTGCACTACGACAAGGAGTTCCTCAGCTGCCTCAAGACAGCCGTCGAGCGCAACCCGCAGGAAACACGCCTCGTGCTGGGCTACCTGTTCCCGCAGGACATGCCCGTCGGGCAGTATTACGACTACATGAAAGAACATATCAGAAAATGAACCTCATCACCACCCTACTCTCCAACCTCAACTACGGCACCATCCTCTTCCTCATGATGCTCGAGAGCACCGTCGTCCCCGTACCCTCCGAGTTCGTCGTCACCCCCGCCGCCTACCACGCCGCCACCGGACAGCTCGACCTGTGGCTCGTCATACTCGCAGCCACCGTCGGGGCAGACCTCGGAGCCACCATCAACTATGTCGTGGCACTCTACGTCGGCCGGCCCGTCATCTACCGCTTCGCCAACAGCCGCTGGGGCAAGATGTGCCTGCTCAGCCAGGAGAAGGTAGAGAAGTCGGAGCGCTACTTCGACGACCACGGCATCGTCGCCACCCTCACAGGACGCCTCATACCCGGCATACGCCACCTCATCTCCATCCCCGCCGGACTGGCCCGCATGAACTACTGGAAGTTCCTGCTCTACACCACCATTGGCGCCGGCGCCTGGCACACCGTCCTCGCCGCCTTGGGCTGGTATCTGCACGCCATCGTACCCGAGGAGCAGCTCAACGACAAGATTGCCGAGTATGCCCACTACATCAAGCTCGTCATCCTCGCCCTCGTCGTCGCAGCCGTCGTCTGGCTCGTCGTCAGGCACTACGTCCGCAAGCGCAAATAGCACCCCCTCAAATGAGCGTCATCTCAATGGTTGTAGCTATGATGGCAAACCGGACAAGCGTTCATCCTTCATTTATGACCTTGTATCTGCGCTGGAGAGCAACCAGCACACTACGCTCTGCCAAGGGGTTAAGCCCGCGAAACGTTGTATGCTGCTTAAGCTCGGCCAACGGCATTTCCAAAAGCAGTTTGGCTATACACTCGTCGGCAAAAGAGTTGGAAACCACATTGACACCGGTAAAGTCCAGCACGACTTTCTCGTTGTCCTTAATCAGCGACAGCAGTTTCTCGCGCAACTTCTGTCCCATGTCACGGGTACCAAAGTCCGTTCCGTATTCTATGAACTTAAATTCTACCATAATGACTCCAATTCTTCCGTTTCAACAAATGATTCATTGTATTCTTCAGCAGCATCGGCTCTGTGGTCAACGACCTGATTGGGGTCAATCTCTCTACCCGTTCCGATTGCCATAAAGATAAGCGTGCCCTGCCAGAAACCATTCTCTATAACAGAGGTAATGCCGTTCTCAATGATTAACTTATGACTGCCTGAATGTAGAACAAACTTCTTGCCGATACGGTCAACAAGTCTTGAGGTGGTATAAAGGCCAAAGCCCATCCCCTTACCATCTGTAATAATGAGATGTCATTGCCTTAACGACATCTCTATATACAGCGTTCAGTGTCTGTGCATCAAACACATCTATCGAAACGTTGTCCGCCCCTTTGAAATATCCGTTTATAAGGAATGCTATATCCATGAGACTTGATTCTCGTGACACACTATTCTGGTGCAAAGATACGAAGAAAAAGCAAAATGCCAAAGAAAAGTGCGGATTATTTGCAACCATTCTTTGGCAAGGGGAATTCAGGTATAGTTTGTCGGTAGGAAACTATCAGTTTCTCAGCATGTAACTACCAGTTACTCGGTGGGAAACCCTTGCTTTGTCGGTACCAAACAAATCTATCGTCACTCCTCCACGTCGATGCAGAACTTTTCGGTGATGAGTCACCCGTCATCTGACCAATGGGGAACTGCCCAGCCAGAGCATCCCTACAAACCTTTTTAAGCGCTCTCCTGAAGGGGGTCTTGCCCCGTCCTCTGACGTATTCTGCCCGGCTTGCTGCCAGATTCCGCCCCGTCCTCTGACGGTCTCCGCCCCGTCCGCCAAGCCCTTCACATCCGTTGGGCTGCTGTCTTAAAAGAAAATGGAAAAATCCCCCCTACGCATCCACTACGCGTAGAGGGGGTTTGTCTTGCCCGTTGTGGGGGCAAGGGGTAAATCCTACTCGACCTGGCGAACGAGGCGCACCGAGAACCCGTAGTTGCGGCCGTCGCCCCACCCTGGATCCAGATTTTCCGAACTGAAGCACACGCGGTAGGCGTCGTTCGCGCCATTGGGCGACGACGACCAGTAGTAGCCGTAGGAGCCGGCATTGCGGACCGACGTCCCATCCCGGTAGGCCGCTGCGGGCAGGAAAACACAGCCTTTAGCAGCAAGGGCTGCCCACTGGGCAGTAGTGCACTTGGTGGCATAAGCGCTGGTGCCATTGACGCGACCGGCAGTGGTCACCTCGGTAGATGCGATGTCAACACCATCGGGGAACAATATCATACCGTTAACACTGGTTCCGTCGGTGTTGATGGTGGCGTGGGCGTAGCGGGCCTGCTCGGTGCCGAACACGGTGCCGCCAGTGGTGCGGGTGTTGAACACACACGTCCACTCGGCGCTGCTCAGTGTGCGCCATGTGTAGCCGTCGCTGATGGTGTTGCCCCAGTCTTTAAAGTCGCCGGAATATGTCCAGAAAGATGTGGAAGTATTCATACCGTAGGTGGTGGCGGAAGTACTCCAACCGAACTTGTCCCATGAATCGGCAGAGTATGCTGTGTAGTAGTCCCACTGATTGTCGAAGAAGCTCCATGCACCAGACGTGTAACACAGGTTGCCCTGGGCAAACTTGACCTGTGTGCCGTCACTGTCGACGGTAAACGCACCGGCCAGCAGGCCGGGGATGCTGATGGTCTTCGAGATGTTGTAAATCTTGTTGGCCCCGAGCGTCGTCGTGCCGCCGAAGGAGACGGCAGACTTCGAGCCTAACTGGAAGGTGGCGCTGCTCATGGTGGTGCCAGCAGGCATGGCGGCGACGAACTTGGCCTTTATGCCGCTGTCATCGACGGTGGTCACGCTACCCGTGCGGACGGTAGAGCCGCCGTTGGTGATGGTGATGTCGAGGGCGGTGCCGGCGGTCGTGCCGTCGGTCAGCGTCACGGTGAAGTTCAGGAACGACGTCTGCTGGTCCATCGAGAACGACTTGGCAGCGTAGGTCGATGTGGCCTTGAAGTAGCTGTACTTCTGCACGGCCTCGGCCAGTGTCGAAGCGATGGCCGTCGTGGGGTACTCGGCAGAGGCATACGTCAGCGTCGGCATAGCGTTGCTGGTGCTGACGAGCACGGCCTGCAGCTCCAGGTTGTCGGCAGGGGTACCCTCGCCGTTATATGTCAGGTCGCCCGCGAAGGTGGCGGTGGCTGTACCGTCACCCTCCGTCAGTGTCAGGTCGCCAGTGAGTGTGCCGTCGGCAGTGGTAATCGTCAGTTTGTCGCCCGTCTGGAACACATACTCATTCGAGCCGTTCAGCGTGGCACGCGTGGTGGTGCCGTCGCTGACGGTGGCACTATAGTGGATGACCGTACCCTTGCCGGCGGGAGTCTCAGGCTCTGTGACGGGAGCTACGTTCTGGTCGTCGCCGCTGCAGGCGGCAAACAGCAACACGGCTGCCACGGCGGGCAGCACGCGGAATAGATTCTTCGTCTTCATTGTCTTTGTCTTTTTTTCTTCTGTTTCTGATTCCTTTACCTTAATCCATGACCTCCTCTTCGGGGTTTTCTTTGAAGCCGCTCGTGGCGCTGCTGCCGCTGAGCAGTCGGTTTCTTGCTTGCAGCCCGACCACAACCATGGCCGGCTGCCGATAATCACGCTTTGTTTTCATTACAGTTGAATGCTTTTATAATGTTAATAATAGAGTTCCCTTCGTTTTCGGGCGCAAAGGTACGCCAAAAAGCGTGAACAAAAAAAAAAAAAAAAATGATAAAGAAAGTTAAAGGAGGCGGTTTTCTTTTGATTAAGAGGATAGCGCCTGCCGGTCAGGCTGATAGGGATGAGGCGGGGATGGCTTAAATTATTTTGGTCTGAAGGAAATGCCGAAACTGATGTTCAGGCCCAGGCGACGGCCGTAGAGGTCGGGGATGCTGCGGTCGTTGCCTATGTGGTAGCGGAGCGTGGGCTGAACAAAGGCGCTGAACTGGCGGCTGAACCGGTATTCCACATCGACGCCGCCACGCAGCAGGAACTGCATAGGGGTGCCGCCCTTACAGACTTTCTCGAGCATGGCGCCTCCCAGGGCGTAAACGTCGAAGGTGCCCGGCGACGCCAGCTTGTAGTAGCCTGTCAGGGGGATGGCCAGACAGCTGTTGCGCGACGGTCCCGTGGGCAAAGAGCCGTAGGACAGTCCGCCCTCTACGGCCCAACGGTCGTTGAGCTGATAGCGTGCCAGGAGCGAATAGCGCTTGAAGCCTTGCAGGCCGGCACGGAACGACCAGGGACGACGGCCGAGGGAGTCTGCCTCGTCGTCGTCGCCGGTATATCGATGACTATAATGGCGGGGAGGCGGCGCGTCACCCTGGCCGGCACTCATCTGCTGGCCTTGGCCCCGGGGTGCGTCGTCAGGCGACACGTACATCTCGACAGTCGTGGCGGGGGCTTCCTCAACCTGAAGCTGTCGGGGATGGTTGGAGGTGATGATGACATCGTCGAGGAAGAGGTTCACCCAACGCACGTTCTCCGTCTGGCGGCTATCGGAGGTGCTGTCGGCCAGGTTGAGGTGGGCCACGCTGCGGTTCATGGCGTTCTGCTGCTGCGCCGTCAGCGCTCGTTGGCGGGTGTCGGCCACCTGCCGCCAGAGCAGATAGCTGGCATAGCAGACGCCTGCTATGGCGGCAACGGCCAGGAGCCTGACGGCCAGAAGCAACCGACGCTGGCCACGGCGGGGGGTGTCCTCGTAGAACGTATCCATCTCTCTGTTGGTATTTTTGCGGGGTCAAAGGTACGCATTTCTTTGAAAATACACAAGCTTTTCGCTTTTATTCTGCTGCCGGGGGGATGTGGACGCAAAATGTTAAATCATCGTTAAACAGGAAAATCTCATCGAAGTAAAGGGGAATTATTTCTACTAATGCGATGTGATTAATCTATTTCGTTTTGCTGTTTCGTCGATAATATCTACCTTTGCATCGACAAAAACACGTTGCGCTGCAACGAAAGGGACGCCAAGGGCGTCTAATACAAGTGAACTAATATAAATAAGGTATATGAAAAAAGGACTTTTATTTTTGGCTGTGATGGCAAGTCTGCAGGCTACGGCCCAGAAGCTGTGGACGCTGGATGACTGTCTGAACTACGCCATCGAGAACAACATTACGCTGAAGAAGTCGCAGTTGTCGAAAGAGACGGCTACGGAAACCCTGAAGCAGTCGAAGGCTGCGCTGCTGCCCTCGCTGAGCGCGTCGACGAACCAAAGCGTGGGCTACCGTCCCTGGCAGGACAGCGGAACCATTACGGTGACAAACGGACAGGTGGACACGGACGTGAAGAAGACGTACTACAACGGCTCGTACACCATCAGCGCGCAATGGACGGTATGGAACGGCAACCAGAACCACAACCAGGTGAAACTGAACCGCGTCAGCGAGGAGCAGGCTGTGCTGACGGTGGAGCAGACGGCGAACACCATTCAGGAGAGCATTGCCAAACTGTATGTGCAGATACTGTATCAGACCGAGGCCATCGGGGTGAGCCGCCAGAGCTTGGAGACGAGCAGGAAGAACGAGGAGCGCGGCAAGACGATGCTGGAGGTGGGCAAGATGTCGAAGGCTGACGTAGCCCAGCTGACAGCCCAGCGTGCCACGGACGAGTACAACCTGGTGAATGCCGAGAGCCAGCTGGCCAACTACAAGCTACAGCTGAAGCAGCTGTTGGAGCTGACGACGGAGGAGTTCGACATTGCCGTACCTGTCGCCAGCGACGAGCAGGCCTTGGAGGAGATTCCCGCCATGGCCAGCGTCTACGAAGCCGCTCTGCTGCAACGCCCTGAGATTAAGAACGCAGAGCTGAGCAAGCGGTCGGGCGACCTGCAGCTGAAGATTGCCAAGGCGGGGTGGCTGCCCACGCTGGGCCTGACGGGCGGCGTGTCGACAAGCACGAACTCGCTGTCGGCCAATACGTGGGGCGAGCAGATGAAGACCAACGTCAACGCCTCGGCAGGCGCTACGCTGAGCATCCCCATCTTCGACCAGCGCAAGACACGGACGGCTGTCAACAAGGCGAAGATACAGCAGCTGACGGCAGAGCTGGACCTGCAGGACAAGCAGAAGACGCTGTGGAAGACCATCGAGGGCTTCTGGCTGGACGCCCAGACCAACCAGCAGAAGTTCCGCTCGGCCCGGGAGTCGGTTGCCAGCGAGCAGGAGTCGTACAACCTGCTGTCGGAGCAGTTCCAGTTAGGACTGAAGAACATCGTGGAGCTGATGACGGGCAAGGACAAGCTGCTGCAGGCACAGCAGAACAAGCTGCAGTCGAAGTACACGACCATCCTGAACCAGCAGCTGCTGAAGTTCTATCAGGGAGAGAAACTGAAAATTTAAACGAAGTGAGATATGAAGAATAAGAAGATGTGGGGCATGATAGCCCTGGGTGTTGTCATACTGGCTGCCATCGTCTATTTCGCGGCTGGAGGCAAGAAAGAAGAGAAGGTGTCGTTCGAGACGGCCAAGGTTGAGAAGCAGAATATCAGCACTTCAATCACCGCCACAGGAACCATCGAGCCTGTGACCAGCGTCACCGTAGGTACGCAGGTGTCGGGCATCGTGTCGAAACTCTACGTGGACTACAACTCGGTAGTCAGGAAGGGGCAGGTCATTGCCGAGCTGGACAAGACCAACCTGACCAGCGAGTTGAAGACTGCCAAAGCCAATCTGGCCAGTGCTGAGAGTACGCTGAACTACGAGACGGCTAATTACAATAGGTATAAGACGCTTTACGACAAAGGTCTGGTGAGCGCCACCGACTACGAGAGCGCACTGCTGTCGTATCGCAAGGCGCAGGAGACGGTACACTCGTCGCGAGAGAGCGTGCAGAAGGCGCAGACCAATCTGGGCTATGCCACCATCACCAGCCCCATCGACGGCGTGGTGCTGTCGAAGAGCGTAGAGGAAGGGCAGACGGTGGCCGCCTCGTTCAACACCCCTGAACTGTTCACCATAGCACAGGACCTGACGGACATGCGCGTCATTGCCGACATCGACGAGGCCGACATTGGCGGTGTGAAGGAAGGCCAGCGCGTGACGTTCACGGTTGATGCCTTCCCTGACGATAGGTTCGAGGGAGAGGTGACACAGGTGCGCCAGGAAGCTACCACCACGAGCAATGTGGTGACCTACGAGGTTGTCATCTCGGCTCCCAATGCCGACCTGAAGCTGAAGCCCGGCCTGACAGCCAACGTCACCATCTTCACCCTCGAGAAGAATGACGTGCTGGCCGTTCCCTCCAAGGCGCTGCGCTTCATGCCCACTGAAGCTATCCTTCAGAAAGGCCAGACCATTGAGGACGTCGAGGCTCCCACCAAAGTATGGACATTGGAAGGCAATACCTTCAAGGCACACCAAGTAGAGACTGGCACCACCAATGGTATGGTAACGGAGCTCCTGAGCGGTGTGAACGAAGGTACTGAGGTACTGGTCGACTTCAACATCAGCGGAGGCGGCGACGAACAACAGGGCGAACAGGCGCAGAACCCCTTCATGCCGCGCCCGAGGAACAACAACAAGAACGGTAACCAACAGAAGAAATAATGGAGGATAACAGAAAAGTAGTCATCGAGCTGCAGAACGTCAAGCGCTACTTTCAGGTAGGCTCCGAGACAGTGAAGGCCCTGCGTGGCGTCTCCTTCAAGATTTACGAAGGCGAGTTCGTCACCATTCAGGGAACCTCCGGCTCGGGCAAGTCGACGCTGCTGAACCAGCTGGGCTGTCTGGACACCCCCACCTCGGGCGAGTACTTCCTGGACGGTATCTCGGTACGCACCATGTCGAAGACGCAACGCGCCCACCTGCGCAACCAGAAGATAGGCTTCGTGTTCCAGAACTACAACCTGCTGGCCAAGACAACGGCAGTAGAGAATGTAGAGCTGCCCCTGATGTACAACTCGAAATATGATGCCCACCAGCGCCGTGCCGCAGCCGTCAAGGCCCTGCAGGCCGTGGGGCTGGGCGACCGTCTGGAGCATAAGAGCAACCAGATGTCGGGCGGACAGATGCAGCGCGTAGCCATCGCCCGCGCCTTGGTGAACGAGCCTGCCGTGCTGCTGGCCGACGAGGCTACGGGTAACTTGGACACACGCACGTCGTTCGAGATGCTGGTGCTGTTCCAGGAGCTCTACCACCAGGGCCACACCATCATCTTCGTGACGCACAATCCCGAGATTGCCGAATACTCGTCGCGCAACATCAACCTGCGCGACGGCAAGATTCGCGAGGACACCGTCAACACCAACATCAAGTCGGCAGCCGAGGCCCTGGCCGCCCTGCCCAAGCCACAAGACGACTGATACCTCATAATATCGGAATATCGATAAATCGGAATAACGGAATAACGAATTATGAACATACTGAATCTATTTAAAGTCAGCTTCAAGGCTGTGGCCAACAACAAGATGCGCTCGTTCCTCTCCATGCTGGGTATCATCATCGGTGTGGCAGCCGTCATCATCATGATGGCCATCGGACAAGGCTCGAAGGAGAGCATCCGTGCCGAGCTGTCGACGATGGGCACCAACCTGCTGACCATCCGTCCTGGAGCCGACATGCGTGGCGGTGTGCGACAAGACCCCTCTGCCATGCAGACACTGAAGATGGCCGACTACGAGCGCATCCTACGCGAGAAGAAATTCGTCACGAAGGTATCGCCCGAGGTCACTGCCTCTGGTCAGGTCATCTATGGCAACAACAATACCAACACATCGATGTATGGCGAGTCGACCGAGTATCTCGACATCAAGCAGTGGACTATCGAGGATGGCGACTGCTTCACCGACGAGGACATCAAGAAGGCCGCGAAGGTGGTGGTGGTGGGTAAGACCATCGTCACGGAACTCTTTGGCGACAATATCGACCCCATCGGCAAGACCATCCGCTTCAAGAGCATCCCCATGCGCATCATTGGTGTGTTGAAGTCGAAGGGCTACAACTCGTGGGGCATGGACCAGGACAACGTCATCATCGCCCCCTACTCGACGGTGATGAAGCGAATCAACGCGCAGACCTACTTCTCGAGCATCGTCTGCTCGGCCATCACCGAGGAACTGTCGGATGCTGCCATCGAGGAGCTGACGCAGATACTGCGCGACAACCACAAGCTCAAGGGCGACGCCGACGACGACTTCACCATCCGCTCGCAGGCGGAGATGATGGAGACCATGTCTTCGACCATGGACACTGTGACGCTCATCCTCGTTGTCGCCGCAGCCTTCTCGCTGCTGGTGGCAGGTATCGGCATCATGAACATCATGCTGGTATCGGTAACTGAGCGTACCAAGGAGATAGGCCTGCGCATGGCGGTAGGTGCCACAGGGCCTGTCATCTCGCTACAGTTCCTCATAGAGTCGGTACTCATCAGCGTGACGGGAGGCCTGTTAGGCATTCTGGTGGGATGCTCGGCAAGTGCCGGACTGGGAATGTTCGGCATGCCATCGAGTGTGCCGGCATGGTCTATCTACGTCTCTTTCCTCGTATGCGTCTTCATTGGCGTGCTCTTCGGCTACATCCCCGCACAGAAGGCAGCCAACATGGATCCTATAGAAGCCATCAGGCATGAATAAACGGGTCAGCCTCTTCCTGCATCTGGCGTTCTGGGCCTTCATGTTCCTCTCGCCGCTAAGCTACATGCGCGGTCATGGAGTGACGCTCACGCAGTATCTGATGAACTGCATGATGCCATTGCTGATGATGGTGGTGTTCTACGCCAACTACCTATGGCTGACACCACGTCTGTTCGTGGCCGGCAAGCATCGTTACTTCCTGCTCATCAACCTGATGCTGATAGTAAGCCTGGGCATCTTCCTGCACTACTGGATGGACCTGGCCCGCGAGATGTTCGTGCCGGCACAGTCGACGCACAAAACGCTGCCCATGGCGCTCGACGAGATATTCTTCATCCTGCGCGACATCATCAACCTGGGAATCTTCGCCGCAGTAGCCACGGCTATAGTGCTGGCGCAACGTTGGGAGAACCACGAGAAGGCACGCCACGAAGCCGAGGCGGCACGCACGGAGGCGGAGCTGAAGACGCTGCGCAACCAGATAAACCCGCACTTCCTGCTGAACACGCTGAACAATATCTACGCCCTGACGGCCTTCGACACGCCAAAAGCCCAAGAGGCCATCCAGGAGCTGTCGAAGATGCTGCGCCACGTGCTCTACGACAACGACCAGCCCACCATACCGCTACAGAACGAGGTGGAGTTCCTGCAGAACTACATCAACCTGATGAAGATCAGACTGCCGCAGTCGGTAGAGGTCACCAGCAAGTGGTCAACCGCCAACGGACAGTTGCCGGTAGCCCCCATGATTTTCATCTCGTTGGTGGAGAACGCCTTCAAGCACGGCGTCAGCCCTACCGAGCCCTCGTTTATCCATATCAACCTGAAGGCTACGGAACACGAGATAGTATGCGACATCCGGAACTCGAACCACCCCAAGGCCGCCAACGACCATAGCGGACACGGCATAGGGCTGCAGCAGGTGCAGCGCCGACTGGAACTCTCCTACCCTGACCAGTACGTCTGGGAGAAGGGGGTGAGCGACGACGGGAAAGTATATACCTCACGTATAACCATAAAAATGAATTCTTAACATACCAAACATATGACTATCAATTGCGCCATTATCGACGACGAGCCCTTGGCAGCTGGTCTGCTCAAGAGCTATGCTGAGAAAACCCCGTTCCTGCATCTCATAGGCACTTACGGCTCAGCCCTTGAAGCCATGAAGGAGCTGCGCGACAATCCCGCACAGCTGCTGTTCCTCGACATCCAGATGCCCGAGCTCTCGGGTATCGAGTTTGCCAAGATTCTGCCCCCGGAGACCAAGATCATCTTCACCACAGCCTTCCAGCAGTATGCCATAGAGGGCTACAAGGTGTCGGCCCTGGACTATCTCATGAAGCCCATCTCCTACGACGACTTTCTGAAGGCCGCCAACAAGGCCATGGACTGGTTTACCATGTCGCAGAAACAGCAGACCTACGCCAAAGACCGCTTCATGTACGTCAAGAGCGACTACAAGCTGGTGCGTGTCGCACTGGACGAGATACTCTATATTGAAGGACTGAAGGACTACGTGCGCTTCTACCTGGCCTCTGGCGAGAAGCTCATGTCGCTCATGAACATGAAGAAGCTGGAGGAGTACCTGCCAAAGCCGGAGTTCATGCGTACACACCGCTCCTACATTGTCCACATGACCAAGGCACAAAGCATAGACCGCTTCCGCATCGTTTTCGGACAAGAGTACATACCCATCTCCGACTCCTACAAGGACGACGTGCAGCAATACTTCGACCAGCACACGCTGGTATAGCAAAATTTTCATTGCTTTTTCTTTGATATTAGCCCAATTATTCGTACCTTCGCAGGCGACAAAACGAAAAGGACTATGGACAAGAATGGAAACAACATACTGCTGAAGAATGTTGAACTGCTGTCGAAACTGACCGAGCAGGAGGTACGCATGATGCCCCAGATAGAGGCTCCCCTACCCTCTATAGAGCAGGTGGAGCGCATCGTCACCCTGGTGAAGAGCATCATCTTCCCAGACTACTTCAACAAGCGCCAATCGGACGAGGCTATACGCTCGTATTACATCGGCGTACACATGGAGGAGCTGAAAGGGCTGCTCACCAAGCAGATAGCCCACGGACTGCAATTCTCAGACCTATGGTCAGAGTGTAGTGCAGCAAACTGCGAAGACTGCGAGAGTATCCAGGCCAAGCGGCAGGTATATCAGGAGGCCGAACGTCTGGCACTGGCATTCATCGACACTCTGCCTGAAATCAAGCGACTGCTCTATACCGACGTACAGGCTATGTTCGACAACGACCCTGCCGCCCCCAACTATGGCGAGGTCATCTTCTGCTATCCGGTAGTCAACACGATGATTCACTACCGTACGGCTCATCGCCTGCATGAGCTACAGGTGCCTGTAATACCCCGCATCATTACCGAGCAGGCACACTCGCTGACAGGTATCGACATTCACCCTGGAGCCCAGATTGGCGAATACTTTGCCATAGACCACGGTACTGGTGTCGTCATTGGCGAGACGTGCATCATAGGTAACCACGTGACGTTGTATCAAGGTGTGACGCTTGGTGCCAAGAGCTTCAAGTACGACGAGAACGGCAATATGCTGAACGTGCCTCGCCACCCCATTATCGAAGACTACGTCACGGTATACTCCAACGCCTCTATCCTGGGACGCATCACCATAGGACACCACTCGGTCATTGGCGGTAACATCTGGGTAACACACGACGTTCCGGCATACTCGCGCATCCAGCAGTCGAAGGCCGTAGAGAGTTCCTTCGAGGGTGGACTGGGGATATAAAGAATTAAAGTTAAGAGTTAAGAAAAAAGAAGGCTTCCTTAGTTGGAAGCCTCTTTTGTTGTCTTGGTATTGGCAAACTCGCCGCTGGCATGGTAGCACTTTCCGTTAGCTCCGCGAGTGAATGCAGAGCTACGTGTCCAGTAAGACCAATCGAAACGTCCATCATAGGCCAAGTTGAAATAGATATCCTTGGACGTTCCGTCGTCCATATAGCCCCAGAAGTGACTGCCGTTGAGTCCATATTCATAGATATAGACAGGATTCCAGCTGTCTGCATAGCTGATTTGGATTTCACCTCCATAAATATCCCACTCAAACTCGCAATAGTAGTAGTCAGAATAAGGAGACATGCTATTGTAGTCTACCTCATAACCCCAGCCACCATAGGCATTTTCACGCTCAAAATACATCGTGGTACGATACTGGTTGCCTGTCTTGCCAAAACGGTCATACAAGTAGGTCTCGATATATCCTGTCCATGTTCCTTCAAGGGTGTAGGCCTCTTCACGGTCTTCACGATCCGGGTCGTACCAGCTGTTGTCACATGCTGCAAACGTCATGGCTACCATGGCCATCATCAGTAATGTATAAATCTTCTTCATAGTCGTATGGATTTTAATTTGTTCAACTTACTTTCGATGGTGCAAAGTTAAGCACAAAAAGCAGCTTATACAAACTTATTTTCCTATTTTGAAGTAGGAAAATCCCTATTTTGTGGTAAAATATTCCTATTTGGCAAAAAAAATGAAGAAAAAGCTTGTCAATTCAAAATCTTTCCGTAACTTTACAACGTGAAACTAACTAACACGCGAAAAAGAGAACGATTTCTTTTCCATTATTAATACTATCATTAAAACTATCATTAAAAGAACGAAGCGGCGCGGTTGTGAAACCCCGCCGCTTCATTTTTCTTTATTCCTCGGTTTCGTCGCCCTCTTCCTTTTTCTTGCCAAACTCAGGATCAACCTTGATGAATGCCGTCACGGCAAAGGTAATGGTACACAACGTCATGACGATGATGAAGAACGAGCGATAGCCTAAAGCATCCTTCATCCAGCCCGACAGCATGCCAGGCAGCATCAAGCCAAGATAGGAGATGGCGGTACAGAAAGCATAGTGCGAGGTTTGGAAGTTGCCCTTGCTGAAATAGAGCATATAGAGCGTCAGCGCCGTAAAGCCAACGCCATAGCCAAACTGCTCTACAAAGAGACAGCTACTGATGATGAACAGGTTGTCGGGCATGGCATAGCTCATATAGACGTAGACGATATCGGGCAGGGTTATGGCACACACCATGGGCCACAGCCAACGCTTGAAACCATCGCGGCCTGCCAGCACGCCTCCCAGGATGCCTCCCAATGTCAGACCTATGACACCTACCGTACCGCTGGCCAAGCCAAACTCCTGAGGCGACAATCCCAGGCCGCCAGCCGAATGGGGGCGCATCAGGAAAGTCACGCTCATCTTTGTCAGCAAAGCCTCAGGGAAGCGGTAGAACAAGAGGAACAGCATGGCATAAAGCATCTCACGTGGAGGCAGCTTCTGGAAGAAGGTCTTGAAAGCCGTCACCACACCTGTTGCCACCTCTCGAGCATTGGTCTCGTGGGGCTTGTCAGCCTCAGCACGGGGCATGATATTGGTATGATAGAGCCAGATGGCGATAAAAAGGGCTGCCAGTCCGTAGAACACGAGGCACCACGTATAAGCCATCTGATAGCGGAACATGACCTGCAAAACACCTGCGACGGGAATCAACACGCCATTGCCAAAGATGACGGCCAGGCGGTAGAAGGTATTACGGATGCCCACGAAAAACACCTGCTGGTGGTCGTCCAGCTCCAGCATATAGTAACCGTCAGCGGCAATGTCATGCGTAGCGCTGGAGAAGGCCATCAGGAAGAAAAAGGCCATGGTGCCCTGGAACCAGAACGGCGTGTTCAAGGTAAAGGCCACGCCTGCCAACGACGAGCCCAGCAGCAGTTGCATGGTCAGCACCCACCAACGCTTGGTGCGATAGAGGTCGACAAAAGGGCTCCACAAGGGCTTGATGACCCATGGCAGACCCAGCCATCCTGTATAGAGGGCGATGTCTGTATCCGTCAATCCCAGCTGCATATACATCACAACGGCTACCGTCATGACCACTACGTTGGGCAATCCTTCTGCAATATAAAGGGTCGGTATCCACGACCAAGGGTTTCTTTGCTTTTTCATAATTAATAAATTCGTTTAATCTCTGCTCCACGATAATAGTGCAGCAGAATCTGTTCGTAAGTATATCCTTGCTGACCCATGACGGCTGCACCTATCTGGCAGAGGCCCACTCCGTGTCCCCAGCCTTTGCCGTTCAGGCGGAAACCCGTTGGCGTCTTCTCAACCTCGAAGGCCGAGCTATAGAGATGGCTCTCGCTAAGGGCACGGCGTATCTCCAACTCCTTGCCAATAGTCAAGGTCTTCTTCGTACCCACAATCTTCAGCTTCCATATACGGTCACTCTTGCCTCGCTCCAAAGGAACCAGATCCACAATTTGTCCAAAGTCGTCCTTGAGTTTCTCGGCAACGAGTTTGGAGAGCTCGTCTGTCGTATACTCTACCGTCCAACGATAGAAGTCGTTGGTTTCCAGGTCGTAGTCATTCAATACCTGCGAGAGTACTGCCTTGTCGCTGGTGTTGCAGAAGGGGTCCTCAATGCTGACAAGATAAGGTTTGGGAGAATCTTCCCAACAATACTGGAACTCTTCCGTCGCACCTCCGCAGCACTTCGAGAAGCGGGCATCGCAAATGTCATCTCCATAGCAGAGTATCTGGCCGCGGGTGTCCTTCAAGGCGCGCTCCACATTAGGGCTTGTTTGTTTGGTGATACCTTGATAGCGCTGGCAATGGTCGTCGGCACAAACGTCGAAGATGGTATGGTCCTCACGGTCGTACCAACGAATCAGTTCGTCGTCTTTCTTGATGAACGAGAAGAAGCCATCTTTGTGTTCCTGGTTATCCTCGCGGCGCTTCATTTGCGCAAGAAGCCATGAGCGGCTGATGACCGCATGAGCCTTCAGCAGTTCCAGACCTGCCGTTGCCTTCATCTCGCTGGAGATGACTGAGGCCAGATACTGCTCGACAGGCAGCTCGTTGATGGCGGTAATCTTGTCGGCCTCAACCACCAGCCTTAGCGTGCCCAGGAAGGTCTGTGTCTCCTTGCGCTCCCAATGGAAGTTGACGCCTATGGTCACGTCGTGTAATGAGAACGAGGAATCATGCTGCTGGGGAGTAAAGGTCAGCTCGCGATACTGGCTGCCATTCCAGAGGATGCCGCCCTCCGAGAATTCTACCGTCTGTTCTCCCTCTATGGTCTCGCCCTTGGCAGCATAGGCGCCATTCAGGGCAAAATGAATTATCTGACCGCTGACGATGCCCACCTTCACATTAGGCTGTTCCTCTTTCCTGTAGACCTGCGACTTGCGAGTCATGCCCTGCAGGCGTTCTATCACCTGCTTTACCTGCTCGTCTGTCAACGACACTTCACGCAGGATATCCAGCGCCTGTTCTGGTGTCAGCTTGCGGAAGTCCTCCTCGCGAGGAGTAATCAGAAGACCACCCATATCAACTGCTCCTGGGCTTATCATGCATTGCTCATAGCAATCGGGGCGATGCTTCTTGCGAGGCAACACTACACTCAGCAACTCGTCACCCTGACGCCATACTATCACGTTCATCATCGGCTCCGTCTTGTCTTCAGCAGGAGGCAGACAGTCATACAAGCGCTTAAAGAGACGCTCGCCCTTTGTCTGGTCGTGGCTCTTGAGGACGAAAGCTGCAGCAGGATAGTCGGCCACATGCCAGATACCCTCATCCTCGTCGTCCTTCACAATCTCCACCAAGTTGCGGCTCAGGCGTTGCCAAGCAGTCTGCAAGGGCATGATGCCACTACTGACAGTCTGCAGGTGGGCATGGTCTGGTGCCGAGGCTCCGCAATGAGGTCCATTATATAATAAGGTAATGTCAGCTTCGCGCTGCACCAGTTTGAGCATCTCGCCATACATGGGCAGTATGCGCTGCGGCTGATGCTTCAGGGTGGGCAACGTAAAATGGACGGGTAAGATGGGGAACGGATTGACCAGCAACTCGTAGTGTCCATCCACTACCCGATTCATCTGCTGCTGAGGACGATTCTCTCGGCATAGGAAGCAAGGTCTCTCGGCTATTGACTTGGCATCAATCTTGGCCCCCGTCGAACGGATACGTGCGGGGTTCCATTGCGCCATCAACGTGAAGTTGTCGCTTACCAGCTCACGGGTCTCTACATCCTCCAGGTCACGATAACGCTGGCGTACCTCATCCCACGTCTTCAGCTGACGGTTGAAGAAGCGCATCAACGACGACTCACACAACACATCCTCACCGCCTTGCGCCATCTGCTGGCGAGCCTTCAGCTCCATGGTGCGCAGTCGGTCTTTATAAAGGTTGTTGGCATTAATCTTCTCTATTGAGAGTGCCGCGTCGGAGTTGCCCCCCCACCGTCGGCATAGATAGAGTTCGGTAAAGATGCGTCCTATACGATAGCGGCGCGAGAACATCAGTCCCAAGGCATAGTCCTCGCCATAAGAGGTATTGGGAAAGCCTATGCTGCGCAACAAGGGGGTAAAGAAGGCACGTGGCGCTCCAAGGCCATTGATGCGCAAGGCGTTGTTAGGGCCATTCTCGTTAGTCCACTCCTTGTGGTCTATCAATCCTGGCGGCAATGTATTCAACTCGAAGTCGCACATCCTATAGGAACCTATCACCATGGCCGCCTTCTGCTTGTAGAAAGCATCGACAATGGTTTGCAAGGTCTGGGGCGACGAGTAGAGGTCGTCAGAATCCAGCTGGACGGCAAAGCGTCCACAATACGAGCTGTTGACGGCTTCGTTCCAGCAACCGCCAATACCCAGATCATATCGCTCAGGAACAATCAGGTGCAGCTTGCCGCCGCTCTTGGGCAGCAGTGCAGTCAGAATATCACCTGTCCCATCCGTTGAGTGGTTGTCCACCACTATGACGTTATACTTGAACGTTGCCTTCTGCGACAGCACACTCTCAACAGCATCCTTGATGGTCTTGACGCGGTTGTAGACGGGAATGACTACCGAAGCCTCCACTTCGAATTCCTGCTCGGCAAAGTCCACATCCTCATATTGTGTCACATCTACCAGGGCACCAACCTGTCGCAGATGCGAGGTACATGCCTGCTCCATCTCTATCTGCACGGCTCTGTTGGCAGGATTCACGTAGTCGAACTGCTTCTCACCAGAGGCACGCAAGTCCAGCTCTTCCTCCGTATAGAGGTACTCGTTCAGATGGAACAGACAACCCTTACGGCTCAAGAACAACCGCAAATCGTAAACACCAGCATACTGATAGTCGCGCTCGGGGTCTGTAGTCGCATATTCATGTAGCAGCGAAGTACGAATCAGCAGCAATGAGCCAAAATCGAAGTCGTCGCGCAACGAGCCCTCCTGGTAGTCTATCACAGGATGCGCCTTGCGCTCGCCTTTCTCCATGGCATAACGGTCGGCATACACCATTACCGCTCCCGTATCGTTAGCCACCAACAACATGCGCTCCAAGGCTCCCTCGCCAATGGTCAAGGGCACGGGCTTTAATGTCAGCAACACATAGGGTGCTGTGGCACGCTCGGCCATAGACATAATCATGCTGCTGCTCTGCAAGGGCATATTCTCCAGCAGATGAACACGTCTGACGGCGGTGCTTCGCTCCAGCTGACGGACGGTATGAGCCACTTCGCTGGCTTCATGACAAGCCAAAAAGCAATCTATCTCTTGTTTCATATCGGTTCATTTTAGCAATAATTGGCACAAAGGTAACACTTTTTTCTGAACATGGAGACATTTTTCCTTTTAAAAGAGCTTAATTCTTTATTCTTCATTCTTCATTCTTCATTTTTGTTTGTACCTTTGCAGCCGTGAATGCGAAAAAACGACTCATAGGTCTCACTCCGACTGAGCTGAAAAGCGTGGTTGGAGCTCTTGGCATGCCTGCCTTTACAGGCAAGCAACTGGCTCAATGGCTCTATGAGAAACACGTGGGAAGCATTGCTGAGATGACGAATATCTCGAAGCAAAACCGCGAGCGCTTGGAGCTGAAATACGAAGTGGGCCTCATGCCTCCCATCGACTGCCAACGCTCTAAAGACGGCACCATCAAATACCTTTTTCCCGTAGTTACAGCTAATGGCGAAAAACCAACAGCCATTGCAACGCCACACCCTCAAGGAGAGAACGGCCAATTCGTTGAGACGGTCTTTATTCCCGACCATGACCGTGCCACACTCTGCGTCTCGTGCCAGGTGGGTTGTAAGATGAATTGTCTTTTCTGCCAGACGGGCAAGCAAGGATGGCAAGGCGACCTGACGGCTGCCGACATTCTGAACCAGATTCTGGCATTGCCTGAGCGTGACCAGCTAACCAACATCGTCTTTATGGGACAAGGTGAACCTATGGATAACCTCGATGCCGTGCTACGTGCTACTGAGGTGCTGACTGCCGACTGGGGATTTGCCTGGAGTCCGAAACGCATTACAGTCAGCAGCGTAGGCATTCGCGGCAAGCTGAAACGTTTCCTCGACGAGAGCGAGTGCCACGTGGCCATCTCCATGCACTCACCCCTCCACGAACAACGCCAACAGCTGATGCCTGCCGAGAAAGCCATGTCGCTACAAGAGACCATCGACCTGCTGCGTCAGTACGACTTCAACCACCAGCGTCGCTGCTCGTTTGAATACATTTGCTTTGGCGGACTTAACGACACGCCCGTCTATGGTCGCGAGATAGTCAGGCTGCTTAGCGGCCTTGAGTGTCGCGTCAACCTTATCCGATTCCACGAGATTCCCAACGTAGACCTTCCCGCCTCTGACGAGAAACGCATGGAGGCACTACGTGACTATCTCACGGCTCATGGCGTTTTTACTACCATTCGTGCCAGCCGCGGACAGGATATCTTTGCCGCCTGCGGACTGCTCTCAACAGCTCACAAGAACAACGAAACAATACAATAAAGAAATATCGACACTATGGAAGAAAGAAAAATTCGCGTGGCTATCACGCAAGGAGATACCAACGGTGTAGGTTACGAGGTCATTCTCAAGGCCTTTGCCGACCCTGCAATACTCGAGCTCTGCACCCCCATCATCTATGGATCGCCCAAGATTGCCACCTACCACCGTAAGGCACTCAACCTGGAGACTAACTTCACCATCATCAACTCTGCCGAGGAGGCAAATGAGGGTCGTCTCAACATGCTGACCTGCTTTGACGACGACGTGAAGGTGGAGCTGGGAGTCGCTTCCAAAGAGGCTGGTGCTGCAGCCCTCAAGGCACTCGACCGGGCCATGACCGACTTCCGCAGCGGACTCTTCGACGTGCTGGTGACGGCTCCCATCAACAAGGCAACCATCCAAAGTCCTGAGTTTAGATTCCCAGGCCATACTGAGTATATCGAGACCTGCGTAGGCAACGGCCAGAAGGCTCTCATGATACTGATGAACGAGACGCTACGCGTAGCCCTCGTCACCACCCATCTGCCCATCAAGCAGGTAGCACAAGCCATCAACAAGGAGGCCATCATCGAGAAGGCCGCCATCTTCCACCAAAGCCTGAAACGCGACTTCCGTATCTCCAATCCCCGCATTGCCGTCCTGGCTCTTAATCCGCATGCTGGCGACGACGGTGTGCTGGGTACAGAGGAACAGACGGTCATCAAGCCCGCCATTGAAGAGCTGGAAGAGAAGGGCATACAGGCCTTTGGCCCCTACCCTGCCGACGGATTCTTCGGTGCACGTACCTATGAGCACTTCGACGGGGTGCTGGCCATGTATCACGACCAAGGACTGGCACCCTTCAAGACCATCGCTGTCGAAGATGGTGTCAACTACACGGCAGGACTACCCATCATACGCACCTCGCCAGACCACGGCACAGCCTTCGATATTGCCGGACAGGGCAAGGCTGACGAGAACTCCATGCGACAGGCCATCTACACAGCTATCGACATCTATCGTAACCGCCTGAACTACGATGAACCCCTGCAGAATCCGCTGCCCAAGCTCTTCCATGAAAGGCGAGAAGATGGCGAGAAGGCACGCTTCAGCATTCCCAGGGCCAACAAGAAAACTGAGCCGGAGAATTAATTTTCTGCCAAAGTATGCCATTATGTCAGATTTTCTTTGTACCTTTGCGGCCAAAATTGGCCGCGAGAGAGCTTACGCCCGGCTATTGAGGCTCAGACTTCATTGCCCTCGCTTAATCGTAGCCTTGTTAAAATGAAGAGTTCGGAGCTACAAAACATTAAGATGCGCTATGGCATCGTGGGCAATTGCGAAGCATTGAACCACGCGTTGGACGTCGCCTTGCAGGTGGCGCCCACCGACCTTTCTGTACTCATTGTTGGCGAGAGTGGTGTCGGTAAGGAAATCATTCCCCACGTCATCCACGACAACTCACCACGCCGTCGAGAGAAGTATTTTGCCATCAACTGCGGTTCCATCCCCGAGGGTACCATCGACTCTGAACTCTTTGGACATGTCAAAGGATCCTTTACTGGAGCCATCAACGACTCCCCAGGTTACTTCGGCGTTGCCAATAAAGGTACACTCTTCCTCGACGAAGTGGGCGAGCTGCCGTTGGCCACACAAGCCCGGTTGTTGCGTGTACTGGAGACAGGTGAGTACATTCCCGTAGGAGCCACAGAGGTGCGCAAGACTGACGTACGCATCGTGGCAGCTACCAATGTCAACATACGCCAGGCCATCAGCGAGGGGCGCTTCCGCGAAGACCTCTATTACCGTCTCAACTCTATTCCCATACAGATGCCTCCCCTGCGAGAGCGTGGCGAGGACATCGTGCTGCTCTTCCGTCTCTTTGCCATGCAAATGGCAGAGAAGTACCGTATGGACAAGGTGGTGCTGACCGACGAGGCCAAGCAACTGCTTATGCGCTACAAGTGGCCAGGCAACGTACGTCAACTGAAGAACATCACCGAGCAGATATCCATTCTCTCGCCCGAAAGGCAGATTACTGCCGAGATGCTGGCGAAATTCATTCCGCAAGACCAGGAGACTACCCAGCTGGCCCCCATCCGGTCCGACAGCGACCACTCGTTCGAAAACGAACGCGAGATACTCTACAAGATACTCTTCGAACTGCGCTCCAACGTCAATGACATGCGTCGCGAGATGAGCACCCTGAAGAAACAGATTGAGGACGTGCAGGTGTCAGCACCAGCAGTATCCGCCGTACCCACCACGGTACCTACGGTGCCCACCATTCCAACCATACCCTCCATTCCTACGGCATCCCTGGAAGACGCCGTGGCAGAGGAATACATAGAGCCCACTCCCGAGCTGGAGAACCTGAACGTCAACGACTGGAGTCGTCAGGCACTTGAGAAAGCACTTGCCCGTAACGGCGGAAACCGCAAGAAGGCAGCCCTCGAAATGGGCATCAGTGACCGCACACTATATCGCAGATTAAAACAATATGGACTGGACAAATAAACCGATATTAAGGCTATTGGCCGTTGGCTGTTGGCTGTTGGCGGTCAGCGCATGCTCCGTGAGCTACAAATTCAACGGAGCCAGCATTGACTACAGCAAGACCAAGACCATCCAGATAGCCGAGTTCCCCATCCGCTCCACATACGTATGGGGTCCAATGGGAACCATGTTCAACAACCAGCTGAAAGACCAGTACGCCAGCCACACCAAGCTGCAGCAGGTCAAACGTAACGGCGATTTGAAACTGGAGGGTGAGATTACCCACTACGAACAGCGCAACAAGTCCGTATCGTCAGAAGGCTACTCGTCGCAAACTGAGCTCAGCATCACCGTCAAGGTGCGTTTCACCAACAATGCCAACCACTCTGAGGATTTTGAGCGCGACTTCACGGGCAGCCGTTCATACGAGACCACCCAGTCACTCGCATCCGTACAGGAACAGCTTGTCGACGAGATTATTAAGGACATCTGCGACCAGATATTCAACGCCACCGTGGCCAACTGGTAAGAAAATAGAAAATTGAGAGATTGAGAGAAATGGAAATACAGGAACTCATACAACGCCCACAGTTGATGGACCGCAACACACTCTACGAGTTGCGCTCCACATTGGCACTGTATCCCTATTTCCAAACCGTTCGCCTGCTCATGCTCCAAAACCTCTATCTGCTGCACGACCCCTCATTCGATGAAGAGCTGCGACGCGCAGCACTCTATATCACCGACCGCAGAGTCATCTTCCAGCTGATAGAAGGAGCCCACTACCAGCTGCACGGCACACCCCAGCAGAACACGGCAAAAGGCAGTACGAACGATCGCACCGTCGACCTCATAGACAGCTTCCTCGACTCCATACCTGCCGACGACGAGCCGCAAGCAACCAAGAGACGCCCCACCCCAGCCGACGCAGCCGTCGACTACGTGGCATACCTGCTCGATACCGAGGCCATGCAGAACGAGACACCAGCGCCACAGATGAAGAGACAAGACCTTATAGACACCTTCCTCGAGCAAGAACAAGGACGCATCATGCTCTCAGACCTCTCGCAAGACCCCATCAATAGCCAGTATCCCGAACAGGACGACGAAGAGGAAGACGCCGTCAATGATGAAGAGTACTTTACCGAGACCCTCGCCCGCATCTACATCAAGCAAGGGCGCTACCAGAAAGCATTCGACATCATCGAACGCCTCAACCAGCAGTTCCCTCACAAAAATGCCTATTTTGCCGACCAGATGCGATTCCTTGAGAAATTAATAATAAACAACAATAAAAACAAAAATTAAAAACAACAAAGTATTATGTACACATTATTCGTAATTCTTATCGTGATTGCAGCCATACTGATGATCGGTATCGTGCTGATTCAGGAGTCGAAGGGTGGCGGTCTGTCGTCAAGCTTCGCAGGTTATAACCAAGTTGCCGGTGTCCGCAAGACCACCGACTTCATCGAGAAAGCAACCTGGGGCCTCGCTGCCGCCATGGTTCTCATCAGCGTCGCCTGCGCATGGGTAGCGCCCAATGCCACTGCAGACCAGTCGGTGATGGAGAACATTGAGAATCCCGTCACCAATCCCAACAACCTGCCTGGCTTCGGTGCCAGCCAGCAGAAGGAAGATGCTGCTGCTCCCGCAGCTGCCACAGAAGGTGCTAAAGAAGCTGCCCCTGCAGCTGCTGAGACTCCCGCCGCAGAGGCACCCGCTGCTCCTGCAAAAGCTGCAGAATAAAGATTTTCAGAAAAAAGTACGGGAAATATTTGGCTATGTCGATTATTTCCCGTACCTTTGCACACGCTTAACAAATCATGGTGCCCGTAGTTCAGTTGGTTAGAGCGTCAGATTGTGGTTCTGCAAAGAACTGACCACTGAAAGAGCACTTTCAAAGGGTAAGCAAACACTAGAGAATATCCGAGATCCCAGTAAATAAAGGGGTTCTCGGAAATTTTAGTTTAAAGGGGACGAGTTCCAACTTTTAGGTCTGAGACCAACTTTTAGAGTCGAAAATCGACGCAAAATCGACGCAAAATTCAAAAATCGACGCAAAATCGACGCAAAATCGACGCAAAAATTTAGCGAGATTCGATACCAGATGGAAGCACCCGTAATGTAAAATTTAATTATTTAGCATTATGGCAACAATTACAACTGAATTTGGAAAGGTTAGTTCCAAAAAGCAGAGAGCAGTTTACCTGCTGGTGAGAGACAAGAAGACGGTAAAGCGCATCAGTACCGGGGTCAAGGTGGACGAGAAAGAGATTTCACCGAAGACCAAGAAGATTAAGAACTTCGAAAAGGCGCAGATTGTAGAAAAGTTGAAGATGGAACTTATGGGCAAGATGACCGCTCTTGGCCCAGAGTACCACTACAACGAGAGCGTGGATGCAACGAAGATTGCCTCCAAGATTGTATCGAAGCAGCAGGCTGAGAGTATTGAATTCTTCGGCTTCGCAGAGATGTGGATGTCCAGGCGCGAATCTAAGAGCATGAGAAACTACGTCTGCATGCTTCACAAGCTACAGGAGTTCCTGAAGAGAGACACCTTGGATTTCTCGGAGATCACCTACACGCTGTTGAAGGACTTCGAGAACTATCTGAGCGACTTCACAAGAGCCAAGTCGATGTATCTGGGTGAGATTCGCCACCTGTATCGCGAGGCTATGCTGGAGTACAACACCGACGAAGAGACCGTTATCAAGAACGACCCCTTCCTGCGCTACAAGACCCCAAAGCAGGTGTTGAAACTCGGTGTAAGGTCATTGAAGTTGGAGGACATCCTGAAGATTTACCATTACGATGCAGCACCAGGCAGCAGAGTCCAGATGGCCCGTGACTGCTTTATCCTCTCGTTCTGCCTGATGGGCATGAACTCCGTGGATATGTATCTGGCAACGAAACTGGAGAAGGGAACGCTGAAATACAAGCGAGCCAAGACCAAGGATCGCCGTGCCGATGAAGCCTACATCGAGGTCAAGGTTCATCCGTTCATCAAGCCGCTGATGAAACGATACAAGGGTTCGACGCATGTATTCAACTTCTACAAGAAATACGTCGGACAAGAAAACTTCAACAACAACATCAACCGTGGCTTGAAGGAAATCGGCAAGGCCGTCGGCATCCCCAATCTCCAATTCTACCAGGCCCGTCACACCTTTGCCACGCTGTCGAGAAACATGATGAAGTTCAGCAAGAGCGACGTTGACGAAGCCCTGAACCACGTCGGCAGCTACGGCATCGCTGATGTCTATATCACCAAGGACTTCAATATCATCAACGAGAACAACTTCAAGCTGATTGAGGAAGTATTCAAGGACGAGATTGCTGGCAAGCCGAAGACCAAACCTGTTACTGAAACCGTCCAAACGGAGGTTCAGCCAGAGGCTCCCAAGGCGAAGCGACCCTATCACAGAAAGGCTAAAACCGCTCCCGATGCGAAGAAATAGCCGTCAACCATCCCCCGCAGAGTTTCACTTTGTGGGGGATTCTTCAAGTTTCAACTTGTGGGGATTCTCTCAGTTTCAATCTGTGGGAATGCGGTTTCAGTTTGTGGGGATTCATAGTCTTTTGACGGTTTCAGTTTGTGGGTTATTCGGTTTCAACGTGTGGGGATTCTTCCCTCGGATTGCCCTGAAACAAGGGCATTTGGCCGATTTCGATAGATTTTATTAACAGTCCATGATGGGACAGTCATCGCGCAATGCGCGTGAGGCCAAGAATTAAATAAGTTTTTTGGATGTTTTCGGTTGAGACTGCCATATTGACAGGCCCTTTTACGGCTTAGTGCGAGGGCTTCCGGGCGAGTTTCAATGTGTGGGGATTCATACCTTTGGTATGAAGAAAACCCACCTGCGTTTTCCTTTGCAGATGGGCTTTCCAGCGTTATTTTCTGTTCATATCGAGGTGTGCGGCGAGCTTCTTCGAGAGGCTTTCCATGGCTCGTTTCATGGCCTTTTGCCGCTCTTCTTCGTCCTCCTGTCTTGGCGGTGCTGCAGCGATTGGTTCTGAAGGCGTTTCGTCAGTCTGTTCGACAGTCATTTCTTGTATCGCAGGTTCTGACGGTTGCTCCGTGCCATCGCTTTGAAACAGCGTCGGCTCCGCTTTCTCATTCTCCACCTTGGCCACTTCGTTCTTGATGCACTTAATCACCCATCCTGTTCCCATCACCTCGCCGTTCCTCTTGCGCCGATGCCCCTGAATACGGGCCAGCACACCGATGAAGTCTGGCAACACCCTCGATGCCTTGTCGAGCAGATCCTTATGCGGATTCAACTCCAGCAGCGTGATTCCCATCCGGGTTTTCATGTAGTTGATGGCCTCTGGGTCGTGGAATCCAGCAGGCACCATCGCCAACAGGCTCTTCTTTTCCAACTCTGGGTCACGGTTTTTCGGCAGATATTGCGACCGCAGGATGAATCCCACCACCGGACTCTTCTTGTTTATGGGATTCTGCCTCACTTTCTCGTAGGTGAACGAAAACGGACACAGTTCGTCCAGCACCTTCTTCACGGGCTTCAGCACCCTCGCTTCCAGATGGTCTATGCGGTCTTTGCCGTCGGTCTTGTAGCTGTCCTGTGGAATGGCCAGCCAGTCCTTCAACTGCTCGATGGTCATGTGGCGAGGTTTATTCTGTCCGCTCATGGCCATGTAGAACTGTAGCGAATACGTCGTCGGCAGAGCCAGGGCCTTGTTCAGTTCGAAGCGATGGTAGCCGCTCGTGAAGTCAAGTAGCACCTCCCAGATTTTGTTGTCCACCTCCACTTTGATCTCGCCAGAACCGTAGGTGTAAGTGGCATTGTTGATGAATCCGCAGACCGTATATCGCCCGTTCTCGCGATACTCGAAAGTCCTGCTCCGCAGGTTGTACAGTGCCTTTTCGATGTCTGCATGTCGCCTTTTGGTGTTCAGCATCACGTCCTGCACAGGCATGGTGATCGTCACGTTCCGCAAGCCCACATCCAACTTACGCATGTTGTCCTTCAGCTTGATTCCATTGATGGCGTTCGATGCCCGCTCGATGATTCTCAACACCACGCGCTGCTCTATCAGCGACATCTCCTTCTGCCGCGACCAGGCATAGACAAACGATGTCAGGATGTCCTTGTTCGGAGTCTGTATGTCTATCAGTTCCCGTTTGCTCATACCTCGTCCTCCATGCCGAACACGTCGCTGGCATTGCCTCGTTTCGCCTTCCTCACCTTGATTTCTCCGTTCTTTGCCTCATAGTTGCCGATGGCCATCCGTAGCCCAACGGCTATGATGTCCTTGATGGCCAGACCTTCGCGCTCTGCTATCGTCCTCACCTTTGCCATCTGCTCTGTGGCTATCAGCGTACACACGTGCTCCATCGGCTTCTTACGCTTCGCTGCACTCTGCACTTTGCGCTCTGCCTTCGACTCCATTTCTTCCTCACCCGTCAGCCCACTCACGAGCTGGCTCATATCGAAATCTTTCTTTGCCATAATACTCCAGATTATTCTGTCCTAATTCACTTTTTCCACCAATTCACTGACAAACTCCATATAGTCCGCAGCCCCGTTGCTCTTCGGTGCATACGTCACGATGTCCTTCACCTCATACGGAGCCTCGGCCAGACTCACGTTCTTGCGAATCTTCGTCGTGAACACCTTGCTGCCCAGCGACTCGCGCAACTGACTTTCCACGCCTCGCCCCAGTTTCGTGTTCTCCCATCGTGTTATCAGGATGCCCGTCACGTGCGCCCTCTCGTTCAGTTTCTTCTGCACCATACGGATGAAGTTGTTCATCATAGCCAGACCTTTGAACGGCAGCACCTCGGCCACCAATGGGATGATGATGTCCGTCGATGCCGTCAGCGCATTCAGTGTCAACAATCCGAGCGATGGCGGGCAGTCTATCAATACGTATTCAAACTCTCCCTTCACCGGCTCCAACAGTTCCGACAATATCCTTTCCCTGGCCATTGCCGATGCCAGTTCGAGGTCTGCCATCGACAACTGCAACGATGCTGGCACCAAGAACAGATTCTCACTCAACGACACTATCGGCAACTGCTCATTACCCGTCAGTGCCGAATACACCGTTGATTCAGGATCACCATTCAGCATGCTGCTCGTCAGATTCGCCTGGGCATCCATGTCTATCATCAGCACCCGATGTCCCTGCGATGCCAATATTGAACCTACACTTGCAACCGTTGTTGTCTTACCTACGCCTCCCTTATGGTTGGCTACAGAAATAATCTTTGTTTCCATACCTATTTATATTATATACATATTGTTTTATTGAACTATTTATTCAAATCAATATGCAAAAGTATAAATATTATAGAATATACACAAATAATTCAATAAATAATTAACCAAATATAACAATTATTCAATACATAGTCATATATTCTGCTATAAACATATTACAAAACTTCAATTTTTAGATTAAAAAGAATATGGAAATATCCCTATTTGTATTAGAGTATTTCCATACTGAAATATATCGGTATTCTTGTATTAGCGTATTACCATATAGCTATATTATGGTATTTCGAGTTAATTTGAATATCTTTAGTGATTTTATTAAAAATAATGTGTACCTTTGCAGCATCAATGTACAATAGAAGATCGATTATGAAGCAAGAATATGCAAGGGTATCAGTAGAAATGCCCGAAAACAAAGATAAGGAATCGCTCAGTCAGGAATTGACCTACGAGGTTGAGAACAACGATATAAACGACGAATTTACCGTGAAGTTCTGATGATGACCATCGACACCACCAACATGTGCTCGCACCTGCAAAAGAAACTGTTTGAAGAGGATGGTGGAAAAGCCGAGCGTGTTTGACCCCCGAGGGCAAGCGATGTTGACCCTCACGGGCAAAATATGAATGACCCTCTGCGGCAAAATAAAATTGACCCCTGAATGCGATTGCTATTCAGGGGCTTTTTTGTAGTTTTGTGTT
>JAFPWS010000027.1 GCA_017412705.1 Prevotella sp.
ACACAAAACTACAAAAAAGCCCCTGAATAGCAATCGCATTCAGGGGTCAATTTTATTTTGCCGCAGAGGGTCATTCATATTTTGCCCGTGAGGGTCAACATCGCTTGCCCTCGGGGGTCAAACACGCTCGGCTTTTCCAAATGGAGCTATGTGGATATTTCCCCGCTAAGAATCCCCAATATACCATTATGGTTGTATTGGAGAAAGACGGATTGCCTGCCAGCGCAGGAGGTATGTGTGGCCCACTCTTCTGCCAGATAGTTGATGGATTGTTGCCACATCTCTAAGCGTTAAAACTCAGAACTCAGCGGTCGCTCGTATATATAAGTCCGTCGGCTCACAGATATAAGGTCGTTCGCCCCAAATGATAAGGGCGGGCGGTCTTATCTGGTTACATGCTACCTTTCTCCCTGTTTGCCAATACCGTTTCCCTTTTATCCAGTACCTTTCGCCCTCTTTCATTACGTGATAATCTTTAAAAACATTAAAATCTTATTAGGTACTGCCGTTATTTCGTGGAAAATCACTAAATTTGCGTCAAATTCAAAATATTATTGCTACATGAAAGATTTGAATCGACTAAAGGTTGTCTTGGCAGAGAAGAAAAGGACAAACAAATGGCTGGCAGAACAGTTGGGTAAGAATTACTCCACCGTCAGTAAGTGGTGTACCAACACTTCGCAGCCAGATCTTGTGACTTTAGACCGTATAGCGCAGTTGCTGGACTGTCCCAAAAGTTATCTGTTGGTAGAGTAATAAAAGCGATTAAGATTATGGCAAAGAAGAAAAACGAAAATACTACCTCAATTGGATTTGAAGAGGTGATATGGCGAGCAGCCGATAAACTTCGTGGCAACCTGAATGCCTCGGAGTATGAAGGCGTGGTGCTGGGCTTGATATTCCTGAAATATATCAGCGACAAATTTGAAGTGAAGTTCAAGGAACTGTCTGAGGATGAATATGCTGATGTGGAGGATAAGGACGAGTACGAGGCTGACGGCGTGTTTTTTGTTCCGCAGGATGCACGATGGAACGTTATCAGTATGTCGGCTCATACGCCTGAGATTGGACGAATCATTGACGATGCGCTACAGGCCATTGAGCGTGAGAATCCAAAATTGAAGGGTGTGCTGCCTGGCAACTATGCCCGTCCAGAACTGGACAAGCGTCGATTAGGCGACGTGGTTGATCTCTTCTCGAACATTGAGATGTATGCCTCTGGCGATGAACGTGACCTATTGGGTCGTGTTTATGAGTACTGCCTACAGAAATTTGCTTCGATGGAAGGCAAGAATGCTGGTGAGTTCTATACGCCAAGTTGTATCGTTCGGACTATCGTTGAAGTGTTGCAGCCGTATCAAGGCCGTGTTTATGACCCTTGTTGTGGCTCTGGCGGTATGTTCGTGCAGAGTGCCAAGTTTATCAAGAATCATCAGAAGGAACTATCGGGCATCAGCGTATATGGCCAAGAGGCAAACCCCTCCACTTGGAAGATGGCCCACATGAACGTGGCTATCCGTGGACTGGAGGCCAATCTCGGTCAGTCGTATGCCGATACGTTCTTCAACGACCAGCATCCAACTTTGAAGGCTGATTTCATCATGGCCAATCCTCCGTTCAATCTCAGTGATTGGGGAGCGGACAAGTTGGAGAAAGACCCTCGTTGGAAGTTCGGACTGCCACCTGCCGGAAATGCCAACTTTGCTTGGATGCAGCACATGATTTACCATCTGTCACCCACAGGTCGTATCGGTCTGGTACTGGCCAATGGAGCCTTGTCATCGCAGACAGGCAGTGAGGGCGACATCCGCCAGCGTATCGTAGAAGCAGACTTGGTGGAGGGTATTATCGCCCTGCCGTCACAGCTCTTCTACTCTACGGGCATTCCTGTTTCCCTGTGGTTTATCTCTCGCAACAAGCAGCAGCCAGGAAAGACGCTCTTTATTGATGCCCGACAGATGGGTACGATGGTGACTCGTGCTGTGCGCGAGTTGCAACAGGAGGACATAGAGCGGATAGCCAAGACCTTCGACAACTACCGTCAAGGTACACTCGAAGACGAGAAAGGCTTCTGTGCCGTCAAGACTTTGGATGACATCAAGGCGCAGGACTACATTCTTACGCCTGGCCGATATGTGGGCATTGCCGAACAGGAAGACGACGGCGAACCCTTTGAGGACAAGATGAAGCGGCTGACATCAGAACTGAGCGGACTCTTTGAGCAGAGCCATAAGTTAGAAGATGAAATCCGCAAACAGTTGGGCAGCATCGGTTTTACCGTATAGCGAGGCCCACAGATTCTTCGTTATTATCGTATCACAACATAATATCGGAGAACAATGAAAGAGAAATTGATTTTAGAAATCAGCAATGCAATGGCTGACATTTTGAGTGTAGAACAGATAGCGAAGTTGAACGGAGTGCTGCTGAAAGTCATCAGTAAGTACACCATTACGGAGGGCGAAAACGATGCTCCTCCCTTGGAGTCGTCAAATGAGACTCTACTGAAACTGTTTATCTCTGCCAAGCAGGTAGAGGGATGCAGCCAGCCCACCATCCGCTATTATAGCAACACCATCAAGACGCTTGCAGATACCCTGCCCAAGCGATTCACCGACATTACGACGGAGGACGTGAGGGCTTATCTGGCCGTGTTCCAGCAGAAGAGGAATGCCAGCAAGGTGACGGTTGATAATGTTCGTCGCATTTTCTCGTCGTTCTTCTCCTGGTTGGAGGAAGAGGACTACATCCTGAAGAACCCAGTCCGTCGCATCCACAAGGTGAAGACGGGTACGCAGGTTCGTGAGGTGCTGACCGACGAATCGTTGGAGAACCTGCGCGACACTTGCGCCCATCCCCGTGACTTGGCTATGATTGACCTCTTGGCATCGACGGGTATGCGTGTAGGTGAACTGGTGAAACTCAACCGCGAGGATGTCAACTTCAACGAGCGCGAGTGTATCGTCTTCGGAAAGGGCAATAAACAACGCATTGTCTATTTCAACGCCCGCACGAAGATTCATTTGCAGGAATATCTCAATAAGCGGAGCGACCAGAACAAGGCTCTGTTTGTCTCGCTGGCCAATCCCCATGAACGTCTGCAAATCTCCGGTGTGGAGGTGCGACTGCGCAAGATAGGCAGAGAGGCCAATGTGCCGCGAGTGCATCCACACAAGTTCCGTCGCACACTGGCTACTATGGCCATCGACAAGGGAATGCCAGTGGAGCAAGTGCAGAAACTCTTGGGGCATGTGAAGATAGATACGACCATGCACTATGCAATGGTCAATCAGAACAACGTAAAACTTTCGCATCGAAGATTCATCAGCTAATCGGCCCGAAACGAAGGCTTTGGTGAAAGAGTCAAGGTTAAAACGAACAAGTAAATTCTCATTTATGGAAGAGTGGATAAGATGTAATATAGGAGATGTCTGTAAGACTATATCGGACACATACAGGGGCAATGCGGACGAAGTTGTCCTTGTAAACACCTCCGACGTTCTTGAAGGAAAGTGTTTGAACCATCAGAAATCGCCAAATAAGGATTTGAAAGGTCAATTTAAGAAGACTTTCCTAAAGGATGATATTCTGTACAGCGAAATACGCCCTGCCAACAAACGGTTCGCTTACATAGATTTTGATGTAACAGATTACATTGCATCGACCAAACTGATGGTTATAAGGCATAATGAGAACATCATCCCTCAGTTCTTATATTATATTATTACCAGTCAGACAGTTATTGAGGAATTGCAGATGTTGGCAGAATCTCGTTCTGGAACATTCCCACAGATTACATTCTCTGAGTTGGCCAGCCTTCCTATAGCGTTGCCACCATTGTCGGAGCAAAAGAAGATAGTCCGTTTATTGAAATCACTTGATGATAAAATCGAGGTGAACAGGCAGATAAATGACAATTTCTTAATAGAATCGTTTTTCCAGATTCTCTTGATTTGGATGCTGACTACGCTCATAAATGACAATTTAGAACAGCAGGCACAGGCATTGTTCAAATCGTGGTTTGTGGACTTTGAGCCGTTTCGAGACCAGCCTTTTACAAAGTCGGAACTGGGGATGATTCCTAATGGATGGCGTGCTACTGTTTTGGATGAGTTATGCTCATTCATTTCAAGAGGCTTGACACCCAAATATGACGAGAGTTCAGATGAACTAATCCTTGGTCAGACATGTGTACGCAACAATATCGTGACTCTTGACAATGCGAGAAGACACAAGCCAAAACAAAGAACGGAGAAATGGGTACAGCAATGGGATACTCTGATTAATTCTACAGGTGTAGGATCCCTTGGACGTGTTGGCATTGTATATTTCAACATGGATAATATTGCTATCGATTCACATATAACAGTGGCTCGCCCAAAATCCGCATTAGTGCGTCACTATGTTGGAAGAAATCTGCTGAGCAGACAACTGGAGATTGAAAACATGGCTATTGGCAGCACAGGACAGACAGAACTCCCCAAAGATAGAGTTAAGTCTCTGCTAATATTATTACCAGACGATAATTCGCTAACACTCTTCAATGCAATAATTGAGCCTATAGCCTTCCAACTATATAGAAATATTGAAGAATCCCGCCGCCTTGCCTCTCTCCGCGACACATTGCTGCCGCGATTGATGTCAGGTGAACTAAAAGTGTGTGATGTAGTATTATAAGAAAAGGAGAAAAGAACTATGTATATACCGCCATTTACAGTAAGTGCAGAAGCCATCAATCTGATTGCTGAGATTTCAGGTCAGATAGAACGCTATGCCATCCGTCTGGAACAGGAGGACGGACTTCGACTGCGCAAGGCTAATCGTATAAAGACTATTCACTCATCACTTGCCATAGAGGGTAATACACTGAGTGAGGATGAAGTGCGTGACATTATCGACGGAAAGAATGTGGTGGCACCCATCAAACAGATACAAGAAGTAAAGAACGCCATAGCCACATATGAACTCTATCCTTCGCTGAACCCCTACAGCGTGAAAGACCTGCTGAAAGCGCATGGTGTGATGATGCAGGCACTGGTGGATGATGCAGGGAAATTCCGACGCTCTGGCGTGGGGGTGTTCTCAGAAAGTGGTCTCGTCCACATGGCTCCACCTGCAGACCGTGTACCTATGCTGATGGACGATTTGTTTGCGTGGCTGAAATCATCGAAAGACCATCTGTTGATTCGTTCGTGTGTGTTCCACTACGAATTTGAATTCATCCATCCATTCATTGATGGCAATGGCAGGACTGGGCGCTTGTGGCAATCACTCATACTTGGCAAACTGCACCCGTTGTTTGAGCACCTGCCAGTAGAGAATATGGTCTATGCTAACCAGCAAGCCTATTATGATGCCATTACTGCCAGCACCAACGCAGGACAGTCGGGGCCATTCATCGACTTCATGCTGAACGAGATCTATAAGACACTGAAGGAACATCAGGGAGAGGAATTGCCAACAAGTGATGCTAATCCTATCGACAAGCAATTCGGTATAAAGTTCGGTGAAGAGTTCGGTATAAAGTATGGTATAAAGTTCGGTATAAACGACAAACAACTTCTTCTCCTGATTGACAGCAATCCTACAATTACGGCTTCTGATGCAGCAGAGCGAATGGAAATCAGCCTTCGTGGAGCAGAAAAAATATTCAAGAAGCTTAGGGATGCTGGAGTTATAAGTAGACAAGGTAGTAGAAAGAGTGGATCTTGGGTAATCAACAAATAGCAACATCATGAGTATAAACCAGTTCACAGAAGACAGCTACGAGCAGACGCTGATAGACCTGTTTCAGCGGATGGGCTACCAGTATGAGTGCGGCTACGATGTAGAGCGCGACTTCCGCGAGCCGTGGTATGTGGCCGACTTGCAAAAGGCACTACGCAAGCAGAACCCAAAGGCAAGCAACGAGGTGCTGACGGAAGCCTACCGGATAGTGACCCATGTGAATGAGGGTACGCTGGAGCAGAGGAACGAGCAGATGATGGACTACCTGCAGAACGGCGTGGAAGTGAAATACGCAGAAAAGGGTCGCCAGAAGACGACTCTTGTCCGACTGATAGACTTCGAGCATCCGCTGCAGAACCAGTTCAAGGTGTGCAACCAGTGGCGCGTGGTGGAAAAGGAGAAGATACGCTGCGACATAGTGGTCTTTGTAAACGGTCTGCCCTTGGTTGTGATAGAACTGAAATCGCCCGCCAACGACAATGTGGAGGAAGAGGATGCCTACCTTCAAATCAAGCAGTATCAGCAGAAATGCCCATCGCTGTTTGTCTATAACGCCTTCAGTGTGACCAGCGACATGCTGACCACCAAGGCCGGAACGCTGACAGCCAAGGCCAACCGATATATGGAGTGGAAGTCGAGAGACGGCAAGACAGAAACGGTGGAGGTCATCGACTACGAGACATTCTTTGAGGGCATCTTCCGCAGAGAACGGTTCATTGACATTCTGCAAAACTTCCTATGCTTCGACCACAAGGATGGGCGCACGGCAAAAATTATGGCCGCTTATCATCAGTATTTCGCAGTGAACAAGGCACTGGTGAAGACGGGTAAGGCCATCGGTGGCGACGGTAAGATTGGCGTGTTCTGGCATACGCAAGGCAGCGGTAAGTCGCTGTCGATGGTGTTCTATGTGCATCGGCTCATCCAACTCTATCCGCAATGTACCATCTTGGTGGTGACAGACAGGAACGACCTCGACCAGCAACTGTATGAGCAATTTGCGGGTTGCCAGAAGTTCTTGCGGCAGGAACCGCAGCGTGTGGGATTCGACCTGAACGAGAAGGGAAAACTTACAAAGACTGGAGGACGCGAAGACTTGGTGCGCAAGTTGAAAGATTTGCAGACAGGCGGCATCATCTTCACTACCATCCAGAAATTCGAGGAAGGAACGGGCTTATTGTCTGAACGCGAGAACATCATCGTTATCACCGATGAAGCCCACCGTTCACAATATGGTGACGAACATTGGGACGTGAAGGCAGAAAGGATGAAGAAAGGCTTCTCGCTGCTAATGCGAGAGGCACTGCCTAATGCGTCGTTTATCGGATTCACAGGAACGCCTATCAGCGAGGCTGACCGTGACACAAAGGAAGTGTTTGGCGACTACATCGACGTGTACGACATGACTCAGGCCGTGGAGGATGGAGCCACCCGTCCTGTCTATTATGAGAGTCGCGTGGTGAACCTGAACCTGAATGAAGAGGTGCTGAAGAAACTGGACGACGAGTTTGATCGCTTAGCAGAGGAAGGTGCCACTGAGGAACAAATCAACAAGGCCCGTCAGGATCATAGCGGCATCAAGCAGATACTCTGCCATCCCGATACGATTGACAGTCTATGCCGTGACATCATAGACCACTATGAGAAGAACCGTCAACAGGAACTGACGGGCAAGGCAATGATCGTGGCCTACAACAAAGATGCTGCCGTGAAGATATACCGCAAGATGTTGGAACTGCGTCCAGAGTGGAAGGACATGATGCACGTGGTGGCCAGTGCCGCCAATACTGACAAAGAAGAATGGCACGACGTAATCCAACCTAAGATGAACAAGGAGTATGCAGCCCTGTTCAAAGAGGACAACTCGCCCATGAAGATTGCTATCGTGGTGGACATGTGGCTGACTGGCTTTGATGTGCCGTCGTTGGCAACGATGTATGTCTATAAACCCATGAAGGGGCATAACCTGATGCAGGCCATCGCCCGTGTAAACCGTGTGTTCCCAGAAAAGGAAGGTGGATTGATTGTTGACTATGTGGGTATTGCTGGTGCATTGAAACAGGCCATGCAGGACTATACTCAACGAGACCGTCAGCAGTTTGGCGATCCTGACATCAATAAGACAGCCAAGCTGAAATTCCAAGAAAAATTGGAGATATGCCGTGACTTGGTGCATGGCTTCGACTATAGCGGATTTTTTGAAGGTTCAGACCCAGAACGAGCGCAGATTATCAAGAGTGGTGTGAACTTCATGCTGGCTCCTGATAGAGCCGACAGTATGAAGGATTTCATGAAGGAGAGCCAGTTGCTGCATAATGCTCTGACTCTTTGCCGTTCACTGATTACCCAACAGGAGAAACAGGAAGTGGCATTCATGGATGCTGTTCGAGTGTTGTTGTCACGTCTGGCTCAGAAAGGTCCATTGACCAAGAAGGACATCAATGAGCGCATCAGCCGTTTGTTGGAGCAGAGTATCCAGAGCCAGGGAGTCATTGACATCCTTTCTATAAAGGGAGGTAAAAAGCATGACTTCTCGCTGTTTGACGAAGCCTTCCAGAAGGAAATCCGTAAGATGAAGGAGAAGAACCTGGCTGTGAAACTGTTGGAGCGGTTGCTGAAAGAGCGCATTCATCAGTATCAGCGTACCAATGTCGTACAGAGCAAGAAATTCTCTGACCTGCTGAACATGGCCCTCTCCAATTATCTGAAAGGGATGCTCACCAACGAAGAGGTAATTGAAGAGTTGCTGAAGATGGCAGAGGAGATTGGAAAAGCCGAGCGTGTTTGACCCCCGAGGGCAAAGCGATGTTGACCCCCGAAAACTTTTTTATTTTGACCCCTCTAAAGTCCTGACTGGCGGGGTCATTTTTATTTTACCCTGTTTACTTCTTGGTCTTCATCTTTC
>JAFPWS010000028.1 GCA_017412705.1 Prevotella sp.
CAATATATGTCACAGTCTATTCTAAATGAAATTCTAAAATACGGATGCAAAATTAATAAATTTACCATAGAAACAACAACTTATGCCCTATAAATAAACATCATTTGCTGAAAGAATCTGGGGATTCGCCGGTTTTATTTCAATTTATTCTGATAGAAAGTGTACTTTTGCACCTGAAATTTTGAATTGAAAGAAAATGAGAAAGACAATTTTAGTGCTAATAGGCATGATTATGCTGTCAGCCTCTCTGACGGCACAAGAAGATATACCGAGAAGACAGAAGAGCATTACCTATGAGCAGATGACTGAACAGATGGCAAAAGAACTCCAGCTGGACGAAAAACAGCAGAAGAAAGTGGCCAAGCTCAATAAGAAGTATAAGACCCTGATTGAGGGTGAACAAGCAGAACGTCCACAAGGTCAGCGTCCACCGATGGGTGAACGTCCCAGTGGAGGACCCAGCGGCAGACCAAGTGGCAGTATGGGTGGCCCTGGCGGAGGAATGCCCGGAGAACAGTCACAGGAGAAGTCATACGACTACGACAAGCAGCAGCAAAAGTACGACAAGACTATCGGTAAGATTCTGTCAGAACAACAGTATGAGAGTTACCTGAAAATCAAACCGCAATTTGCCTCACAGCGCAGGGTCAGGGAGTTCCTTCTTGGTGGACAACAAGCCTTGGGAGGCGGTATGCCCATGCCTCCAGGTGGAATGGGAGGCCCCGCTTCTCGTAGTCAGCTATCAAACCTAATTCACTGACTAGTATTGCACAGCGAACTAACCAGGCGTGACACTCATCTGTCCCTTGTCACAACTTTGGGGGTGCGCGTCAATAGTTCATGAACAGGGTCGTTTATTTAATGAACTTCACTTTCGAGGCATCGCGGGGCTTCGCGTCAGGCTGTTCGTCAGGATAGCCGATGGCGATGATGTAGTTCAGCTTGTAGTCGGCTGGGATATCAAGTCGGTCGAGGAAGAACTTGCACTTCTCGTTCGACAGCAGGAAGCGGACGGGACCGCCCAAGCAGCAAGTGCCGAGCCCTAGAGACTGCGCAGCCAACATGACGTTCTCGCCCAGCAGACCGGCATCCAGCTCACCGCCGCCTTTCGCTGGGGTGCAGACACAAATCAGGTTGGGCGCGTTGCGGAACATGTTTTTGAAGTCCTTGTCGCGCTTCACCTGCTCGGCGTTCTCCTGCTTGAATACCTCCGTCACGTCTGCAATCAGCTGCTGGTCTTCCACCACACGGACAACCCACGGCTGGCGGTTCATGCCGTTGGGTGCATTGATGCCACACTTCACGATGACCTCCAGCTTCTCGTGCTCCACAGGTTTGTCGAGGTACTTGCGGATGGAGCGACGAGCCATCATACTGCTTAGAACAGGGTTCACCTCCAAACAAATGTCCGCTTCGATATCAGCCATCTTATCCGTCGGCTCATAGCGCTTCAACACACGTCCGTCGCGAGAAACGAGGAACTTGGTAAAGTTCCATTTGATGTCGCTTTTCTTGTCGTAGTCGGCATCCTGCCTGCGAAGCATACCGTCCATCATCTTTCCGCGTTGGTCGTTAACATCAAAGCCACTGAAGCCTTTTTGTGCTTTCAGCCAGGTGTAGAGGGGATGCTCATTCGCACCGTTCACCTCTATCTTGTCGAACTGCGGGAACTGGATGTCGAAGTTGGCCGAGCAGAACTGGTGTATCTCCTGAATCGTGCCGGGAGCCTGCTGTCCGAACTGGTTGCAGGGGAAGTCCAGAATCTCCAGTCCCTCGCTGCGGTACTTCTCATACAACGCCTCCAGTTCCTTGTACTGGGGCGTGAATCCACAACGGGTGGCGGTGTTCACGATGAGCAGCACCTTACCCTTGCAGTTAGAGAGCGACACCTCCTGTCCAACATCATCCTTCACCTTGAAATCATAAATACTCTGTGCCGAAAGGGTCAGCACGCAAACCATTGCCATGAGGCTTAAAATCGTTCTTTTGAACTTCGTTCGAGAATTTTCACTCTCGGCAAAGCTAACACATTCGCTTTGCTCTCGCTTAATCAAATTCTTCATATTAGTCTTATTTATAATTGTTATAACATTCTCTCTAATCTATCGACTGCCAGAGTGATGTCTTCTTCAAACCGTTGAGTACCCTCTTAAACTAAATAACGGTGCAAAGATACATATTTTTTTCCAAAGTCACTTTGCTCTAACGTCATTTTTGCTTTTCTCAAACGTCGATTTGCATAAATCTATATAAAAATAGGGCGAGTGTGCTATAATCTATCCTTTTTCACCCTGAAAATAGAACTTTCCTTCAAAATGTTTGGATGTTTCAAGTAAAAGAAGTACCTTTGCACCACGAGAACCCGCCAAGCCTCTTCACAATGCTTAAATCGGCGGGTCGTTTTATTTTATTATGGCACGATATTCAAAAACATATTCATCGCCAGCACAACTGGTAGCGCTGTTGGAATCCCGTGGCCTCCATGTAGAGAACGTGGCACGAACGGAGAACTATCTCCGCCACATCGGCTATTACAGATTCAGTGCTTATCTCTTTCCTCTTCTGACCATCCCGAAGGAGAATCATGTATTCAAAACTGGTGCAGCGTTTAATCAAGCGTTGGACATGTACCGTTTCGACAGGCATCTGCGACTGCTGATGTTCAACGAGATTGAAAAGATAGAGATTGCCGTCCGTAGTACCTCAACATCACGAGCCGCGAGACGGGCAATCCGTTCTGGATGACCGACCCGTCATGCTTCTATGATGCCAGCACTTTTATGAAGACAAAGCAGCTCATAGACGCAGAACTGGCAAAGTCGCGTGAGGATTTCATTGAGCATTTCCGCAACACTTATTCTGACCCGTATCCTCCTGCTTGGATGTTGGCCGAGATTCTTCCCTTGGGCGTACTGACAAGGATATACGACAACATCAAGAGTAACCAAATCCGTAAGAAGATAGCACAAGAATTCTCATTGGGCGTGCCTGTCTTTAACTCATGGATGACGATTATCACCGTAGCCAGAAACAATTGCGGTCATCATGCCCGCGTATGGAACCGTACATTTGCCCTGAGGGTTCTGACGCAGCGACGTATGACCCAACCTTGGATAACGATTCCTGTCAATCAGAAGAAAGCCTATTTCAGTCTCTGCATCATCAAGTATTTCCTGAACATCATTTCGCCAAGCAATGACATGAAGTCCAAGATTGACGCCCTGCTTTCCGCCTACCCATCTATCGACACCGCAGCGATGGGCTTTCCCCGTGGATGGGAGAACGAGCCGCTGTGGCAATGACCCTATAATACACTGACAAAATGGAACAGAGGTTGGATAAATCCCTCACGCTTGGCTGACTGAAAACAAGTTTTCTTCTGCACTCGCTTACTCGGGATTTTCAGCAATGAGAGTATTGACCTCGTGACGCTGCGGGAGTTCTTCGCACATTGTTCTCTCTCATAGGTGCTCAGGCGAGCAAGCTCGGAACTGCGAGCGGGAGGGGGAGGCGGTGATGTACCGCAGGGGCGACCAACTGACGGAGCAGTGAGAGCAAAGCGGAGCTCGCTCCGACTTTGCCGAGTCGCGACGGAAGAAGGCGACAGCCAACTGGAGCGCGAGGGCGACCCGGCGCGGTGGCTGGCCTATGTCACCGAGGGTTGCTTCAAGTACGTGACGCACGGCCTCAGCGAAAGGCTACGGGTAGGCGAGCTTGCTCGGGAATCCTGCTGATGCAGCGCTGCCCGGGCATTGTGGAGCACCTCGACTTGCAGGACATCGCCTCGTTCCTCCGCTCGACCTCCGGTCGCTTTGCCCTGCAAAGAACGTCCATCCCAACACCATCAGCAAGATTCGCAAAGAAAACACGTTTTAGGCGGGCGAGGATGGCAAAACGGCACATCTTCGCCTTTCTTTTCGCACTTTTAACGCCCGAAACGATACAGGATTGCGGAATTATTAGTACCTTTGCACCGTTGGAACAAAAAAAGCAATATTTATGGAACAGGTTAGAACCCCACTTAACAAGGCACAGATGGATATTCTGCGGCTGTTGGAACACATCAAGACCGATGAGGAAGCAGAAGAACTCCGCGACGTAATCAGCAGTTTCTACGCCCGCAAGGCCGAGGAAGCAATGGATCGTCTGTGGGAGGCAGGACTGTGGGACCAGGAGAAGAACGATGCCATATTGAAAGAACATCTTCGCACGCCCTACAAATATGCCAAATAAGAAAATCGTCCTCGACACCAACTGCCTTCTGGCCTCCATTTCACGACGCAGCACAGCCTACCCCGTCTGGAAAGGATTTCAGGAAGGACGATACACGCTCTGTGTCACCAACGAGATATTGGCGGAGTATGAGGAGATGATTGCCCGTATGGCTTCGGCAGAGGTCGCCACCAATGTCATTCGTATGATTATGGATAGCCGCCATGTGGAGTTTATCGATACCTACTACCATTGGAATCTCATCACCGCCGACCCCGACGACAACAAGTTCGTGGACTGCGCCTTTGCCGCCGGAGCCACCTACATCGTGTCGGACGACTCCCACTTCAACGTCCTGCGCGACATCACATTCCCGCAGCTGCTGGTGCTCAGGCTGAAAGAGTTCCTTGAGACGTTGCAGAAGGAGGACAAATAAAAGTAGAAAGACAATATGAGCGGACAGACCGACGGACACGGGGACGGGGCTGTCCGCTCTGGTGCTTATAAGGAGAGCGACAAAAATGGAACAGAGATTCAGCAATGAGAGTATTGACCTCGTGACGCTGCGGGAATTCTGCGAGCGGGAGGGCGAGGCGGTCATGTACCACAAGGGCGACCTGCTGGAGCGCGAGGGCGACCCGGCACGGTGGCTGGCTTATGTCACCGAGGGTTGCTTCAAGTACGTGACGCACGGCCTCAGCGACGACAGGGAACACATCACGTGGTTTTCGTTCGAGGGCGAGTTCGTGGTTGATTATCCCGCGTACCTCTATGCACATCCTGCACGGACCTCCATCGTGGCGATGATGCCAAGCCGCGTGCTCAGGGTTACAGGTGAACAGATGAAGCAGTATTTCAGTCAAAACATCGAGACGATGGAATTTCGTGCAGTCATTGCCGAGCATATCCTCAACCAGTTCCATTCGCGCTACATCGACCTCCATCGCGCCACGCCCCGCGAGCGCTACGACTTGCTGATGCAGCGCTGCCCGGGCATTGTGGAGCACCTCGACTTGCAGGACATCGCCTCGTTCCTCAACGTCCATCCCAACACCATCAGCAAGATTCGCCGCGACATCACATTCGAAGGCAGAAAACAGCAAAAACTCTCAACCTAAGTTGAGACTTTCACCCTCGGCATCCGATTTTCGGGCTTGCCGAGGGTTTATTTGTGCGCCTTTTTGTAACTTTGCGGTCAGAATTCAATTATCAAACGAGAATTATACAATTATGGTTATACGTAAAATCAAGAAGATTCTTGCCATACTATGGCACATGTTTGCTGTCATTGGCATTCTATCGACAACTACAATTATTTACTTGAATTGCATTGGTGTAAACGTGAACATCGAACCTGGTGATAAGATGAAGTTGGCAGAGCGAGTGGAGCTACTACAAAATGCAGAAAACTATGTCCCCGATACCATTACGTTCAATATCCATAGTTTGCAAGATTCTGTAAGGGCACAAGAAATAAAGGAGTATTTCAACATAGACTCTATTATCAGCAATTCGGCAACCGCATGGGAAAAGGCCCTTGCACTTGCAAAGTTTGTGGCTACTCATATTCCTCATGCCAACCAGAAGATAATGCCAGAAAAGCGGAACGCTATTGCTCTTTGGGAGTACACCAAAAATATTGAACCCGCTTTTAATTGTCGTCTTCACAGCATTCTGTTGTTTGAACTTCTGAGTGCCGCAGACATCAGTGCTACATTCATCACCTGTATGCCAAAGGACAGCACTGACACTGATTGTCACGTCGTTAATCAAGTCTGGCTACCAGAATTGAACAAATGGGCTATGATAGATTCAGACTTCGGTGGTAATTACGCTACGGACAAGTCTGGCACACCACTCTCGTTGGCTGAGATTCGCGAAAATTACATCTCTGGCAAAGATATCTTTTACCACAAAGGATTTGCCGAAGGCTCGAACAAGATAGATTTCTACTATGTCTATATGGCAAAGAACACCTATTGGTTCAGTTCATGGGAAACACCGACTTATGACCAAGAGCCGATGATGCAAAATCCAAATCCCGGCAGATATATACAACTTGTGCCAGCAGGATTTGAACCTTTTCGTAAAGATTCTCTTGATGTGGTAACTTGCGACGCTAATCAATTCTGGGCAAAGCCTTCAAATGTGCAATAATCAATGAACAAGCAAATCATCATCACCGCATTGCTCGCCCTCGTCACAATGACGGGGCAGGCACAAGAAGAAAGAGAATACATTATCAGTGGCGTTGTTCCTGATGGAATCGAAAAGGTCTATCTCTACAAGACTGAAGGACTGAGAGACCGCATGCTTCTCGACAGTGCGACTGTTGCCGATGGAAGATTTGCGATGAAAGGCAATCAGCCTGCCTATGAACTTGTAGGTGTGGGAAACAAGGGACTGCACAGCATCACGTTCTTTGTTGACGGCGAACCGATGACGATAGATTTCGCCAATGATATGCTTACCACCTCTCCGCTTAACGAGAAGTTTCAACACTATTTGGAAGAAGACAAAGTGTTCACCGACAACTTCTACCGCTTGTTTATGGCCTCGAAGAAAGCCGCAAGCGAGACGGAAAAACACGAGATAGAACAGCAGATAGCAGCCAACAACGAGGCAATGATTGAGCAGGCACGGCGCATCATCCGCGAAAACCGCGACAACGTGATTGCGGCCTATTTCCTCCAATCAGCCAGTGGCTTTATGGACTACGAGGAACTATCGGCAGCCATCGACAGCACCACCTACTATTTCAGCCATCCCTTGATGAACGAGTCTAAACAACGGCTGCAGGTCTTGCAACTTCGCCAAGTCGGCAAGCCTTATACTGATGCGACATTGGAAGCCCCCGACGGGCAGAGTCACCAACTCAGCGAATGGTGCGGACAGGGCAAGTACGTGCTCATTGATTTCTGGGCCAGTTGGTGCCGTCCCTGCCGGATGGAAATGCCGAATGTCATTCAAAACTATGAGCGTTTCCGCGACCGTGGCTTTGAGGTGCTGGCCGTTTCCATCGACGACAAGAAGAATGCATGGCTTCGCGGTATCAAAGACTTCGGCACTCCGTTCGTCCAACTCTCGGAATTGAAAGGTCGCAACTCAGAACTCACCGCCATCTACGGCATCACCACTATTCCCGCCAATCTCCTTGTTAATCCGCAGGGCAAAATCGTAGCCGCCGACTTGCGTGGCAAGGCTTTGACCAAGAAACTGGAAGAAATCTTTAATGACAAATAGTTACTATGTTTGCAGGCGAAAATACCAAGCAGCCGATAGGAGATAGTCCATAGGCAGTGAAATATTCCGCACCGTGAGGTGCAGAGAACCTCTTCGCTACGCTTCGAGAACCTCTACATCTCACGTTGCGTGAAAAGGGGCTTTGCGAAGAAAAAGAGGCATAAAAATTTGGTACGATAATAATTGGATTGTATTTTTGTAAGTGCTAA
>JAFPWS010000029.1 GCA_017412705.1 Prevotella sp.
ATGGTACACTCGTATAATATGCACACAGAACAGTTCGTCGACAGGACGGCGTACTTCTTCAACTACAAGCAGGACATCGACCACAACGACCCCTCGAAGGGCTGGTTCAAGCAGCAGTGTGTGCTCACCGTGACTGGCAAGGACCGTCCCACCGTGCTGCTGACCGAGGGCTATGCCTTAGGCAGTGCCGATGGCTACCAGAACCGTCTGGACAGTATCTTCGAGCCGACACTGGTAGACGTACTCAACGCCAACTGCCTGCAGGTGGAGCACCGCTATTTCGGATGGTCGCTGCCTGAGGGATTCACCAACAAGTGGAACTACCTGACCGCCAAGCAGAATTCTGCCGACCTTCACACCATCGTCACCGCCATCAAGCAGAGCGGTATCGTAGGGCAGGGCAAATGGCTCTCTACCGGTGTCAGCAAGCCAGGTCAGACGACAGTCTTTTATGCTTACGAATACCCGGGCGAGATGGATGCCTACGTACCGTTCTGTGCACCCTTCATGCTCTCAATGGCAGAGACGGGGGCCTACGACTATATTATGACTGCCGATGCTCTGGGCAGCCGCCTTGAGAAAGTGAAGGCAGCCTTCCGCGCATACTGTGCCAACCAGACCTTGCAGCTGGAAACGGTGAAACTCTACAAGAAGAAATACCCCTATTATAACTCCTATGATGATGACGCAGTGCGTATGTCATTATTGTCAATACTGTTCGATTCACACTGGAAAAGGATGTCGTACGTACACTATAGCCTCTGGGAGCCCCTGGTGCCCAAGGAAGGCGACGGTGCCGACAAGTTCCTGACCTTTATTTTGTCTAATGACAGGACAAGGTATCAGGGTGAGAAAGATATCGACTACCAGCGCCGACAGGACTACGTGGACGACTTGGAGCCTGACTCGACCATCTTCAACAACACGCCAAGAGGCTTGAACCGTGCATCAGGAGTGGAGAAGTCGCGTCTGGATCCGTTCCAGGCACATACTTGCATCGAGTTAGGAGCGGTTGCAGTTACGTTAGGCTGGGTAGACGACCTGCTGACTGACAAGGAGAAATCATACCTCACTTCGAAGAGTAGCCCTGCCAGCCTTGGCTTCAATTACGACAACGGCAGCTATATCCGCAAAGTCCTTGACGGCATCAAGCAGTCCAGTTGCAACATGATGTTCGTCTATGGCATGCAGGACCCCTGGACCGGCAACCGTATTCCTGACGACAAGTTAGGCAAGAACTGCCAGATTCTCTATATTGAGAACGGCCGTCACAACGATGCCATTGACACCTGGAATGCCTCTGAGCGCAACCAGCTCTTCCAGTGGCTCAAAGGCCTGGGCTTCGATCTGTAAGAAGTAAAACACAAAATAGAACCAGAGAAAGGACATCCTCATGAAGCGTTTGATCAGAACACTACTATCACTCTTTCTGCTGCCTGCGTCACTGACGATGCAGGCGCAGATAGACTTTAAGTTGTATTTCGCCAACAATGTGGACGAAATAACGAGTCTGCGAAACATCAAGGGGGCCAACTCTGGCCTGCACTGGGAAGAAGTAGGTAACGGCAGCGTCACCTACAGCAACGTCAATGACGTGAACTTGGTGAAGGCGATGTTCAGCAAAACCGACGAGAAGACTCGTGCCGACCAGGAAGTGTTCTGGAAGATGCGCGACAGAAACCTGCTGTGCTTCCGCATTGAGGACGGCAGCGGCAGACATGGCGAGTTCAAGGCCAGCGTACGGTCGTTCGGCACCAGTAATTCCTTTGTGAAGATGTATGGCAGCAAGGTGGTCTACAAAGAGATGATTGCGACCAACTACTTCTTCATCAACACCGACGACCAGTCCGACTCACTCATCATCAAGGTGAACCGCATAGGCTGCAACCCGGGCGACACGCTGCGCATCAAGTACAAAATCCTCGACTGGGACAACGACGATCTGGTGGTGTTCAAGCTCGACTCCCGCCGCCAGAAGACCGGACTCACCTATACGTTGGAGTGCGAGGCGGAGAACATCTCTGCCGAGAACCCGACCAAGACCACGACAACCCTGAAGCTGAGCGGCTCGCACTTCCAGAGCTACTACATGCCCAAGAACTGTAACGTGAACTTCTATTTGGTGAACGACGGCAAGCGACTGAAACTGAACAACGATCGCATCGTGGCGGGTGTCAACCTCAGCAGCAAGCTGAACCGCCTGTATATGAGTTCGAACTTCAATCTGGACAAGCACAAGAACCGCGAGCTGACCATCTTCAACATGCTGGGTTCCGGACTCTTCGAACAGTATGACACGCTTAATCTGACGATTATAGGCACGAAAGGTGTCATCAAGGCCAAGACCAACCCGGAGACCAAGCTGGCACAAGGCATTACCTTCAACATCGCGGATGTCGACGCCAACGGCGACTATGTGTCACGGGGCGAGGAGCTGAAGGCAAAGTATGTGCGCTACGATGAGAAAAACGGCACCCACAAAATCCTGACATACGGCAATCCCTGCTACATCGAGGTGTTTGCAGCAGGCTACTACCCTGCCCTCCTCAAGTATGCAGGAGCGGTAGACCCGAAAACCAAGATTCTCAACGAGAAATGTACAAAGCAGGAATTGCGACTGATTCCCGGCAGTGCCACCACCACAGACCCGGACATCTCAAGGAGAATATTCTATACACTGAAAGACGAGGAAAAGGATCAAACATACAACGGAACAAAGCATAAGGTCTTCACCGCCGGGGCCAACGACCTGGCCACCAGGCCTTCATCTGATGTCATCCTCTTCACAGAAGACGGAGGCTATCAGAAGACCCCCAAACTGATGAACGGCAAACCCGTGGAGAAATATGCCGAGATAGGCGTGGAATACTCCATGCCCAAAGCGGGCAATGCCGCCAGCTATCAGGGTAAGTTGAAATTTGAGGAGGTGGAGGCTCCGGGCACATACATCAACCGCGAGCCGTCAAGCAGTTCCTATATAGACGGCAACAAATACCCCACACTGTCACGCAGCTGGTACACCATGCGCTGGGACATGGTGGGTGTGCTGCCCAAAACAGACCAGAACTACAAGCCCCGTCTGACCATCGGTGCCAAGGATTACGATGACATGCCGCTTATCCGTCGGCTCTACATCGATGAGGAGAAAAAGAAAGACGAAGCTATCAAGGAAACTCAGCAGTATGCCTTCAAGAAGAGCAACGGTCTTGAGTTTAACGGCATGGGGTGCTTCTCGTTTCTGGGTAATCTCGGAAAGTGGGACATTCGCGCGGACAACTACCCCGGCATTAATATCAGTGTCACACCTTATCTGGAGTTAAGCAGGGGAATCTTTGAGATAGACGTCAACTTCTCGTGGGGCAAGGGTAGAAGCAATGCAGACAAGTGGGGAAGCAAGTTTCGCAACGGCATCAAGGAGAACGGACGGCTTAGTCGTACTAAGCTGAAGGAGTTTGAAACAACGAATAAAGGGAAATGGAATCTCGGAGTTGACCCGCTGCAGAATGGCAAGACAACGACGGTGAATAAAGACCAATGGTTCTTGTCAGAGATGGATGACATCTTCAAGGTGGAATACAACAAGCTGGGCGGAGGTTGGACTCTTGACGTCCATGCTGGTTTTGGCTATAAAATGTTTAACAACATATTCAGCAATGAGAATGCAAAGAGTGAGGTGTATGTCAAAGCCCTTGAAGTTTATGTGGGCTATGGTCTTTTCGCTGCAGACGCCTGGGATCTGACAAAACATTGGAAATATTTTTCGATTAATTCCTTCTACAATTTTGTACTCCAGCTCAAATTCGGAGGAGGACTCCGAAGTTGGAACTACAAGCACAGTGATGGGTCATCCAACAGAATTTACGGTATCGGTATTGATGCACTTGCTGAGATTAAAGGCGGAGGGGGCATCGCGTTTGGCACTGATTTTGAAAAGAAACCTCAAGGCGGCCAGGGCGGTGACAACCAGGGAGGCGATAACCAGGGTGGCAACGAAGGCGGCAATGAAGGAGGCAATGAAGGAGGCAATGAAGGAGGTAATGAAGGAGGTAATGAAGGAGGTAATGATGGCGGCAGCGAAGGCGGCAGCATCATCGTCGATGACGGGAACGCCATCAATGCTCCGGCAGTCGTCCAGACTCCTGTCCAGCGCAGGGCATACGATGGCCATGGATTCAACAAGAACGGATGGGCATCCTTTGCCATTATGTTCCGTGCTGGTTTTAAGGTAAAACTGAGTGGCGGCTATTATTACCTTTTTGACCTGAGCCGCCATGACATTGGATGGTCGTTCATGGCTGTCGCCGGTCTTGATGTCCAGGCAGACCTGAAATTGTTCGGTTTATTACGCATCAATCCACGCTACAGTTTCAGAGGAGCCTATTACTATGCTTATCCTGACGACAAGACCAATCCGACGATACCCCTCTACCCCAACTACAAGAACGACTGGTCAGAGGAAAAGAAAGATCAGAAGAAAGCGCCCAGCCTGCAGACGCTGCGTGCTCCTGAAATGCCGATTTTCCCCATTGGAAAGTGCGTCATGGACGGACTGGGTTTCAAGGCTTATCCTTACTTTATGAGCTGGGACAACTTCGTGATGGTGAACAACGGCAACGCCAACGACCTGAACGACGACCGGATGACGGAGTATGACGCCCCCAAGACGGACGACAAGATGAACAAGGACGACGGCATCCCCATGTCGACAGAAGGCCGCTACGTGCAGAACCATAGCGTGGCTAAGGAGGGCACCTCGGAACTGGTGGTCTATGAAGAGATGACGGAAGCCATGGACAACTCGCTCATCCTGGGCGACCCGGATCCAGACAAGGAATTAGAGGTGAGCCGCAAGATGCAGATTGCGGCCGACCTGCGCTCGGAGTTTACACCCGTCAGGAAGCACATGGTGATAGCCTACAACCCGGACCTGAACGACAACGGTCCCGTGGCAGCCATCAACACATGGACTGAAGATGGAGAAAGCACTGAGCTGGGCGAAGAGGACAATGCCGTCTGCGTCTGGAAGCGCGGCACCTACTCGCTGCCTCCCTACGAGGTGGAGGGTGCCACCGAGGAGGAGAACCTGCAGAACAAGGCCAACATGGTGGCCAGCGGCATACGTGCCTTTGAAGGCAACCTCGTGCTGTCGGTACTCGACGAAGGGAAGTGGAGCGAACCCGAGAGCATACTGGCGGTGAGCAAGGATGACGTGCTGACGGACTACCAGGTGCTGATGCGCAACGACACCGTGCTCGTTGCCCTCACCATGCTGCCCAGCGGCGAGGACAGTCTGGAACTGCGCTACTACTGCAAACCGGCATTCCAGCCTGTGCGCTATGTGGGCAAGGAGAAGCTGAACCCGGTACAGTTCTCGCTCGACCAGGTGGGGGCCATGCCCATGATAGCCATCCTCAACCAGGTGGACAGCGCCAACTGTGACATCTACGTCAAGCAGATTGACATGATGGGACGCTACAAGAACTACGGCACCGAGCTGGCCATTGCACGCTACAACCCCATGAGCGTCAAGATTGTCGCCGACAAGAACAACGAGCGGCCCGAGGACTTTGCGGTGGTTTGGAAGTGCAACGACCGCGTCGTCAGGCGCAAGGGCGACCCCATCGTCACCGACAGCACGCAGGTCATGCTGAACTGCTCGCGCATCTTCTTCCGCGAGAACATGACCGCTACGCCGTATATCACGCTGGGATGTACAGCCGACAGCACCTATATGTCGAACTATGACGTGCTGCTGGAAGACCAGAAGGTGACGGTGCTCTATACGCTTACCGACGAGCGCGACTTCAGCACCTACCTGATGAGGGACCAGGTGGAGTTCTTCGATGAGTTCAGATACACCATCGACTACCCGGACGACCCCGTCATTGAAGACGGCATCATGCCCGTCAACCTGACGGTCTACAACACAGGCTTTACGCCTATCGACTTCCTTGCAGGACTCATCAACGACCAGGAGTTCATTTTCGAGAATGTCTTCATCGCCCCCTACACCAGCCAGACGCTGGTTGTGGACTATGTGCTGCCTGAGAACTTCAACGGACTGCTGCGGGCACACGACGTGTTGGCAAGCTTCACCGACTCGTATGCCATCGTCAAGGCCAGCCGTCGCGGTGCTCCCCTGCGCCGTGCCGTCAAGTCGGAGGAAGAGGTCAAAAAGTTTGCCGCAGGCTTCTCTGACGTTGAGGTGGAACTGCTGAGCCAGACCATAGAAGGCTCGGAGAACAAGCTATACCTGGAACTGACCGACAACGGCGGACTAAACGATAACGAAACGGTGCACGTAGGCCTCTACCCCAACTACATGAGCGACGTACCCATCACCAGTACGGCTGAGGTACTGCTGAAAGCCGGCGACTTCGACCTGATTGGCGGCAAGCGCAAGGCATACGTGGAGCTGACGGTGGACGGGCTGGAGGAAGAGGCGGAAGTGGAACTCCGTGTCCGCGTCTACAACGACCGTGTGCTGGAGGCCCTGGGCGACGAGGACGACATCACCGACGCCGTGGTCGACAACCTGTCGTGGCACGACAACCTGCACATCATCCACCTGCTGCCCTCTGAGCTGGACAACGTGACACTGCTGCCCGTAGTCAAGAAAGACATCAAGGACCGCAAGGTCAACATTGAGCAGGCCGAAAAGGGTGTCTGGGTGAGCGGACTGGAGAGCAATGACTTCCTGCGCGTCTTCGATGCCGAGGGTGTGGCTGTCTACCTGAAGGAGCATCCTGACAGCCGTCTCTTCGTTCCCATCAGCCGGCATGGCGTCTACATGCTCAGCACCGGTCAGGAAATCGTAAAGTTCATGTTTTAAAAGATAGGAGTTAAGATGAATATATATATAATAAGGTGAAAACAATGATGATGTTAGGGCTGTGCCTGCTGGCACTGCTGCCCCTGCATGCTTATGCTGATTACGGTATCAGCGGTGACAACACTTGGCACCAGCAATATCTTGCCAAGACAGCGAATGGCGAACTTGCCGCCCGTGGCACTCTGGTGGAGAATGCTTTCAGTGGCGGTGGCAACAAGACTAACCCTTATCTGATCAGTACGGTATGGGACCTGTGCCGACTGGCGGACATCGTCAACGGTGGTTTCGAGTGGGAAAACAACCAAGGCACCAACAATGGCTACGACCTTAGAGGCACATACTTCAAACTTGCCAATGACCTTGACTTGGACGGAGCCGTCTGGTATCCCATTGGTGTCAGGGAGAATGCCTGGTTTGCCGGCTGTTTCGACGGCGACGGGCATACTATCACCAAGATGGGAATGACCATTGGCGACATCACGGAACTGTACGGAGAAAAATACTGTTATGGTCTCTTCGGCTTTGTGAAAGGGGTTATCCACAACCTGAACATGACCGATGCCCAAGTGACAATCAACCAGACAGAGTCCAACTGCCAGAGTCTTTTCCATATCGGACTGCTGTGCGGATCTATAGGCACCGACTGGTCAAAACTGATTGCCAGTTACCCTGGAGCCATCTGGAGCTGTGACATCGCAGGCTCGATAACAGGAATGGCGGAGAGTGCTTTTCATTACCATTCCAACAACAGCATCGGCGGTATAGTAGGAAAAGTGGAGGCACCGGCAAGCATTTACCAGTGTCACGCCAAACCATATATCGATGTTAAGAATTGTGGATTTGTGGGAGGCATCGCCGGATATATTGAGAACGGTTTTATTACCAATGACTATGACGGCAACACCAACACATCACCTAAGGTGTCGTACCTCTTCGACTGTACGGCTGACGTAACTATGTCACTGAGTTCCTCTGATGGTAACTCTGTGGTCTGCGGTGGCATCTGTGGCTATAATGACGGATGCAATATCGTTGCATGTGCCTCGTCGGGAAACATTGCTTGCACGGCACCTTCCAGCGATGGCACGCTGATTGGCGGTATCGCAGGTCACAACAAACAGACCATCATGGACTGTGTCAGTCTCGTCAGCATGAGGACCAGCTATACTGCTGGCGGCATCGTAGGCTGGAACAGTTTTACTTATAACTCTAAGCAGTCTTCGACGATAGCCAACTGCGTATATAGCGGTTATATATTTAGTGGTAAGGCATACGGCATCGTGGGGAAAATAGACGAATCAGGCTATCAGCCCGTCAACTGTCTGTTCTTAGGCACGCTGAGAACAAATGACGGCTATGCCACCAATGCGCCTTTGTGGCCGAACGATAATGATGACGCTGCAAGTTATTGCGACCAGAACCTTTATGACGACTGGAATGACCGCGATGTGTATCTCTCTTTCTCTGAGCTGACCTGCGGTGAAAATAGTAAAGCGCAGTTTAATTCCGATATCAACATCTATCTGGACTGGAAGGCAAGGCTGTATAGTACAGAACACCATTTTTCCTACAATGGCGGCAGCGAGTGGAAGTATAACGAGGGGTTCTATCCATGCCTTCAGGTGAGCAGTTCGAACATCACCAACAGTTCGGCAGACAATTTGTCTATGCGCGACGAAGTCATCAAGCGCGCTGTTTCTATAGTGCATGAAGATAATAATTATGACGACAAATTATCCGCACTGCAAACCCCGAAACTGTTTCCTGCCTATGCCTGGCTTGCCTCCGTGCCGGCAGGCATTCATAACGGTCTGGTGACACACCACCTGGATGCACCGCTGTCGCTGACCCCGAAGACACAGGACATGGAGACTGTTGGCAACGTGACTACGATGAAGAGGGCTACGTTCTCACTGCCATCCGACCAGAACCTGCTGACGGTTACTAATGAGACGGCTACTCCTAAGGAGGATACACAGGGAGGGGTGGTGCTGACCATCACGTCGTCCGACAAAATCAGCAAACAGTTCTTTCTGATGGTTAACACCATCAAGCAATGGGACAAGAAGATTGCAAAGACCCTTGATGCCGGCGATGGTACGAAAGAGAGTCCGTACATCGTCCATAATGCCCGCCAGCTGATAAAAGTATTCAACAGCAACAAAGCTGGCGAATACTACAAACTGAAGAACGACATCTGGTTCAACCAGAACCTGATAACTGAAAATGGTGCCATCAGTGATACAGGTGTGGCATGGGATGAGGCAAAAAATGCAAGCTGGAATGCTTACCTCGACGGTGACAGCCATGCCATACATGGGCTGTATGCCTCTCCCGCCAGTTCGCTGTTAGGCACGATTGGGAACAACGCTTCCATAGAGAATGTTGCTTTCACCAGCTGTGCCGTGAGGACCCTATATAAAATTGACGAGTTGGGCGGTTTCCTCGCTTGGTCGATTGGTGACGATGCTGTTATCCGTAACTGTCTGTTCGACGGACTGTACCAGTTAGACGAGGGATATGTTAGGATGGGCAGTCTGGCCGAAGAGTGTGGAAATGCCACTGTCGAAGACTGCGTAGTGTCTGTCTATACAATTGGTTCCCCCGCCATTTTCGGACTCTTTACTGCTGAGTCAACTAATCCTACATTCAAGCATGTCCTGATGCTTAATAACAGCCAGGCGATACATTCGATTTATCTACATGAAAGCGACTATAAGGATATGGATTGCTACACTCCTGCCGGCTACATGTCATACGACAAGTGTGCCAAGCCGGTTGCCGAGATGACCGACGGCACCTTCTTCACGGGTGACGGCTACGAGAAGTGGACTTCCCAGAAAGGACGCTTCCCCATGCTGAAGAGTTTTGCAGGCACTGCCTTCGGCAGACTGATTTCCCTGCCCATCTATACCACTTCGGAGAACGGGTTGAACAATATGAGCCAGATTTTTGACTTCGTACCCAGTCGTGCCACGTGGACGACAACAACCAGTGACGTAGCTGTTGACCTGGACATCCGTGTGCTGGAACCAAAAACGGCAAGCAAGTCGCTGCTGCTGGTGCGCAGCATGGACGGTGCCCGCATGGTGACACCGCTCACCACTGCGGAGTCCATTAAGACGGGCATCGTGTTTACGGACGAGGAGGCTAAGAACTTCTGCGTGGCTCACTACGATAACGACGGCGATGGAGAAGTGTCGCTCAGTGAGTTGAAGGGCGTGTCGCTGGATGTCTTCCAAGCCGACATGAACAAGAACGACAGTAACCCCAACGACAACGACGGAGACCTGATTAGCGCGTTCCCTGAGTTCCACTACTTCGCAGGCATCAGCGACCTGGGAACCTCATTCCAAGACAAAGAAAAACTGCGGACGCTCGACTTCTCCAACAAGATTACCGAGCTGAGCGACGATGACTTCAAGGGCAACAGCAGCATGGAGTCGTTCACCATTCCCGTCAGTGTCGGCACGGTGTCTGGACAGGCTTTCTACAACTCAGGACTTGAGAACTATTACGTCGAGACAGACCACCAGAAGTTTACCGCAACAGACGGCGTGCTCTATAACATGAGCCAGGAGACGCTGCTGAGCTACCCCAACGGCCGGAAGAACACCAGCATTGAAATTACGGACAACGTGAAGACTATAGGCAGCAAAGCCGTCTATAAGATGGCGGAGGTAGACACGGTCATCATCAATGCCGCCGACTACGACTACGAGACGGTGGTGGAGCTTGAAGAGAACGCCTTCACCGCCGCCGACGGCAAGCAACTGTTATTCCTGATTGAGGACGGCACCCAGGATTTGTCCGACGACGAACTGGAAGCCCGTGCCTACTCCGCCCGCCGTGCCGGCACGGTGGACCACAGGGGCAAGGGTACCCTGCTGAGCAAATACCTGGCATCGGAGTATTGGACCGGCAAGGAGTTGGAAAGCTTTATCTATCTGGACATCGACGAGAAGAGTAAGGACAGCGAGGGCAACTACTGGGCCACGCTGTACTGCGGATTCGACACGGAACTGCCCGACTACATGACCCCTTACATCGTGGATAAGGAAAATACCTCGGAGACATCGGCAACGCTGGTGCTGCGCCGCATCAGCAACAAGGTGCGCATGCTGACGCCCGTGGTCATCAAGTCCACCAAGCCCGTCACCAAACACATCCTCTCTCCCTCCAAATCGTCCACCGTCTTCACCTCCATACCCATGTATGAGAACCTGCTGGACGGCATCGACAGGAATGGCATGCAGGTGTATCAGTCGGACGCCAACGACGGCGGCTGCCTGACATTAGGAAGGAACTCGAAAGGCGAGATAGGTTTCTTCATCTACAAGGGCAAGGACAAGATTCCACCCTACCGGGCATACATCTCTGTCAACAAGGTGTCTTATGCCCGTGAGCTGACGTTCACCATCGGCGACGACTATTCGACGGACATCCGCAGCGTACAGCGCAAGGCCGCCGAAGATGACGCGTACTACAACCTGAACGGACAACGTACTGAGCATCCCGACAAGGGCATTTACATTTACAAAGGCAAGAAAGTTATCAAATAACAAGAACATGAAGAATAAAACGTACACAACACCCGCCATCAAGGTGTTCAACATTCAGAACCGCGGCATTCTCTGCAGCTCTGAGACCAAACTCCGCTGGTCTGGAAACAAAGCAGGTACAGCCGGTCCCAATGAAATCGACGAGAATTCCACCTACGACGCTTTTTAGCAGGGCACACACTGCTAAATGATTCTGATTTTACAAGCGGTTCAACCTGTATAATTCACGCACAAAGCAGATTTTCAACAAAAAAAATCAAGCACACAGGGGGTTGCCTCCTGTGTGCTTGATTTTTCCCGTGTCGCTACAAGCATTATTAGCATTAAGGCAAGCCGCTTATTTGTGAATATCAGATTTGGCCGTTTCAAATAAAAGCATTACCTTTTCCACCCGTACAATATATATAAACTATTAAAAATGAAAAAGAAAAATCTGTGGATGCTGAACGCCATCCTTACCTGCGGTCTTGGAATGATGCTGACCTGATGCAGAAATGCTTCGAGCAGATAGCCGGTGAGCAAGTCCGCATGTTGAAGATATCGGGCAAGTGTGTCCGCATGGACAGCAAACTCATCAGCAGCAACATCGCCCGCCAGTCGCGCTACGAGCTGATTCATACC
>JAFPWS010000085.1 GCA_017412705.1 Prevotella sp.
TGGGTATGATACCGTTTTTCGTTGGCGACATCATTGATATCTTCCATCGGGCCAACATCCAAAACATGCAGATGATTCAAGGGTTTGTCGACGGCGACGAGACAGTCATCAAGCAAGTGAATCAGCGAGCCTGGCAATCGGCCATCGTCCTCATCATCCTTCTTTTGCTCATCGCTTTGATGATATGGGTGCTCATCAGTTTCGGCAGTTACCTGTATTCATTGGTAACCTCCATTTTCTAAGCGTCAGAAGCATCTAATCCGTCACTACTTCACTGAAATGTTCCTTGCCCCAGTCTATCAGGGTGGTGAGTGCAGGCATCAGCGAACGGCCAGTCTCCGTGAGTGAATACTCTACGCGGGGAGGTACTTCTGCGAAAACCTCACGATGCACCAGATGGCTCTGTTCTAAATTCTTCAGCGTCTGTGAGAGCATCTTCTGGGAGCAGTCTGTCATCAGGCGGCGTATCTCGTTGAAACGTAAGATGCCTGTCTCGCTGGCATTAAGAGAATAGAGCACCAACATTGACCACTTGTCGCCAAAGCGACTAATCACATTCCTGATTGGACAAGCCAAATACTCTGCTTTAATATCTGCCATAACTGCTTTTTGGCCACAAAAGTAACCAATAGTTACCGAATTACCAAATTATACTAAGTTAATCAAAGTTAAAGTCGTTTTCTGAAAACCCAGATAACATCACAATTCCTACTTTTTGGTAACTATGGCACCAAAAAGTGCCTTCTTGCACGGTTCGCAGAATTGATGTAATTTTGCACCCAGTTAAGAACAAAACATGTATAACAAATAAAAAAGTAAAAGACAAAATGAAACAGATTGAGACAATTGCAACAGGTAAGAATTTTAGCGCAGTAAGCGTAGGTAAGGTGAATGAGATTATTGAGCACGAGCTGCCGATGGGTGCTGTAACCATTCAGGGTAAGGTGTTCGCAGGTCAGGCCGTAGGTGCCACAGGTAGCGAACTGTCGTTCCAAACACTCGTTCCTGGTCAGGACAGCAGTTTCCTGCACACCCACAAGACCCACGAGGAGCTGTACATCATCCTGAAGGGCGAGGGCCAGTATCAAGTGGACGGCGAGATTTTCCCCGTCAGCGAGGGCACCATCGTCCGTGTAGCTCCCGATGGCAAGCGTGCGCTGAAGAACACCGGCAGCGAGAACCTGACGATGCTCTGCATCCAGTACAAGGCCAATGCCTTTACCGAGGCCGACAGCCCCATGACCGACGGTAACATCCTTCAGGAACCGCTTAACTGGTAATCGGCTATGATGCAACAGGCATTACAATTCCTGCACGATCACAATGAGGTGGCTTTCGCAACGAGCGATGGCCACCTCCCTAAAATCCGCATGTTCCAGATTATGAAGCAGGAGGGCACCGTGCTCTACTTTGCCACCTCTGCCGAGAAAGCCGTCTGGAAGGAACTGATGCAGAATCCCAACGTAGAGGTGCTGGCATACGCCGATAACATCTCCGTCCGCTGCTCAGGTATGGTGAACTTCAACGTAGAGGATGATATCAAGCGATGGATCTACGACCACAATCCCGTCTTGCCCCGTCTTTACAGCAGTTACGACCAACTCGTCTATTTCTGCCTGCCCATAGCCGAGATGGATTACTTCGACCTCACACCCACACCTCCCGTCTTCAAGCATTTCGACTTAATGGTTGGCGATGTCGGTGACGGATTCGTAGGAGCAAGGTTCAAGAGTACAAAATAATCCTAAAATCATCTCCCAAGTCCCTGCGATTTGGGAGTTTTTTTTATGCCATCAGTAATTTGTATACACCTTTCAGTAATTTGTTTAGCGATGGTATGAAAATATCGCCGTAACTTTGCAGCCGGAAACAAATAACAAACAAATGTTTAATTAAAAACTTTACGGTTATGAAGAGAACAATTATCATTACGGGTGGTACAACAGGTATCGGTAAGGCTACGGCCTATCAGTTTGCAAAGAACGGTTGGAATGTGGTCATCACAAGTAGAAGCGAGAAGAAGGGCAACGCATTCGTCGAGGAAGCCAAGAACGAAGGGTTGGAGATGACTTTCTTCCAGTTGGATGTGACGAACGAGGAGCAGGTGGCTCAGGTCATCGAGCAGACGGTGGCAAAGTTCGGCAAGCTGGACAGCATTGTCAACAACTCGGGTATCTCATTAGGTGCCGCTCCTCTGGCTGATACGGAGACGGAGGAGTTCAAGCAGCAGCTGGACACGAACGTACTGGGCGTTTACTATGGCATGAAGTACGCTATCCGCGCCATGCTGAAGACTGGCGACGGCACGATTGTCAACCTAGCATCTATCGCTGGACTCAACGGACTGATCTATACCGCACAATATTGCGCATCGAAGCACGCTGTAGTGGGACTCACCAAGGCAGCTGCCATCGACTACGCCCAGCAGGGCATCCGCATCAACGCCGTTGCTCCCGGTGCCATCAAGACCGACATTCTGAAGAACGCCATCGACGCCGGTGCCTACGACGAGAAGGGCATTGCCGCCATCCATCCGATGAACCGCATGGGCGAAGTGCAGGACATTGCTCTGGCCATCTATTACCTGGCAAGTCCGGACAACAAATTCCTGACGGGAACAATACTCAACGTCGACGGCGGATATAATTGCAGATAATATGGAACTGATTGACTATACCAACAAATGGGTTACGGGCGAAATCCAGGAGGATTTGGCTATGATAGCAGGGGGTGTGATATGCCTTCTGCTTGCCCTTGTGGCATGGCGCTGGGCTACGTCGGAGTCGGCTCGCGCCATCATCCTGCCGCTGACGGTGGTGGCAGCCATCCTTATCGCACTCGGTGGTTCGTTGGCCTATAGCAACCACACGCGCCAGAAACAGTTCGTTGAGCAATACCAGGAGTCGCCGCAGAAGTTCTTGGAGAGCGAAAAATCTCGCGTGGCTGACTTCATGAAGATCTATCCGCAGACCATCATCGTGTCTGCTGTCATGATGGTCATCGCCATCTGCGTGTTCGCCTTCTGTGATAAGCCCTGGCTCCGCGCTTCGGCCTTGGCACTCATCCTAATAGCTCTTGCCGCCCTGACCATCGACTTCTTCTCAAAGGAGCGTGGCGTCATCTATCAACAGGAGTTGGATAGCGTGAAGATAGAAAAAGTGGAATAGTGTGCCGTATTCTGAACATTATTTCGTAACTTTGTCCCCATGAAACAGGAAATCCATTTCCCCACCGTGTCGGCATTCATGCATGCCCTCGGACGTGACGATGTCCGCCACCCGCTCATCGAGGTCATCCACCTTGCCGACCTTGCCGACTGCAGCTCGTTTGGCAACACCCGCTACACATTCGGTTTCTACTGCGTAGTATATAAGGATGCACGCTGCGGCACCGTGCGCTACGGGCGCAATGAGTACGACTACGACAACGGCACACTGCTCTTTTTTGCACCAGATCACGACGTCGAGCTGGGCACACTCGAACAGAGCTATCAGGGCGTGATGCTCATCTTCTCGCCGGCGCTGATGCAGGGCATCACGATGTCGCCCTACACTTTCTTCGGCTATTCGGTCAACGAGGCGCTACACGTCTCGGAGCGCGAACGCCAGCAGCTGCACGACATCCTCGGCAACATTGAGACGGAGCTGGAGCGAGGTATCGACCGCCACACCCGCCTGCTGATGGCGCAAAACGTCGCGCTGATTCTGAACTACTGCATCCGCTTTTACGATCGCCAGTTCATCACCCGCGAACCTGTCGACAGCCAACTGATACAGCGCTTCACCGTCCTGCTCGACAACTATTTCGCCCAAGGCCTCGCCGCCCGTCAGGGAGTGCCCACTGTGCGCTACTTTGCCGATGCGCTGAACCTCTCAGCCAACTACTTCGGTGACCTCGTGAAAACCCAGACGGGCAACAGTCCGCAGCAACTCATCCAGCAGCACCTCATCCAGCAGGCCCGTTACCGCCTCACCTCGACCAACGACACCGTCAGTCAGATAGCCTATGCCCTCGGCTTCGAGTACCCTCAGTACTTCTCCCGCCTGTTCAAAAAACAGACCGGGCTCACTCCGCAGGAGTTCCGTACAGCGCAGGCATAAAATTTTAAATAATCTCAAATCTTCTGCCATATCCATCTCGATGTGGCAGAATTTTCTTAATTTTGCCACTATAATTATTCAAAACAAATACTGCTTATGACTAAAAAGATGATCCTGCTGAATGCCAGTCCGCACAAAAACAAAAATACAGCGCAGATGAAAAGAACTAGATACATAAAGTTCATATTTCTGGGTATTGTAGCTGTTCTGCTTGTGGCAGCGGCGATTCCACTCAGTAGCGTGTGGGTGGGACATATTCCGCAA
>JAFPWS010000030.1 GCA_017412705.1 Prevotella sp.
GATGGGGTTGCCCTCGGCGATGAGGTGCGTCATGCAGCTGACCATCTTGGTCAACACGCCCTCGATGACGTCGCGTCCGTAGATTGAGTTGTGCTCTGCCATGTGCTTGCACAGGCCGCGCAGCGAGATGGTCTCCTTCTCGACAGCCTTCGGGTAGTACTTGCCGTAGGCGGGTGAGTTCGCGTTGTCGTTCTTTCTGATGTTGATCAGAAACTGTGGGTTCTTTACTGCCATAATTTTGTTGTGTTTTTTAAGTGTTAATTACTAAGGTTAATTTAAAAGTCCAAATCGTCCGCAAGTCAGTCCTCGTGGCCTTTGATTCCTTGCTTGTTTCTGATGGTACAAAGGTACGAAATAAATCTGGAATCTCCAAATTTTTCCGCAACTTTTTTCAAAAAATTTTCTGTTTGTTTTGCGTAGGCAGGCAGGGCCTGCTCAATCGTCATACGAAGGGTGCTCAGTCGTAATGTGAGCACCCTTCAGTCGTAATGTGAGCACCCTTCAGTCGTAATACGACTGCCCGTCGACTGGGAGGTGTCGTGCGGGCTATGCGGGGGCTATGCGCGGGTTGTCAGATAGTAGTCGCTGTAGTCCTTGCAGCCCGGCGGCAGCTGATGGCGCACCAACGAGGGTAGCACTTGCTTCAGTTGCAGGAACAGACGTTCTCCTGGCGCATCGTTATCGGGAAACATCTCGAATTTAGTTGAGAGTTGAGCGTGTAGAGTTGAGAGAATCTCCTTATCCTTTTTGCCCAGCAGCGTGGCCGAGGGGATGGCGATGGCCTTATGACCTGCCGAGAGCAGGCTCCAGCAGTCGCTGCAACCCTCGGCAATGTAGAGTGCCTCGCCGGGCTTCAGAAGGTTCAATACCGGCAAACCGTAAAGTGAGCATTGCGACCCCGTCGGGAAGCGGAAGCGGGGCTGGCCCCCTCCAACCTCCCCCTGAAGGGTGAGGCTCCCATCTCCTTTAGGAGAGGGGTTAGGGGTAAGGCTTAGATTCCTGTTCTGCACGCCAATCAGCTTGCCATCGCGGTCGTAGTAAGGCGTCTGCAGCCACGGCACGCCCTGGCGGTCTTTCCACGACGTCAGGCGGCACCAGCGCACCACCCTCGGGTCAATTCGCCGCTCGTCGAAGAGGAACCGCCGCGCCTCGTCGTTCAGCCAGGGATGCTCGAAGAACCGCTCGTAGCGCGAGGCGTCGAAGGGTTTTGGTGCCCAGTCATCCTCTTCCTTTTTGGGGAGAGGGATGGGGAGAGAGGCTTCCCCTGCCAGCCAACGGCAGGCGTCGCGGAAGTCCTTGTGAAGCACTTTCTGCACCAGGCTAATCGTGTCTCCACTCTCCCCACAACTCCAACATTTATACTTATTCTTCTTGAACGTCATCGAAGGTGTGTGGTCATCGTGAAACGGACACAAAGCCTTGTGTTGCTTAACCGTGATTCCAAGGCGTTGCGCCACGCTTTCACATAAAAGCGAGCGCAACTTCTCAAAATCCATTCTATCCATAGCTTACGACTTACCTTTAAGATATTTCTCAGTCTTCGTATAAAGCCCTGTCTGCGCAGAGTATTCAATCAGTCCCCTGGCACTCCAAACACTTAACTGCTTCTTTGTTGCTGCTCCAGTGGGTTTGCCAAGTTTTTCGCGGAGAGCGTCCAGTTGCTGTTCGCTAAAGGTTAATCCCTCTAAGGCTTCCATCATGTTGGCGGGTCCCTTCTTGACGACCTCGCTGGTACTTGTGTCGCCCTCCTTTAGCAAATCCCCCATCACCATATACTTCGACCACAAATCATGATATACCAAGTATTCTACTGCGTCAGCCATTCCACGGCTCCAACATTGCTCATTGAGGGCCCACATGATACAACCTGCTTTCCATGCAGAAATCAGACTTCTCTTACCATAACTCCACAGGGTGTCGTTATCTGTCAGGTCGGCAAACTCAGCCAAGTCATCAGAGATGCTTTGTATGAGCTTGTTCAATGGCTTAATCACATAGCGCCCCTTGCAGTTGTCAAGGCGTAATAAGTACTCATCCATCTGCTGGTAGAAAGGCTCGTCGAGTTTGTTGCCCAAACGAGGGATTCTACCGGAGCGGCTGCCGCGAGGCTTGTAGCTGAACACCATTCTGCCCAAGGTTCCGTCGTACAGGTTGTGCTTGAAGAAATCTCGTGCACGCCCAGGTGTGGCCGATGCCGTAATGTTTGTTCTGAGCACGCAGATTCCGCTGATGCCATCGACCGTGGCACGAAGTGCTGAGTATATCTCGCGATCGTAAATCAAGCGGCACATCTCCGACACTTTCCTGTGTGAGCCACACAGGGCGTCAAGCTGCTCTATCTCTTTCACGTCGATGAAGGTGGTGAGACCGCCATGATCATTTGCCTGCATGGAGGCCTTCAAGAAGCCAGGAAGTGTAGTGTTTGCTGGGAGTATATGCAGCAGGGGAAACACTTCGTCGGGGCGGTCTCTCGTCTGAGAGCGTTTCTTGCAGGTGCGCGAATACTGGTTATACTTTTTCATCTCCACCTCATCTTCCGCACGGTAGTCGCGATTGGCACCTTCCACCATCAGTCCCATCTGCCCCTTGTTATCGGCACTTTCAGCCACCAGTACAGCCTGCTGCCCGCAAAGCTCTAGCCACTGCCCGCTGGGGTACTGGAATTCAGCATTGCTGATGTGGGCACCCCAGATGGGGAACTCCATAGGGAAGAGCACCGGGTGCATGTCTTTGCTTGTAGGGGAAAGCAGGAGGCGTGGTGCCTCAAGGCCACGTCCGAGATGCGGCATCTCGACAGGGCAAGTAGGTTTTGTAATATCGTAAATCATTTTTTTTCTTTATTTTTGTGAAACATTTTTCTTTTCCGTTTCTTCAGCCATCAGTTCCTTCAGTTGTCTTTCGAGGGGTGCATCACTCCCACCTTTATTATATATCTATTTCTAATACATTGATTATTAGATAGTTATAAACATACAACAGGTGAGAAAAGTAAGCATAGCCCTTAAAATTCAAACTGAAGACTGATGACTGAAGTCACGTTCTGTTCTCTTTTGCGGTTACTCCTCTTCTATAAAGCCTTTTAAAGCCTCGCGGATCTCGTTCATCACTTCAATGGAAAAGCGGTCTACGTTGAAGGAACCATCTATGTGCAGAGTTTTGAAGTTCAGACGTGGTTGACTATCACTCAGACGCTTGGTGCATGTGATATGTCTTCCTTCAAAAGTATGGACATTGCGACGAGTGACAGTCGGAGGTAGATTAACTTCGTCGAATGCGTACTGGTCACCGTAAATATTACCTTCACTTGAAAGTTTGGCTCTTAGAATGCCTAAGTACTCTCGTCCAACCATGGGCTGTTCGTCGTGATGCAACCGGGTCGTCAAGTCGATGCAAAGCAAAACTGTTTTCATAGCTCACCTCCTTTCTCCGCGCTATTCTCGATGGATGCAAGGTGCTTGCGGCAGCTCTTTGCAAGAAGTAAATTACCAAGGGACATCTCTTTAATGATGTCTCCTACGCGGCGAGGCCTGCAATCTCTTCTGTTCAGTCCTCTGCCAGATGTCAATAAGCTTTCTTTGTTCATAATGAAAAGCATTTTTAGTTGCGGTCAAAATCAACCGTAGTGCAAAGGACGGAAGGTATTTTTAGGGCAGGAAAGGCCCTGTTTCAGGTACTTTCAGGTACTTAGGTATTTTCAGGTATTATTAGGTACAGAACAAAAAAAACTCGGAACATGGGTTTGGAACCAGTTCCGAGGGCAATCTATTTTCCCAAAAGATTATTTCTAGCAATTCAGAAGCGTGATATATTCGTTGACAACTTGATCTATGTATGCGTATGCCCGATATTTTTCGGCATTTATATTATTCTTATTGAGGGACATTCGAACTGTGTGGAATGCAGAGCCACTCTCTTTTCCCATGACAACCTTTGAACATAAAGAGTCGTATTTGGACAAATTGAAGTTGACTCGCTGTTTTTCTTTTATCCACTTATAGAATTCAAGATATTCAAGCATAGCACATGCATGACCTGGATTTTCAAGCATCGTCATAACGAGTCTGTGTACTTTCTCTTTGCTGCCAAGTTGCTTAATCTTTGGCATCTCTAAGAAGTTGAATTCAGAAACGCTGTCCAAGAATATGTCTGCTTTATCTTTTGGATGTTTCGTCTCAATGCTGGCCACAGAATCCTTGGTTTGTGGAGTATCAGACATATCGACCAACGTATTGACAGTAGCCGTTTTTATACCGCTTTGTTTTTTATACGTAGCTTCCTCATTACTTGTCGGATATTCGCCCTTCCATCCATAAACGAAGTCCATAAAGTCGTCCTCATATTCAGTTGCTTCGTAAGAATCCAGCACTTCTCCATAAGTATTAAGAAGAGTAAAATACAAATGAGTAAGTTTTACAGGAATGAGCAACATCACATCTTTGTGTTCCTCCCATTGGAGTGCTTCCCGACAAATAAACTTTATCTTCCTGAATATAGCTTTTAATGTACTACGGATAAAAGCATCGTCTTGAATTGCTCTGCACAAATATAAAATTGCTTGCCTCGTTCTTAATACTTCAGCATCTAATATGGTATTATAAAAGCGTAGCAAAGGGGACTTCAATTCGGGCAATGGCAGCACATTGTCAATGATCACCTCAGAATCTATATATTTGAATCGGAGTTCATTTTTGATAATCTTGTTGGCACGTACATGTAATGCAGCATCGCGGGTTTTCTTATCTTCTTCATAGATGTCTTTGGTGTTAACAAGACCACTTAGCACATCATTGATGGCAAATTCTAACTCCAACAATTGGCTCTTTTGAGAAATCTTTCGAGCATTACGTATCAGCAGCTCTAATTCTTTCTGATCAAGAGACTGTTTCAATATGTTAGGGCGTAACTCGCCTCTGAGAATGCTGTCGGTAATTGGAAGTGTCATACGTTAACAATTTATAGCATCCAAAGATTCTTGCGTCCAAACTCTGGCAATTCTTCATAGCTGAAATGAGGAACGTACTTAGCAACGAGTTCTGGGTACGCAATGGTAATCGGCACATTCTGCATTTTGACAGATTTCCAATAGAGCCTACAGAACTGATACACCTGAGTAATAATCTCTCTTACTACTTGATAATCTAGGTTATTGATGCCGTTGTTCGACCCGTTACTGATTGTCAGTTTTATAGGATAGAGTTTGTCGGCCTTTCCATTGGGGGTGTATCTCTCATTATTATAAAGCAAATACTCTGTACCACGAAGATGAATATAGGTTCCACTCATTGGCATCTTGTCAAACTGAGACAAATCGAAGGCTATTAAATCCTCATTGCTAGCAGTAACCACGTTGACAACATAAATCGGACAATCTATATCACATTGACGCAACATGTTTTCAATTTGCTCGGATTCCTCACGCTTCAATTTTTTCTTGTAATAATGAATAATAAGGCGATCGGGTTTTCCGTAATCTTCGCAGAAATTCAAAATGGATTTCTTCAGGTCGCTCTGCAGGGTTTCCGTGTCATCAGCTCTGCAAGAATTGAAATTGCGGAAACTACCCTCTTTGTCAAAACAGAAGGCACTTCCAAGGTAGGGTTTCTTGATGCCCCTCTGTTTGCAGGCTCCAATGCCGACAATCATATCGTTTCCCTTGACCAGACTCTTCACGCCCCATGCCATTCCGCCCATTTTGCCGACAAGGGCAGCGGCGATGTTAGGTATAAACCAGTTGAAAGAAGTACTATCTATGTTATTCCGATATATCACTTGAGATGTGATACCATACTGCATGAGTAATTCTTTCATAAGATAGTATAGCTCATGCCTCTCTTTGTTTTGATCATCACGATGTATGTCGGTAATTATTATAGCGATGTATTTCTGGTCGGTGTGAAAACGAGAAGACTGTAAGTGCTTCCTGATTTCTGCAATTGCCGTCTGGTCAGATGTATAGGTGCAACTAAGACCTCCTTCCCATATTGGTCTTTGTAATAGATACTCAGCTATGGGTTTATCAATGGTTTTTGCATTTATTCTCGCATCTTCTTTTTTCCTAAACTCTTTGTCTTTTTCATCTACAGGCTTACTCCAATTGCCATAACAATAATCTTTTGCATATTGTAGGATATTGAACAACCGCATCCTATAGAATTTTGATGTATCATCATCCTTCGTAATAAAAAAATAGGTAAAGGGAGTCTCTGGTCGTTTATACGGGCCATGATTACGAAACTCTAAACGAGGAGACTTGCCATCAGTTCTATCACCATAGACCAATTCTTTGGCTTCTTCATCCACCATCATTACCTTGTCTGCTGGTAACGAGATGAACTGGTTGCCATTAGGGAAGATTACGCCAACCTCACGTTTGAAGTCATCTGTGCAAATCCATGAGTCAAGAAATGTTTGAGCGGCAGCAAGTTTGCTGGCGAATTTATCAGTTTCCCTTTTGTGGGAACATTTAATGCCAACGGTACCACTAATGCCTGGATTTACAATAGGATAGAACAGGCCGTTTGTCGCAGTCCAATGTCTTTGCTCGATTCTTTTTATGGGTATCACACAATGGTTGCAAATCACATCATACCCATCTTGTGGCAATTCGGCAATATCCTTAACCGGAGTCATCGAAACAACAGAATTTCTTCCCTCGGCTATATCTAATTGCCATCCATCACATTGGTCGTTGAATCTGGGTTGTATAGTAAATTTCTGATATGAGGTGCTCACATCATCTTCTTGTGCTTTCATCCACACCTCGACTCTTCCTATAAAATCTCGGTGGCATGGGCAATTTCTTTTCCTGAAATACCTGACAATACTCTGTGTAAGTACAGCTTTTGCCAGCCTTACATTCTTGCTCATGTCAAACTCTGCCTGATAATTTTTTTCAGGAGTAATACCTATTGTCTCTTCTTCCCAGTAGTTGAAAAAGACCTCATCTTCTTTTTCTATTTCTGAACATTGGTTCCACAAGAAATCGTCACGTCCAACGGACATACGAATACTGTTTTTCTTGTAAGCATTCTGATAACTTACACTAAGACCACCAATGCCTGCAAAAATGTCAATGACTCTGACCTCGTTGGTCAACTCGATTTTGGTACTATTTACTATCATTTGTTGTATGATGGAGTTTATTTCTTTATCTTATACTTCCTATTTTTATACTCACCCTCTATTTCAAGAACTCCTTCATCCACGAGTTGTTTGAGGTAGTCACGGGTTCTTGAGGGTTTGAGTCCGATGGCTTTTGCAACAGATTTTGAATCCGAAATCTCGTTATCGGCGATAAAATCGATGATTTGTCGCCGATTTTCCTCATTTCGATTTTGGTTTTCCGTTTTTTGCTCGTTTTTGTCAGCCTCCTCTTCATCCATCGACGCTATCAGATTAAACACCAAATGCATCTGGCTGTATGCCATTCTGTCCTCGGGCGAGGCCTCGCTCAATCGACTCAGTTCCTCGGCATAACTGATGGCCCGCTGCAGGTCGCCATTCTCCGTCAAGTACTTGTAAAGATTGTTCTTCTTGAAATAGCGTGCCGTCTTCTCATAGCTGGGCATATAGCGCTGCAAGTCAGGCAGCACATCCTCATAGGTTTCGTAATGCTTGGAGGTAAGCTGTGGCAGGAAGTGGAGCAGAAACCAGAACTCCGTGCATGGATTGGTCTCAATCCATATCACGTTGCGTGGGCTTTTCTTCTTCAATTGCTGATAGGTGGCCATTTCCGCTGGCACCCTGAGCAGACGGTCCATATCCACAAGGCATACCACGTAGTCAGTATCGCGCTTAACGTATTCTTCTGCCAGCTTTGTCATGTGCGAGATGTCCGAATGCTGGGGGAAGTCTGGCGCCACCTTGAACTTATAGCGGCAAGCGATGCGGAGCGTGTCGAAGTACCACCACTCCGTCTCGCCCTCGCCTATGATTGCTATACTCTTCTTGACCGCCATGTGCTACTCAGTTTCAAGGTAAATACTTCCGAGGAAAGGCAGGTCCACCAGCTTGCCCTGCTTGTAGGCGTTGTACGGATTCATCGTCTTGTGCAGGCCGAGAGAAGAGAGTCGCTTCAGCTGCGTAGCACCCTGATTGCTCTTGTCGGTAAACCACACGATGTCCCTACGGATGAAATCCTCATTCAACAGGTTGATGTCGTGGGTGGTCATCAGCAGCTGCGACGAACCCTCGCTGTTAGCCAGAAATAGTTTGATAAAATAAGCCAGCAGCTCATAGTGGATGCTCGTCTCAATCTCGTCGATGGGGATGAAATTGTTCTCGTGCAGCACGTAGTACAGCACAATTGACATGCCCAAGAATCGATGCGTACCGGCAGACTCCAGCCCCTCATGCAACTCGTACTGTCCGTCCTCACCCGTATGACTGAACATGATGTCGTCGTGCTTAATAGTGCCACGACGGAGCATCTCTATCTTTGCTTCCTCGGGTATCGGGGCACCCTTGATGGCGGTTTCCATATCGGGTGTTATCTGGTCTTCGCGCTCGTCGAGCGTCATGTCAACGATGTTAAAATCACTAGCCTTCAGCAACTGGAGCAGAAAAAGCTTTTTCTTGCCGTCCTTGTCATTTCGAAGTTCGTTTTTCACATCGAACGACAGATAGTCTCTTGGAGTCAAGATACCCTGAATGCCCGAAAGGAAAAAGTCAAACACATCGTTCAACTTTGACACGTGAGCATTCGACTGTCCGAAGGCTGCCATCACCGTGCAGTTGTTGGTGGTGTTGCCCTCGATGGCGCGCTGTGTGGCCTTGTCAATACCAGCCTTGTTACCGAAGATGACCTCCGTATGGTCGGACTCCGATTGATAGACACGTTTATACAGAGAGGTCGGGCGTGCGCTGGTATATACTATCAACGACTCTTCATAGATTCGCTTGCTGTCGAATTCCAGGTTCAGAACATACTTTTCTCCGTTCAGCCAGAATGTCATCTGCATATGCGAATGCTCTTCCCTGCTGTGTTTGTCGAGCAGGAACGGGTAGTAACCCATGCCGTCATTCTTCGACTCTGGCTTGTTGAGCATGATGCTACGGAAATACGAGATGGCATTAAGCAACGTGGTTTTACCGCTGGCGTTGCTACCATACACGATGCCAATCTTTAGGAGTTCCACTCCCTCAGCTACTTCGTGTACGTATTGTCCACGCATATTACCATCGTTGGTCGGCACAAAACTGATGCTTTGCCGTTCCCTGATGCTATAGAAATTCTGTACTTGAAACTCCTGTATCATAGTCGTACCACTAAACAATTGAATTTTGAGTGCAAATATACAACAAGAAAGCCAAAAATCCAAATTTAATTCAATAATTCGTGAAAAACTCACCAAAATTTAAGCATAAATAACCATTATCGGTTTCAAACCCGCTAAATCGGCAAATAAATCTCAAAAACATGGCTATGTCAATACGGCTACTGACACCGCCACCTTTGCGATCGTTTCTATTAAATAATGTGTAAATTTGCGATAATCTGTTTTGGTTTCGATTATTTTTTTGTAATTTTGCAACAAGTATCGCCCAATCGTCGTAGACGGCGCAAGCTTCGGCTGATTCCCAGAGTGCAGGGTGGCGGTGCGACATTGAGGGTAAAATATAGCGTTTGCTGTTTACAGAACATTCCAAAGCTTGGTCGCAAAGGATTTCTAAGTAAAACATGCAGACGTTCACGCTATGCGTGGGCGTTACTTGTTTCTTAGAAGGGTATGACCAAGCACCTGGAATGTGGATGAGTAATCGTCCACGTTTCTTTTGTTTGGTCAGGCTTTTGTTTTTTAGAGAGCAGCGCATAAACGAACATACGCTTATGCAAGCCAATAACGACAATCCCGTACTGAACAATCCGTACGAGGAACCGCAGTATTACTACGACACCGATATGAACGGTAACATAGACTATGCCACCGTTATCAATGGACGACGGCCATTCGGCTATGACGTGAATATCGTGCCCAAAAAACGAGGAGAGAAGACTTTCTTCTCGCAAGAAGACTTTATATCAGTTGATCCCAATGCCGAGTTTATCAATGGCATCCGTAAGGAGGTGAAACAATGGCGTGAGGCTGGTTATCCTAAAGCATCACGTATCACCAAAGAACTCTTGGACTTCTGGTTTAACAATAAGGATCGAAGACCCAATCTCCGACTCTTCTTCTGCCAGCGTGAAGCTGTGGAAACGGCTGTTTGGCTGAACGAGATAGCAGAGCGCGACCCCAATACAGGTAACTATATCCTGAATCTGTTGGGCGAACGCCGGCATACCGTATCGACAGACGATGCCTATGTGTTGCCTCGTACTGCGTTCAAGATGGCAACAGGAACAGGCAAGACGGTGGTGATGGCGATGCTCATCCTCTACAACTACCTGAACAAGCGGGCCAATCCGATGGATACCCACTATGCCGACCACTTCCTGCTTTGTGCGCCAGGCATCACCATTCGCGACCGACTTTCAGTATTGCAGTTGGACTATAGCCAGCGCAGCAACAACTTCGAACGAACGGACTACTACCATCAGCGCGGATTGATACCACCTCAATTCGAAAAAGAACTGGGTGGACTGAATGCCAGCATCACTATTGTCAATTACCAACAGTTCCTACCTCGTGTGTTTTCAGGCAAGCATGCTTCGCCTCTTGACGGCAAACAGAAATGGGTGGATGGAGAACTGGTGACGCAAAAGGATAAAGAGGACTATAGCGTCATGCTGAGTCGCATCTTGGAAAAAGGCGTTAAGGGTAAGCGCATCGTGGTTATCAACGACGAGGCCCACCATTGTTATTTGCCTAAGCAAAACAAAGACAAGAGCTTGACGGACGACGAGAAGAGCGACCTGAAACAAGAGAACGAGGCCGCTATGGTGTGGTATGAAGGTCTGCGACAGATGAAACTGTTGGGTTATAAACTACAGCAGGTATATGACCTCTCTGCTACACCTTATTATCTGAAAGGCTCAGGCTATCCGGAATACTCCCTATTCCCCTGGGTAGTGAGCGACTTCGGTCTGGTGGATGCCATTGAGAGTGGTTTGGTGAAGATTCCATTCTTGCCAGCTTACGACAATACGACCGACTTGGATGAACCCAAGCTGCGTAATATCTACGAAAGTATCAAAGACAAACTGCCCAAGCGTGGCATTCGTGCCCAGAAGAAAAAAGATAAGGAAGATCGCTCGGCCGAAGGACGCTTGCAAGGCAAGAATGTAGATACATCCATCTTGTCTGTACAGGCACCTAACCTGCCAACGCTTCTGAATACGGCGCTTGAGCAGTTCGTAAAAGACTACGAGGACTATGACAGAGGTCTGCGTCAGGCTTACGAGGCCATGGGAACACTCTATACGGCTCCGCCTGTATTGATAGTGGTCTGCAACAATACCACCGTTTCACATGAGGTCTATCGCGACATTGCCGGCTATCAGGACGGTGTCAACGAAGATGGTGAGCCTCGCTATCGTAAAGGTCGTTTCGACGTGTTCTCGAACTATGATGGTATGGGCTTGCCCAAAGAAAAGTTCCCAACCTTGTTAATAGATTCTTCAGCACTTGATGAAGCATCAACCCGCATTGACGAGGCATTCAAGAAAGCATACGCCAATGAGATAGAGGAATTCCGTCACGAATATGCCAATCAGCACGGTGCTGGTTCTGCCGATAACCTGACGGATGCAGATATTCTGCGAGAAGTGGTGAATACCGTCGGCAAGCCTGGCAAGTTGGGTGGCGATATTAAATGTGTGGTCAGCGTGTCGATGCTGACGGAAGGTTGGGACGCCAATACCGTTACCCATGTCTGTGGCATCCGTGCCTTTGGCAGTCAGCTGTTGTGTGAACAGGTGGTAGGTCGTGCCTTGCGTCGTCAGAGTTATGACTTGATTCCATACGACAAATTAGGACGAGAGATAGATCGTAAAGACCTCTATAAATATAAAGAGGAGAACATCACCTACAAGTTCCCACCAGAATACGCCCGTATTATTGGTGTGCCTTTCAACACCTTTAAAGGTGGTGATACGGTAGTAACCAAACCTCAGAAGCCCAAGGCCATTATCCGTGCTTTGCCCGAGCGCAAAGAAATGGAGATTCGATTCCCTGTCATTACAGGCTATCGCTCGGATAATATCGAGGGTTCGTTGACAGCAGACTTTACTGGTCTTCCCAAATTCCAGCTCAACTTCAATCAGATTCCTACCGAAACCGTTTTGCAGACCGTAGTGAATGGTGATCAGAAGATGCTCAAAACAGACTATATGGAACTGCGCGATTTGCAGGTCATCTATTACTTTGCCCATCTGATGATTCGCGAATACTATACCAGTCGTGAGCATGGCCAGCAGTTCCAGAAGTTCCCTGACATCAAGCAGATTGTAGAGACATGGTATAATGAGCAACTGGAGATTGTTGGTGGCGATGGCAGCACAGAGCAGAAACGTCTGGTGATGCTCTGGAACTACAAGGCTGTGCTTGACAACATCATGGAAGGTGTTCATAAAGCCAATGAGGACCACGAGGAGATTTCTGCTGTGCTCAACTACTACAATCCGGAAGGCAGTACCATCCACGTATATCGTCCCACGAACAAAACGGTCTATCCAACACAGAAGAGTCATGTCAACTACGTGATAGCCGAAGACAACAGTTGGCAGCAGATTGCAGCCAAGACGCTCGACGCGATGGAGTGCGTAGAGTGTTGGGTAAAGAACACCTATCTTGGTTTCCGCATCCCTTATACCGTTGGTGATGAGAATAAGGAATACCAGCCAACATTCATTGTTCGTGTAAAAGGAATAAACCTCATTGTGGAGTGTGAAGACTTCGACAGCGATAAGTCAGGCAACAAAGAGGCCAAGCGCCACTATCTGAAAGATTACTGGATTCCTGCTGCCAACAATCTCAAGACATACGGTACTTGGGATTTGCTGGAAGTAAGAGATATTGATCTGTTGGAGAGTGAAATTATAAAAGCTATTGACTTATGATTATGGAATCATATAGAACGTTCAAATGTCGTAGCATCAACAATACGACAGGTTCCAACTTCTTGCAACACCAGCAAGTCCTGATCGCCTGTCACCAAATAATGGGCACGAGCCTCTATGGCAAGTGCCAGAAGGTAATCGTCAGCTTCGTCTCTGCAAAGCTTTACAGTCTGAGCGGATTCAAATGGCTCACCAATAATCTGCAAAAACTCAATCAGAGATTCAACATCTTTAGCTGGGAAATATTTGGCAAATTTTGGACGAGTCGTAACCTCTTGGATTTCAGCAAGCAACTCACTACAGATAATCAGCTGAATGCGCTCGTTACTCAGCAAATCGACGAGTTTGGAGAGTCGCCGACCTATCAAAAAACTGATCCAGCAGTTAGTATCAACTATGACGTGCAGTTTAGACTTTCTTGGCATAACGCTCACGTCTTACAGCCTTTACTTCAGCCAAGATATCTTCTTCAGAGATTTCGTCTGTACGAAACTTCTCAAGGAATTGGTTCAGCTCCGTGCGAATGGTCTTGCGCGTCAAGGCTTTACCTATACGCAGTTGCGAACGTATGGGCATCTGCTGGAGGAGCAATAGGACTTGATTGTAACTGATGTCTATTGTTGCATTCATACCTGTATATTTAATAGTCTGCTGCAAAGATAAGCATAAAATCCGAATAAACAAATAAAAACAAGATAAAATGAACAAAATAGATAACGTTAGGCCCGTTTCGAGCATCAAGCACGACGACAAGCGTGCAGCCATTCCCGATAGTGCCCATCAGGGAGAGGAACAGATGGCCATCAGCGGCATGCCAGAACAGAGTGAGTACGACATCTTCCGTCATGAGTTCCAGCGTGGTAGAGACCCGGAACTCTATTGGCTCAACAAGTATAAGAATGATGATGAGGACAATCCTGACTATATGCCGCAACTGCGTACAGACATCCGAAGCCTGTATAAACATGAAGACATCCGTCCGGAGGCCATCATCGATAGTCTCTATGAACTGCATGAGCATAAGAGCGAGAGTGCCAAGCTACAGCTCGACTTGTTCGGTGATTTTGAGGAAGAGCAAGAGGATGAACTGGAACGATTGGCAGGCTACTACAAGCATAGCGACAACTGGCAGAATCGATTGATTCAAGGTGATAGCTTGTTGGTGATGAACTCCTTATTGAATCGTGAGGGCATGAAGGGGCAGGTACAATGCATCTACTTTGATCCGCCGTATGGCATTAAGTATGGTGGAAATTGGCAGATGAAGATAAATAGTACTAACGTCAAGGAGAGCGATGACGGAATGACAGGTGAACCAGAAATGATAAAGGCTTATCGAGATACTTGGCTTGATGGTATTCATAGTTATCTATCTTACTTACGGGACAGATTAGTTATGGCTCGAGAACTATTAACTGAAAGTGGCTCCTGTTTTGTACAAATATCAGATGAGAATGTACATCTTGTGCGTAGCTTAATGGATGAAGTGTTTAGTAGTGATAATTTTGTTGATCAGATAATTTATCAAAAAACGACGGGAGCAGGTAGCCCTGGCGAATTGACTGCCCCAGCATCTATTGCTGATTATATAATTTGGTATGCAAAAGATAAAGCAAATCTTAAATATAGAAAGTTATTCGTTCCTAAAGAATATGGTGGTCAAGGAGGGGACGCATATAAATATATTGAATTGGAAAACGGTAAGAGATTATCAATTTCTCAATGGGAAAAAGACAATGATATATCATTTAACTACAGTAAACGTCCTAAAGGATCACGCGTCTATAGATTAAGCGATATGCGTTCTCACTCAGGTGGTGATAATGCGAGATTTCCTATAATTATGGATGATAAGGAGTATAGGATAACCTCAGGAAGTTGGAAAACGAACGAAAAGGGAATGTACAATCTTATCAAAAAAGGACGAGTGGTTTCTGGAGGAAACACTTTGACATATGTCAGATATTTAGATGATTTCCCTGTTCAAAACTTAACGAACTTATGGACTGATGTCTCAAGTAGTGTTGGTGACAAACTATATGTTGTACAGTCAAGTACAAAACCTGTTCAGCGTTGCATTCTTATGACAACAGATCCTGGCGACCTTGTTCTCGATCCAACATGTGGTAGCGGAACAACTGCATACGTTGCAGAGCAATGGGGACGCAGATGGATTACCATAGATACGAGTCGAATAGCGTTGAATATCGCCAAGAAGCGACTGACAACGGCAATCTTCCCTTACTACAAGACTCACGATGATAGCGAGAATCCCAATATCCGTAGAGGCTTTGTATATAAGAAAGTGCCTCATATCACATTGAAAGCTTTAGCCAACGATTTGCCTTTTGATGAAGAAACCCTTTACGACCAGCCAGAGGAGGATAAGAAGCGAATTCGTGTGAGTGGCCCATTTACCGTAGAGACCTTGCAAAGCCTTGATGTCAGTTCACCAGAGAGCTTGAATGACAAACAGAACGACTACGATGAATATGCTGCCTTTACGGAGCGCATCTTTAATAACTTGAAGGCTAATGGTATCCGTAATGGCGTGAAACAGCAACAGGCTGTGATGCACTCGATGGAGCATTTGGATGAACCTTATCTGAATGCCAAGGGCTATTTTAAGATGGAGGATAGCACAGAGCATTGTGTCTACTTTATGATAGGCCCAAAATTTGGAACAGTTAGCAAGCACGCTGTGAACGAAGCCGTACGTGCTTTCCGTCAGCATCTGAACGAATCGAACTGGCTGGTGATACTCGGCTTCTCCTTTGAAGACAGCATTGAGAGTGGCGAGAACAAGGACTATAACTTTGGAACTTTCCAAGTGTCGAAGGTTCGCATGAGCGATGACCTGCTACAAGACGGTCTGCTAAAAAAAGATAAGAAAGCCGGCTCGTTTATCATCATTGGTGAGCCTGATATCAGCCTCGTCAACGACGGTAATGGCAAGTGTCATGTAGAGATCAACGGCATGGATATGTATGATCCCATCCAAGATGAGGTAAAAGCCCGCAACGTGAATGACATCGCCTATTGGGAGATGGACGACAACTATACGGGTGGTCTCTTCAAGGTGCGCAGTATCCACTTCTGCGGTGGCGACAAGAAAGACTTTGCCGTCTGGCGCAAAGGGCTCGATACGGTAGCCAAAGACCTAGCCAAGAAAAAGGCCGAGCGTACCCTTCGTTTAGAGTTCAACGATGAAATATGGGACACGCTCTACGACTTCAAGAGCGAGCCAATCCCCTACGAGCAGGGCAAGAAAATAGCCGTGCGTGTAGTCTCTCAGTTTGGCGAGGAAACAACAAAGGTTTTGACAATGGAATAATATGAGATACTGGATAGTTCCAAGTAACGACAGTACCTTCCGTATTGGTGATGCTATTGCAGCACAAGACGGAATGGCAGACTGGAGGACCGATAAGTTCTCCGTAGGGGACATCGTATTCATCTACAAAACGATTCCTGAGAAGCGCATCCATTACAAGATGGAGGTCATTAAAGTGAAGATGATCTTTGACGAGGCTTTCGAACAGGAACCTTTCTGGACGGATAAAGATCAATATTATGTTGGAATCACATCCTTCTATGCCAGATTCAAATTGCTTGAAGAATATACGGATGATATCTTGTCGTTGCACCACCTGCACGAGCATGGCTATCAAGGCATACCCCGTAGCGTTAGGGAGGTTAAGGAGGAGGGACTGTTAGATTTTCTGCTGCACCCTCATCAGATGGTGAATGAGGATGTGTATGATGTGGACTACCCCGAAGACGACGATAAGCTCTACGAGGGGGCATTGGTCAGGGTGATGGCCAATAAATATGAGCGCAACCAAAAGGCTCGCAGGGAGTGTGTCGCCAAAAAAGGATATCTGTGTCAAGTCTGCGGGCGGAACTTCGAAACCATCTATGGAGAAATCGGTAAGAATTTCATTCATGTGCATCACTTAACTCCAATTTCTTCTATTGGAAAAGAATATCAGCTCAATGTAGATACAGACTTAGCACCAGTCTGTCCCAACTGTCACTATATGCTGCATCGGAAGGACCCACCTTACACGATTGCAGAATTGAAGGAAATATTAGCAAAGCAAAGTGAGACAGTAGAGACAAAACAGAAACGCAGAAAGAAGGCAGAAACTTTTTGGCTTCAAACTGATGTTAATATGCTGAGAGATGTTAATGAAGATTCAGATGTGCGCAGACTCATTCATAATATGATGGAGATGGACGGAGGCACGATGATGAAGAACATTACATCTGTATGCATCGGACAGTTTGCTGAGCGTTATTACGGGATGAAGCCCAATGACTGGCGACATTTGATAGATGAATATGTACGCAAGGTAACTTCTCGTCCTAAGCTTCAGGAGGATGAAGTCTTCAGATTCGTGATGACAGGGTGACAAGAATGCACAGGAGATTATAACGCCACACTTCGGGATGACAAGGGACAGGAGAATGACATCTCAAGTTGCCGACACCTCTATATTAGAATCCGAAATCAACCGCCTCGTCTATCATTGCAACGCACACCCTACACCTTCCGGTCAGAGAATCAGCTCCATGGCTTAACAGGGGAAGAAATCAAGCCCCCCTCCAGTCCTCGGGGAGGATGGGAGGGGGGCATCTCTTGAGGCCGGCTTTAGTAGTTCTCGGCCTTGACCTGGAAGTAGGCCTGGGGATGGTCGCAGACTGGACAGACTTCGGGGGCCTTCTTGCCAATCACGATATGACCGCAGTTGGAGCATTGCCAGATGACGTCGCCGTCCTTGGTGAAGACGCGCTCCTTCTGCACGTTGTCCAACAGCTTGCGATAGCGCTCCTCGTGGGCTTTCTCGATGGCTGCGACGCCCTCGAACTTCTCGGCAATGTCGTCGAAGCCTTCTTCGCGGGCCTCACGGGCCATACGGGCATACATGTCGGTCCACTCGAAGTTCTCACCGTTGGCAGCAGCTTCCAGGTTCTCGGGGGTGCTCTTGATGGCGCCGCCCTCGAGCAGCTTGAACCACATCTTGGCGTGCTCCTTCTCGTTGGCTGCCGTCTCCTCGAAGATGGCGGCTATCTGTACGTAGCCGTCCTTCTTGGCCTTCGATGCCCAGTAGCTGTACTTGTTACGGGCCATTGACTCGCCTGCAAATGCTTCCTGCAGGTTCTTCTCTGTTTTGGTTCCTTTCAGTTCTTTCATAATCGTATTTGTTTAAGTTGTTAAATGGTGATTTCGCCTCGTATGCTCTGGTTCATCATGTCGCGCACGGTGTCGGGGTCGTCGTAGTGTGACTGGAGGAACATGAGCTTGGTGACGGCACTCTCCACCGTGGCGTCGTAGCCGCTGACGACGCCTGCCTGCTGCAGGTGGTAGCCCGTGTCGTAGCGCCCCATCTCGACCTTGCCCTGCATGCACTGGCTGATGTTGACGATGACCTTGCCATTGCTGGTGCCTTCGCGCAGGGCGTTGAGTAGCCAGGGGCTCTGGGGTGCGTTGCCGCTTCCGAAGGTTCGCATGACGATAGCCTTCAGGTTGGGGGTGTGGATGATGTGGCGGATGAGGTCTTCGCGGATGCCCGGGAAGAGGGAGAAGATGATGACGTTGTTGTCGAGCCGGAAGTGGGGCTTCACGTGCTTGCTCCAGTCGGGCTTCAGGATGCGCTCCTGATGGTAGCTGATGTTGACGCCGGCATCGACGAGGTGGGGGTAGTTGAACGACTCGAAGGCGTTGAACCCGTCGGCACTCTGCTTGGTGGTGCGGTTGCCGCGCAGTAGGTGGCCGTTGAAGTAGATGCCCACCTCGGGCACGAGGGCGTGTCCGTTAGCATCTTTGGCGGCGGCAATCTCGACGGCGGTGATGAGGTTCTCCTTGCCGTCGGTGCGCAGCTGGCCTATGGGCAGCTGTGAGCCGGTGAAGATGATGGGCTTGGTGAGGTTCTCCATCATATAGGAGAGGGCAGAGGCGGTATAGGCCATGGTGTCGGTGCCGTGCAGCACGACGAAGCCGTCGTAGTCGGCATAGCGGTCGGCAATGACGTGGCTCAGGTCGGTCCACAGGCGCGGCGACATGTCGCTGGAGTCGATGGGTGGGTGGAACTGGTAGGTGTCTATCTGCATGTCGAACTGTCTGAGTTCGGGCACGTTGAGCAGGAGGTGCTCGAAGTTGAAGGGCTCCAGGGCACCTGTCTGCGGGTTGCGGTTCATACCGATGGTCCCGCCGGTGTATATCAGCAATACCTTACTCTGCATGGTTGTGCAAAAATACGGAATATATTCGGAACGGCAAAATAAAAACGGCGGAATTTTTTCTACCGCGTGTAGAAATCGATGAGTCGCCGGAGGGCTTGCTGGCAGACGGGACAGAACTCGGGGTGCTCGTTGGTGCGCATGCGGCAGTCTTTCTGTGAGCGCCAGACGCCCTTGCTGAGATAGCCGCCGCCTTCGACGACGCCAGCCTGGCGGGCGTCAATCAGGTCCTGCCACTTGGGCTGCTCGGGATGTGTCGTGAGATTGGGTTCCCAGGGTTCTGTGTCGCTGAAGTACATGGGGTCGGCGTCGCCGTAGGGGTACTCGTCGCCCAGCCCACCGAAGGAGTGTCCGAACTCGTGCACCACCACGGGGCGGAAGTGCTTGCCCCGGGTGTAGCTCAGGTTATAGGAGTTGTAGATGCCGCCTCCGCCGTAGTGGCTGGTGTTGGCCAGGATGATGATGTGCTCGTAGGGGACGGCGCTGAGCACGTCGTGCAGGAGCTTCAGGTGCAGGGTCGTCAGATAGCGCCTGCTGTAGAAGGTGTCGAAGTGCGAGGCCAGGGCGGTATTGCGCCAGACGCCTTCGCCGGGCTGGCTGACGTCGGTGTCCTTGGACGGCGAGAGGACGGCAACGATGTTGAAGCGGTCTCTCATGGAGGTGAATGGCTCGTGCTGGAACATCGACTCCATGGCTGTCTGGCAGTCGGCAAGGAACTGGGGCATCTGCTCCTCGGTATATCCCTCGGCGACGTAGGCAATATGGATGCAGCGTGTGGTGTCGGCAGCCTGCTGGAGTGTCTTGAAGGGGGTGTGTTCCTTGGGCCGGCGAATCAGGATGTCTCGTGGGTCTACCTGATGGCGGAGTTGTGCCATCACCCGGTCGTGGTAGTCGTACAGCTCAACCATGACATCGACAGCATGGCGGGGGTAGGGCATGAGGAATACGTTCTCGAAGGCGCGGGCTGTATGTTTGGCCTCGTCGGTAGCCAGCCACTCCTGGAAGAGGGTGGAGAAGGAGTGCCGGTAGAGGGTGTCGCCTGTCTGCGGGTCGGTAACGGTCAGCTGTCCGTTGCCCTTGAGCGGCAGCTCTGCCAGACGGTGCTTTCTGCCGTACCAGCGTGGCGTCATGGACAACTCGTCGACGAAGATGTGCTGTCGGGCGGTATCGCCGGCAAAGATATAGTCAAGGCGCAGGGTTGAGTCGCAGAAGTGTCGGCTGAACGTCTGGGCGTGCCCTTCCTGGGTGGAAAGGAGGAATAGCGCAATGAGGTATGTGACGATTCTTTTCATTGGATGTCGGGGAGCAGTTGTCGGATATAGGGACGGGGCCAGTCCTTTTCGTGGAACCGCTGGCCGTCGTATTGCATAAGGTCGAGGTCGAGTGTGACGCAGTCGCGGGTGCGGCGCGTCTCGGCCTCGATGGCTTTCAACTGTTGTTCCAGCGCCGGTGCTGACAGGGTTGTGGAGGCTGCGACGAGCCGGTTCATGTAGAAGAGGCCGGTGGCATGGATGTCCTCGGTCCAGAGCTTGCGGCTGAAGCGCAGGGGCTGCAGGCATGCCGCCAGCCGCTCGGAGGCCCATTGGATATGGACTGCCGGCAGGTAGCAGGAGCCGAGGGCTATGATGACGTCGTGAGTCATGGCGGCTTACTTCTTTTCTTTCAGTATGCCGTGACGATAGGCATAGAGCAGGTCGCGCAGGTCGGCAATCTGGGCGCGCAGCTCGTCGCCCTTGTCTGTATCGGCCACCAGCATGCGGTGGGCCGACAACTCTACCAGCTGTGTGGTGGACTTGATGTCGATGCCGCGCTGGATGGCATCACGGGCACTTGTGAACGGCTCGTGCTGTACGAGCTGGAAACCGCGAGAGTGGTACACCAGCGTGTAGCCGGCAATGCCGGTCTCCTTGTGATAGGCCTCGCTGAAGCCGCCGTCGATGACCATCAGCTTGCCGTTGGCCTTGATGGGGTTCTCGCCCTTCGAGGCATGTACGGGCACGTGGCCGTTGATGATGTGGCGGTTCTCGCCCTTCACACCGAAGGCGTCGAGGATGCGGTCGCAGACCGCCTCGTTGTCGCGCAGCTGGAAGTAGTAGCCTTTCTCCTCCTTATAGGTCGTCTTGTCGGTAAGGAAGTAGCGCTCGAAGGTAGCCATCTTCGACTTGTCGAAGAGAGGTGAGTCCTTGCCGCACCACAGGTAGAGGAAGTAGTCGCGGGCATAGAGCCGCAGCTCGTTGTCGGTATCGTTCTGGAAGGCTGCGCGTACCAGCATGCCGATGTTGTGCATAAGCTCGTGGCCGCTGTACTTATGGCCGTCGTAGAGTGCCACCTCCTTCAGGCTGCCGTCCTCGTTGAGGGGGCAGGAGGCGTGGAACAGGAGGTTCTGGTTGAAGATGCTGTACATGCAGCCGTGCGACAGCAGCATCTTGATGTGCTTGCGCAGCTTCTCGCAGACGCGGAACGAGTGGTGCAGCTTCTCCATGAGCTGTGACTCTTCCTCCGTGAGCTCGTTGGGATTATTGGGGTCGACGGTGGGGAAATGGCATGAGGACATCTCGTACTCCTGGCCGTCGATGGTGCAGACACCACGTTCGTAGTCGATATGCTGCAGCAGACAGCGGTTTTCCATCTGCCACTCGGGGCGGCGGTGGAAGATTTGTGCTTCCTTCTTGAACTGGATGACGGAGATGGCCTTGTGCATCTGGGCTGTCAGGCGCATAGTCTTCTCGTCGAGCGTATTGCCCTGCAGCAGCCTGGGCATGAACTCCTCGCAGGGGTCGTCGCCATAGGTGTCCATCGCAAAGGTGGCCAGCGGGACGAGGTTGATGCCGTAGCCTTCCTCGAGGGTTGCCAGATTGGCATACCGCAGCGACAGTCGCAGCACGTTGCAGATGCAGGCATTGTTGCCGGCACAGGCGCCCATCCACAGCATGTCGTGGTTGCCCCACTGGATGTCCCATGAGTGGTACTGCCGCAGGGTGTCCAGAATGATGTGGGCTCCGGAGCCGCGGTCGTAGATGTCGCCAAGGATGTGCAGCTGGTCGATGGCCAGTCGCTGGATGACGTTACAGATGGCTACGATGAAGTCGTCGGCACGGCCTGTCGAAATGATGGAGTCTACAATGCCGTTGACGTAGGCCGCCTTGTCCTGGTCGTCGCTGCGCTCATGCATCAGCTCTTCGATGATATAGGAAAAGTCGGGGGGTAGCGACTTGCGCACCTTGGAGTGGGAGTACTTGGAGGCCACATCGCGGCAGACCAGCACCAGACGGTGGATGGTGATGTGATACCAGTCTTCTATGTCCTCCATCTCCACGTCCTTGATAAGCTCCAGCTTTTCTTCGGGATAATAGATCAGCGTACACAACTCGCGAATCTTTGAGTCGCGGATGTAGCCTTTGAACAGTTCGCTGACCTTACGGCGGATGTTTCCCGAGGCGTTCTTAAGCACATGCTTGAAAGCCTGGCTCTCGCCATGCAGGTCGGCCAGGAAGTGTTCCGTACCCTTTGGCAGGTTCAGGATGGCTTCCAGGTTGATAATCTCTGTTGCCGCAGCCGCTATCGTGGGGAACGATGTGGAGAGCAACTGCAGGTAGTGCATATCACGATTGAGAAACTTCTCTCTCTGAGAGTGTGTCGATGCAATCATAGGCGTAGTGTTATTGATAGTTGGTGGTTATTTCTTATATCTTTAAGTGGTTCTCGATTTGTCTTCTTAACTTCCGTGTCGCCCGGTCGTTGGTGGGGGTTACGGGCATGAATCCTTCGGTGAGACCTGTCAGGCATGAGGCTATCTGCATGAGCCGGGAGGCGGTGGTCCACAACCGTCGTTCCTTCAAGTCGTCAGCCAGCGTTTCCTCCTCGCAGCCGTGCTCGCGCAGCTCACGGTCCAGCTCTACCAGATGGCTGATGCCCAGCTGGCCGCTTGTCGCCAGCTTGCGCAGGTAGCGGAAGGTAGCCATCAACCGGTCGTTCTCAGAAGCAAACTGGTAGCCGATAGCCTGCTTGATGCTCTCAGCCTGACGGAAACCGTCAGGCAGGAAGTAGGCAATGTGCTCGACATCAACATCGGGTGCTTCCAGTCCAAGGATGCGAATACCCTTGCGCAGGGTGTCTGTAATATGCTCCTGATGGGCGTAACACAGCAACTGCCGCCATTGCTCCGAAGAGAGGGGCGAAGGTTGGAAGGGTTCTGTGAGCCAGCGTTTGTCGCCCGTAATACCTGTCATCAGCAGGTCATGTAGCGTCTGGCGCATCTCGCTGTTCATGAGTTCCAGCGGGTTGGAGTCCATCACCTTGCGATAGACGGCAAAGGTTTGTCGGGCCATATCGGTAGCCGTGATGGAGCTGGTGACGACGGCATTGCGGACAATAACCGTCCGCGTGTTCCAGCCCAGCTGCTCCATGCACTCCTGTTCCATCCGTCCCTGTATGATGACGGCATAGGCCTTCTTGACGATGCTGCGCTGATATAGCAGTCGCTTGGGCAGCTTCTCCTTCCAGCGGTCCTCCTCCTGTACCCAAGGTTCCAGCTGGCCGTGAGGGGTTAGCACCAGTCTGGCGCCAAGCCTGAAAGCCAGGGCTACTACGCTGTGCGACGAGTTTCGCCAACAGCCGTGCAGGTGCAGCACGTTGTACTGACCGCCCTTGAGCAGCGTACGAGCCTGTTCGGCCTGTGTAGCCGTATGGTTCTCGGCTTCCAGGCCCATGCTCTCTGTCAGCAGCTTGACGTGCTGTCCGACCATTGCGTCGTCTTTGTCGTAGTAGTGCAGGATTCGCATTGTTTCTTGTTGACTTTGACAGCTTAATTTACAGCCATGTTGACAGGCGCAGCCCTGCCAGTTTCCATCCATGGACTCGCTGGTCGAAATAATTGACCGCATCAAAAGCCCGCTCGCGTTTTACTGCGAAAGCGTCATACAGTCCGCGGCGCTGTTTCATCCAGTGTCCTCGGTGTCCGTGCTCTCCCTTGCGTTCTGTTTTCATAACCAGCGAACGCAGGTCTTCAAGCTCCGTAGCCACCACATGTGTCACGGCATCATTCTTCCGGCTGCTATACACAACGGCGGCCTCGCCGTCGGCCAGTCCTGTCAGCCATTCTCCCGAGATGGGCGGGCGGCTGATGTCGGCAAAGACAATGTACCGTCCCTTGGCGGCCTTGACGCCTACGCTGAGTGCCAGGCGCAGACGGCTGGGATTGATGATGACCGATTGCGGCAGGAATGTCGTATACAGGTTCTTATGTTCGGCCTGCATCCTTTTCAGGACGTCAGGAGTCTTGTCAGCCGACATGTCGTCTACCACAATGACCTGGGCACCGGCTTCCCCGGCCACGTCAAGAAACAGCGGAAGGTTCTTCTCCAGCAGTTCCGCCTGGTCGTGAACGGCCATGACGATAGATATATGATCAGTATCTTTATTCATAATTTACAGTTCGTCGCTCATATAGCCTTTCGGCAGGTGGCGGCAGTTGTACCCGGAGGCCATGATCTCACCGTAGGCTCCCGCAGAGCGGATGGCCAACAGGTCGCCTCGGTGACAGCGGTTCAGGTCTGTCTGCTTGGCAAAGACGTCTGTCGACTCGCAGATGGGACCCACCACGTCGTAGGTTTCGTTAGGCTCCTCGCTGCTGAGGTTCTCAATCTTGTGATATGCCTGGTAGAGGGCAGGGCGGATGAGGTCCGTGAATCCTGCATCGACAATGCAGAACTGCTTGACGCTGCCCACCTTTATATATAGTGCGCGCGTAAGCAAGGTGCCACACTGTCCTACCACAGCACGTCCCAGCTCAAAGTGCAATGTCTGTCCAGGGCGCAGCTTCAGCTTCTTGGCATAGGTGTCGAAGTACGACTTGAAGTCGGGTATGGGGACACGGTTGGGATGCTGGTAGTCAATGCCCAGGCCTCCGCCTACGTTAATGTGCTCTACGCTGATGCGATGACGCTCCAGCTCCAGTTGCAGCTCGTTGACGCGGTTGCAGAGTGCCTCGAAGTCGCCCATGTCCAGAATCTGGGAGCCTATGTGGAAATGCAGGCCGACGACCTTGATGTTACTCATCTGCCTTGCTTCCTCGATGACGCGTAGCATGTCGCGCATGTCGATACCGAACTTGTTCTCTGCCAGACCTGTCGTGATGTTGGCGTGGGTGTGTGCTCCTACGTTTGGATTCAGGCGGAAGGCCACACGGGCCGTCTTACCTTTCTGCTGTGCCAGCTGGTTGATGACCTCCAGTTCAGGAATACTCTCCACGTTGAAGCAGAAGATGTCGTTGTCCAGTCCGAGGTTGATTTCCCAGTCGGCCTTGCCCACACCGGCATAGACGATTTTCGAGCTGGGGAATCCAGCATGTATGCTGGCTTCAATCTCACCACCGCTGACGCAGTCGGCACCCAGTCCTGCCTCGCGGATGATGCGAAGCACACGTGGGTTGGCATTGGCCTTGACGGCATAGTGGACGCAGAACCCCTCGTGCTTCCGGGCCTCGTCGTTGATGGTGCGAAGCGTCTGCCGCAACAGCTCCGCATCGTAGTAATAGAACGGTGTCTGTATCCGCTCCAGTTTGTCTATCGGAAATGTTCCCTTCATGTTTTGTGTCGTGTTGGCTTTGTGTTATTTGTTGAACAGGGTGTCGCTGAGTGACTGTAGGGCGCGCTTCTTGTCCTCCTCGCGGATGAGGAATGAGATGTTATAGTTAGAACCGCCGTAGCTGATCATGCGTACGGGAATGTTCTTCATAGCGTCCATGACCAGTGTCTCGAAGCCGATGTTCGACCAGTCGAGGTCACCTACTACGCAGATGATGCACATGCCAGTGTCGACGGTGACGGTGCCGTACTTCTTCAGCTCGTCTACAATCTCGCCCAGGTGAGCGGAGTTGTCGATAGACATCGATACACCAACCTCAGAGGTGCAGACCATGTCGATGGGTGTCTGGTAGCTCTCGAAAATCTCGAACACCTTGCGCAGGAAACCAGTAGCCAGCAACATACGGCTTGACTTGATCTTGATGGCAATGATGTTGTCCTTGGCTGCTACGGCCTTGATCTTGCCGTACTCCGTCTGGTTCGAGATGGTGGTGCCCTCAGCGTCAGGCTCCATTGTGTTCAGCAGACGAACGGGAATGCCGGCATACTTGGCAGGCTGCACACAGGTGGGGTGCAGAATCTTGGCACCGAAGTAGGCCAGCTCGGCAGCCTCCTCGAAGTGCAGCTGGTGGACGGGCTGTGTCTTGTCAACCACACGTGGGTCGTTGTTGTGCATGCCGTCAATGTCAGTCCATATCTGAATCTCGTCAGCATTCAGGGCGGCACCGATAAGCGATGCCGTATAGTCTGAGCCTCCGCGCTGAAGGTTGTCAACCTCACCGTAGGCATTGCGGCAGATGAACCCCTGTGTGATATACACCTCGTAGCCCTCGTTCTTCTCCATGATGGCGCCCAGCTTCTCCTTGATGTAGGTTGGGTCAGGCTCGGAGTTCTTGTCTGTACGCATGAAGTCAAGTGCGTTGAGCAGTACGGCCTTGATGCCCTGCTCCTGCATGTAGTTGACCACCATGTTGGTTGACATGAGCTCACCCTGTGCCACAATGCTCTTCTCCTCGAAGCTGGTGAACAGCTCCTTGGTGAACGAGCGCAGATAGTTCATCTCCGACACCAGGAACTCGCGGGTCTTGTCCTTCATCTCGTCGGTGGAGTAAAGCTCGTCAATGTGCTTCATGTACTTGCGCTCCAGCTGGTTGATGACCTCGTTGGCTCCCTCGGGGTTCTTCTTGTAGAGGTAGTTCGAGATTTCCACCAACGAGTTGGTGGTGCCCGACATGGCTGACAGCACCACGAAGACAGGCTCGCCCGACTTGGTTACTAACTTGGTTACTTCTTGCATGCGGGCCGGTGTACCTACCGACGTACCGCCAAACTTCATTACCTTCATAGTCTTATATGTTTTTTATCTTTTTACTTTTAGCTTTTACATAGACAAGTCCTCACGGGCTGAGTAGTCGAGCACCTTCTTGGCCGACTGCTCTGCTTCCTCCTCGTAGAGCGACATGTTGTTATAGTCCTTCGTGATGTCTTCCAGCTTCTGGTTGATGCAGCGGTAGACAATGCCTGGGAACTCCTTCAACAGCGACGTGTTGTGGGTGGTCATGACAACGGCTGTTCCCGACTGCGTCACCTGGCGCAGCAGCGAGATGATCTGGCGGGCAGTCTCCACGTCCAGGTTACCCGTAGGCTCGTCGGCAATAATGATCTTGGGCTTGTTCAGAATGGCGCGGGCTATGGCTATGCGCTGTTGCTCGCCACCCGATAGCTCGTGGGGGAAACGGTCGCCCATATCCTTCATGTCTACATCGGCCAGCACGTCGTCTATGCGCTCGTTAATCTCGTTCTTGTCCTTCCATCCCGTAGCCTTCAGCACGAACCGGAGGTTCTCGTTCACCGTACGGTCGCCCAACAGCTGGAAGTCCTGGAAGATGATACCCATCTGACGACGCAAGGAAGGAATGTACTTCTGCTTCATCTCGCGCAGGTCGTGGTTCAGCACGGTGGCTTCCTCAGCATCGGTAACGTCCAGCTCGAAGTAGAGCGTCTTGAGCAAGGTGCTCTTACCGGCACCCACACGGCCGATGATATAGATGAACTCACCCTCGTCAACGTGGAAGTCGGCTTCTTTCAGCACCAGAATGCCGTCTTTCTGACAGATATTTGCTTTCTTGTAATTTATGAGCATATCTTTAACAACTAATCACTTAACACTAATCACTTTATTAAATTGCCGTCTGTCACTTCATCGTGCCTGCAGCCTTGGCCTCGCGGCGTTTCTTGTCCCAGTTGGGGTCGTGGCGTTTCTGCAGCTCGGCAGCGACGTCTTCAATGCGCAGCCCCTTCTCCGTCAGCAGCACCAGCAGGTGATACAACAGGTCTGAGGCTTCATAGACCAAGTGCTCCGAGGTGCCGTTGGTGGCTTCTATGACGGTCTCCAGGGCTTCTTCGCCCACCTTTTGGGCTATCTTGTTGACGCCCTTTGTAAACAGGCTGGTGGTGTACGAGCCCTCAGGCATCTCCTCCTTGCGGCGGTTGATGAAGTCCTGCAGCTCTGTCAGGAACAGCAGCGGGTTGCTGGCGTTGTCCTCGCCCCAGCAGGTGTCGGTACCTGTGTGGCAGGTAGGTCCGTCGGGGTGTGCCTTGACCAGCAGCGTGTCCTGATCGCAGTCTGTCTTGATGTCTACCAGGTTCAGGAAGTTGCCTGATGTCTCGCCCTTGGTCCACAGCGTCTGGCGTGTACGGCTCCAGAAGGTGACGTGCTTTGTCTCCAGCGTCTTCTGGTAGGCCTCCTCGTTCATGAAGCCCAGCATGAGCACGTTCTTGGTAACGGCATCCTGTACGATGGCAGGCACCAGCCCGCCCATCTTTTCAAAGTCTATTTTCATATACGTACGTTTATTCCTTCGTTCTTTAGATACTGTTTCAGCTCGGGTACGGGAATCTCGCCGAAGTGGAATACCGAAGCGGCCAGGGCGGCGTCGGCATGTCCCTCGGTGAAGACGTCGCGGAAGTGCTCCCTGCAACCTGCCCCACCACTGGCAATAATGGGTATCGAGAGGTTGTCGGCCAGCTCACGAAGGGCCTCGTTGGCATAGCCGTTCTTGGTACCGTCGTGGTTCATCGAGGTGAAAAGAATTTCGCCTGCACCACGCTCCTGGGCCTCGTGTGCCCACTCAAACAGACCGCGTTCCGTACGCTCACGGCCTCCTTTCAGGTAGCAGTGCCAACCATCGTCGTCCAGACGGGCATCGATGGCTACGACACACACCTGTGAACCGAAGCGCGTGGTAATCTCGTTGATGAGCTCGGGTCGGCGGATGGCTGCCGAGTTGACGCTGACCTTGTCTGCACCGGCATAGAGCAGCCGCTCTACATCTTTCAACTCGTTGATGCCTCCACCCACAGTGAAGGGGATGTTCAGCGTCTCGGCCACACGGGTCACCATATCAGTGAAGGTCTTGCGGCCCTCGAACGAGGCGGTAATGTCCAGGAACACCAGCTCGTCGGCTCCTTGCTCAGAATATGCCTTGCCCAGCTCCACAGGGTCACCGGCACTTCGAAGATTGACGAAGTTGGTGCCTTTGACAGTCTCGCCGTCCTTGACGTCCAGACAGGGTATTATGCGTTTTGCCAGTCCCATAGTTCTTTCAGATTGATTTTACCTTCATAGATGGCCTTGCCGAAGACGACGGCGGGGATGCCTGCGGCGTCCAGGGCCTTGATGTCGTCGATAGAGGATACGCCTCCGCTGGCTATCAGGTGCAAATGCGGATACTCCTTCATCACCTGCTTGTAAAGCTCTGTTGCCGGGCCTGCCAGCGTGCCGTCCTTCGATATCTCAGTACAGAGCACGTTCTTGACACCGGCGTCTACATACTTGTTCAGGAAGGGCAGCAGGTCTTCCTCTGAGTCTTCCTTCCAGCCGTTGATGCTGATCTTGCCGTTGCGTACATCAGCACCCAGAATCAAACGCTTGGGACCGTACTTGTCAAGCCATGCGATGAAAAGCTCGGGTTGTGTGACGGCTATCGAGCCTATAGTGACCATCGAGGCTCCTGCGGCAAAGGCTTTCTCGATGTCCTCGTCGGTTTTGATGCCGCCGCCAAAGTCCACCACGAGGTTGGTCTCCGTGGTGATGCTGCTAAGCACCTGGCTGTTGACGATATGCTTCGACTTGGCACCGTCCAGGTCTACCACGTGCAGCCGCCTGTAACCCAGCGACTCAAACTGGCGGGCCATTTCCAGAGGCTCTCCGTAGATGCTTTTCTGGTCGTAGTCACCCTTGGTCAGGCGTACACACTGACCGTTGATGATGTCTATTGCGGGAATCAGTTCTATCATAGTTCGAGAAAGTTCTTGATGATTCGCTCGCCCACCTTGCCGCTCTTTTCAGGATGGAACTGGCAGGCGTAGAAGTTGTCCTTGTGCATAGAGGCAGAGTAGGGCAGGATGTAGTCGGCTGTGGCTATCGTCTCGTTGCAAAGTGGCACGTAGTAGCTGTGCACGAAGTAGACGTAGCCCCCCTCGATACCCTCCATGAGTGGCGACTTGGTGTCGTACAGCTGGTTCCAGCCCATGCAGGGCACCTTGTCCTCGTGGTGCTCGGGTTGGAAACGCTTCACCTCAGCGTCGAAGATGCCTATGCAGTCTACGTCGCCTTCCTCAGAGTGTTTGCAGAGCAGCTGCTGTCCCACGCAGATACCGAAGACGGGCTGTTGCAAGTCGCGGATGACCTCGTCCAGCCTGTGGGCCTTCAGGTACTCCATTGCTCCACGAGCCTCGCCCTGTCCGGGGAAGAGCACGCGGTCGGCCTTCTTCAGCTGCTCGGCATCGTCCGTCAGCAGTGGCTCTATACCCATCCTTCGGAGCGCGTTCAATACCGAGTAGATGTTGCCTGCGTTATATTTTACTATTGCTACGTTCATTTATGAGAAGATAATCGTCTTGTTCTTGTAGGTCAGAATCTTGCGCTGGATGTGCTTCGACACAGCGTGCGAGAGCACAATCTTCTCCAGGTCCTTGCCTTTCAGCACCAGACTCTCGGGAGTGTCCTTGTGGGTGATGCGCGTCACGTCCTGCTCAATGATGGGGCCTGCGTCAAGCTCAGCCGTCACATAGTGGCTTGTGGCACCGATAATCTTCACGCCGCGCTCCCATGCCTGGTGGTAGGGCTTGGCACCGATGAAGGCCGGCAGGAACGAGTGGTGGATGTTGATGATGTGGTGCGGATAGGCGGCTATCATCTCGTCCGAGATAATCTGCATGTAGCGTGCCAGCACGATGAACGAGATGTCTTCCTTCTTCAGCAGTTCCATCTCAGCCTGCTCCACCTCCAGCTTGTTCGAGTGGTCTTTCTTGATGCTCCACACGTAGTAGGGAATGCCGAACTGCTCAGCCACATAACGCAGGTCTTCGTGGTTTGAGACGATGCAGGGAATGTCTACATCGAACTCTCCGGCCTTCCAGCGTGCCAGCAGGTCGTACAGACAGTGGCTCATCTTGCTGACGAAGATGGCCATCCTCGGGCGCTTGTCGCTATAGTAGAGCGAGAACTTCATCTGGTAGCGCTGGGCATACAGCGTGGTGATATAGTCGTAGAGCTTGTCGCGTGGAATGAGGAATCCGTCCAGCTCCCATTCTATTCTCATGAAGAACATGCCGTCCTGCTTGTCCACATATTGGTCCAGATATACGATGTTCCCCTGGTTGTCCGTTATAAACTTAGTCACTTCGGATATAATGCCCTGCTGGTCAGGACAATGCAGAAGCAAAATTGCGGTTGGTTTCATGCCGTCTTTATATTCTATTTTTCTTTTATACATAAATTCGCGCGCAAAATTACAAAAAAAACAGCAGAGTACCAAATTTATTTGTTGTTTTCAATAGGTAATGCGAACCCTGCCTCGCAGCCTGCTCGTTTGAGTTGTAAAAAATAACTCCCGGAACTCTGGTTGGAATTCCGGGAGTTTGTTTGGATGCAGAACCGTCTCGTGCTTGCTTGTTTCTTTCTATTTCTTCATGTCAAAGCCGAGGCGGATGCCGTCGTAGTTCTTCGATAGCTCGCCAACCTTCTGCACTGTGTCGTTGCCACTCATGGCTGCAAGGACCTGTAATACGTTGAGCAGCTTCTTCGCCTCGAAAAGCAGGGCAATGCCGTGATACTCGCGCTTGGCATAGCAGCTGAAGCTGAAGAGCAGGGTCTTCATGTTGACCTTGGCGGTTTCTTCGTCAAGGGTCCATGTGCCTTTGAGGGCCTTGCCGGCAATCGTTGCGGCAAAGCTGCCGTCTTCGTTGAAGGTGATGTACGTGTTCTGGTCAGAGAGACCGGTTTTCTGGAAGTAGGGTGCCAGCTCTTGCTCAATCTTGGTGGCAGCCACCTCACCGCCGGCCTTTGCCAGCAGGTTCTTGCTGGTGAAGGCGCAGCCAGGACCGTCGTAGTGCCATGTGCCGACGAGTCCCTTCTGACTGACCTTGTCGAGTCCGATGACGCTGGTGAAGGCATTGGCCAGTGTACCGCCACTGCCGACGGTCTGCAGGAAGGTGCCTGCACCACATGAGCTTACTACTATACCTGCTGTCAGAAGCAAGGAGAAGCTTACGATAAATGTCTTGAAATTTCGCATTTTTCTATTTGTCTTTATGATGTCATTGTCTCGTTGTTCTGCTGTTCTAAGCTCTTTGTCTCGACGCTGTGGCTGAAGGTCAGCTCGTCCTTGTCGGCAGCCTTTCCGATGTGGATGGTGGCTCCCGCTGGCAGATCGCCGTTGACGATGAGCTCTGAAATGCCGTCCTCGATGTAGGACTGGATGGCTCTTTTGAGCGGACGGGCGCCAAATTGCACGTCGTAGCCCTTCTCGGCGACAAATTGCTTGGCCTCGTTGCTGAGGTCTGTCTGGTAACCGATGTCGCTGATGCGCTTATAAAGTCCTTTCAGCTCAACATCGATAATCTGCTTGATGGCGTCGAGGTCCAGCTGGTCGAAGGTGATAATCTCGTCGAGACGGTTCAGAAACTCGGGCGAGAACTGCTTCGAAAGGGCCTTCTGCACTATCTGGCGGGCATGTTCCTTGTCTTTCTCATCCATTGCCAGCGATGTTGACGAGACTGCGTTGAAGCCTACTCCGCGTCCGAAATCCTTCAGTTGGCGTGTTCCCGCATTGGAGGTCATGATGACAACCGTGTTGCGGAAGTCTACAAAGCGGCCGTTTCCGTCTGTCAGACGCCCCTCGTCAAGTACTTGCAGCAACAGGTTGTAGACGTTGCCGTGAGCCTTCTCAATCTCGTCGAGCAGCACGATGGAGTAGGGATGGCGGCGCACACGTTCAGTAAGCTGTCCGCCCTCCTCGTAGCCTACATAGCCCGGAGGTGCTCCGATGAGGCGCGAAACGTTGAACGACTCGGTATATTCTGACATGTCGATGCGGATGAGGGCGTCTGACGAGCCGAACATGAACTCAGCTAACTTCTTGGCCAGGTAGGTCTTGCCGACACCTGTGGGGCCGAGGAACATAAAGGCTCCGATAGGGTGGTTGGGCTCCTTCAGGCCTACGCGGTTGCGCTGGATGGCGCGTACCATCTTGTCGATGGCCTTGTCCTGGGCGATGACCTGCGATTTGAGCTCCTGGGCCATACCCTTCAGGCGGATGCCTTCTTCTTGTGCCATACGCTGCACGGGAACCCCCGTCATCATCGACACCACATCGGCCACCTGCTCAGCAGTTACTTCCTGTCGTACGTCAACCTCGCCGTCGAGCCACTTGCGGTTCAGTTCCTGCAACTCGCGCTCAAGCTGGGTCTGACGGTCGCGGTAGCCTGCTGCCAGCTCAAAGTTCTGGTTGCTCACGGCCTGCTGCTTCTTCTCGGTAATACGCTTGATTTCCTTCTCCTTCTCAGTAATCTCAGGTGGGATGTTGGCATTCTGCAGATGAACACGTGAGCCTGTCTCGTCCAACGCGTCAATAGCCTTGTCGGGCATGAAGCGGTCGTTGACGTAGCGTGCTGTCAGTTTGACACATGCCTCAAGCGCATCGTCGGTATAGGTGACGTGATGGTGGTATTCATAGCGTCCGCGAATGTTCTTCAGTATCTGAAGCGTCTCTTCGTCGGATGTGGGTTCTACCAGTACCTTCTGGAAGCGGCGCTCAAGGGCTCCGTCCTTCTCGATGCTGTTGCGATACTCGTCGAGCGTCGTGGCTCCTATGCACTGGATGGTGCCCCGGGCCAAGGCGGGCTTCAGAATGTTGGCAGCGTCCATTGTGCCGGCAGCCGAGCCTGCACCAATCATGGTGTGTATCTCGTCGATGAAGATGATGATGTCGGGATTCTGTTCGAGCTCCTTGACCAGCATCTTCATGCGCTCCTCAAACTGTCCGCGGTACTTCGTGCCGGCTACGACACCCGTCATGTCGAGTGTCACCAGGCGTTTGTTGAAGAGTACGGGTGAGCAGTGGCGCGAGGCTATCATCTGGGCAAGGCCCTCGACAATGGCACTCTTGCCCACACCAGGCTCGCCAATGAGGATAGGGTTGTTCTTCTTGCGGCGTCCGAGAATCTCAATGACGCGTTGTATCTCGCTCTCACGGCCTACGCAGGGGTCGAGCTTCGATTCTGATGCCTGCTGCGTGAGGTCGGTGCCGAAGTTGTCGAGCACGGGAGTCTTCGACTTGGTCTTCGTCTGTTGGGTAGTGGTCTGCGTGGTGGCCGACGAACTTTTCGAGTCCTGTGCTTTGCCGGTTTCCTCCTCGTCGTAGTCCTCTTCGGGCAGACCGATGCCGTCCTTGACGCTGAAGAGCGTCAGAACGTCGTCGTAGTTCATGTTGTTCATTTCCAATATTTGTTTGGCGCCATTGTCTGCCGCATCGTGCAGGATGGCCAGCAGCACATGCTGTTCCTCGACGCGGGTGGTGCGCTGTATGCGGGCCTCCAGCACAGAGAGCTTCAGGATGTTGCTTGCTTTCTCGTTTAATACTAACTGTTGTGTGTAGATAGGCATACCAATCTCATCCTCGCGTACGCGGTTCTCCAGCTCGGTCTTGACGCTCTGCAGGTTGATGTCCAACCGCTGGAACACGCCCAACACGGGACTGTCCTTCATGCGCAGCAACCCCAAGAGCAGGTGCTCGGGGGCTACTGAGCGGCTGGCCAGCCGTGCAGCTTCTTCGCGTGAGTAGGCGAGAATCTCGGATACCTTGGGTGAAAATTGACTTGTCATACTAAACGAGTGCTTACAAATTCCGTGCCAAAAATTTCTGTTGCGTAATGACGGGGGGCAGTTCCTCCTGATAGTGGGTCACCATAATCATGGTCTTGTTGCGGCGCTGACAGAATGTCTCAATGACATCCTTTACCAGCCGGCGGTTCCAGAGGTCCAGTCCGTGTAGCGGCTCGTCGAGTATGAGCAGCTGCGGGTCTTTGACAAAGGCTCGTGCCAGCAGTACCAGACGTTGCTCACCACTGGAGAGCTGCAGGAAGGGACGGTCGGCCAGATGTCCGATGCCAAAGATGTCGAGCCACCATCGGCAGCGGTCATAGTCCTTGGCGTCAGGAATGGCATAGAGGCCTATTGAGTCCATCAGTCCGCTGGCCACGATACGGATAGAGGGCAGGTTGCGCTTGTAGCTGCGGTGCATCTCAGGCGACACATAGCCTATGTGGCGCTTGATGTCCCAGATGCTCTCTCCCGAGCCTCGCGGACGGTCAAAGAGGGTGATGTCGCAGGCATAGCTTTGAGGGTTGTCGGCACAGACGAGTGAGAGCAGCGTCGACTTGCCGCTGCCGTTTTGCCCTGATAAGGCCCAACGGTCACCGTTCATCACGGTCCAGTCGAGGTCCTTGAGGATGGTGCGCTCACCGTAGCGGATACTGACATGATGCATCTCTACCACACGCCGGCAGTCGTAGTCGTTGTCGTGGTAGGGCAGGTTGAGAATGGCTTCCTGCTTGTCTTTGGGAAGCACATGGGCGGGAACAGGCTGCTGGTGGGCGTAGTAGTCTGAGGGAGAGGAATATTCTGCGTTCTCCGGGATTTCCAATATCTTCGTGACAAACTCAGGTATGTCGTCCGTCTTCGACAGCACGAGCATTATCTCCATGTCGCGTTGTTCGGCCAGCAGCAAGAGCAGTCCTTTCAGCTGGTCGCGCGTCTCGGCATCCAGCCCGATGAAGGGATTGTCCATGATGAGCAGCTGTGGGTTGGCAAAGAGGGTCTTTGTCAGCTGGAACTTACGCAGCTCGCCGCTCGACAGCGTGATGATGTACTTGTCTGAGAAGGTGTCCATGTGGAACAGTTCATACAGGTGCTCCTTCATTTGTCTGCGTTCGGCGGTATCCTCGCCCGTCAGCAGATAGCTGCGCTGCAATAGCTCGCCGACGGTTGGCGTCTCGTGGTCGATGTCATGCTGGTTCCAGCGTAGCTGCAGATAGTACTGCCCGTCGACATTCACGCCGTAAGAGTCTGTAAAGGCAATGTAGCGCACGCGGTCGGAAGCCAGCTTCTTGCGCAGTTGGTCGATATAGCGGGTCTTCCCGCTTCCGTTACGTCCCACAACAGCAGTAACTTTTCCCATATTTCTGTCTCCTTCTAACTATTTTATTTCTTGACTCTCGACTGGTTCTTGACAACAAAGTCCTTCCAGCCTTTGTAGTGTGCCTGGCTCTCAGGACGGTTCATCTGCATGTAATGACAGTAGGCGGCACCTAAGGCGTCGGTGGCGTCCATGAATTTCGAGAGGGCGTCCTCGTCGAACTTCAGCAGGCGTTGCAGCATACCGGCCACCTGTTCCTTCGAGGCGGCACCGTTGCCCGTAATGGCCATCTTGATTTTCATGGGTGCATACTCGTGGACAGGCACTCCGTGGTGTACTGCTGCGGCAATGGCCGTTCCTTGGGCACGCCCCAGCTTCAGCGTCGTCTGCACGTTCTTCTGCAGGAAGGGAGCCTCAATGGCCATCTCGTCAGGCAGATAACCGTCAATGATGCCCGTCACACGCTCGAAGATGTGGCCCAGCTTCAGGTAGCCGTCGCCAAACTTACGCAGGTCGATGACACCCATTGTCACCATCTCGGCCTTGCTGGCGGTCACCTTGATGACGCCGTAGCCCATAATGTTCGTACCAGGGTCGATGCCCAGAATCACTTTCTCCATAACCGTTCTATTTCCGTTTGACGATGAAGAATCCCAGGCGGTGCATGATGCCCTTCCTGTTCAGGGAACGAAGCTCGTAGATACCGTCCCTCAGCGGACGTACGTCGACATGCGGCTGGTTGGGACAGGTACGTATGATGGTGCCTTGCAGCGTGCATACAGCCAGGTATTCGGCATCGGTGGTTGCTGATGCGGTGAGCGGTAGTGTGCGTCCGTCATTGGGCAGCAGATAGGAGTCGTGGGGTGTAGGCCGCGAGCCGTAGGGGTCTTCCTGTAGCGCTACACTCTCGTTACCATAGCGGTCGAGTGCCGTGACGGCATAGTGTAAGGGACGGCTGCCTGCCCGTCGCTGTAGCGTGAGTTGCTGCCACATGTGGCGGGTGGCCACGAGGTTGGCGGGATTGCTGATGTCTACAGGCTCCTCCGTAGAGGCGTATATATTATATAATAGGTAGGGACCGTCGCTGTGGTCGCGGGCGCCTCCCCACGTCAGCACATCACCCTGTGTGGTGCGTCTGACACTCAGCAGCGCAGGTGCCTCAGGTGCCGGATGGTGTGCCCAGGTCATGGGGGGAATCAGGGCGGGATGACGATCGTAGTCGCTGACGTAGCTATAGACGCCCTTCACGTTGTCTAAAAGGAACTTGGCGCGGAAGTAGCAATGCCCCATGCCTATCTGGCGGGTGACATTCAGCTGGCGCTTGACTTCGGACAGCGGCCAGTTGCGCTCACGTGGGTGCAGCATGTAGATGCCCAGTCCCGAGACCACGGTACGCCCGTAGTTGTTCTCCTGCCAGTCGATGGCAAAAGGGTAGAAGTTGTTGCCCTGGAAATACATCATGGGATAGAGCTGGTCCATCAGTCCGTCGCGCAGCCAGCCTTGTGCGTCTTGTGCCACCTGGCGGCGCGCATTCCATCCTTTGGAAGAGTAGCGGCTGAGGTCGTCGTATTTGCCTATGGGCGAACAGCTCAGCTTCACCCATGGCTTGTAAAGCTTTACCTTCTGATGAATGCGGCGCACAATGCGTGTAATGTTCTCTTGCGACTTGGAGCCTCGCCACGTCTCAGGATAGCGGATGTAGTCCAGATGGATGCCGTCAATGTCGTAGCGACGGGTTATCTCCTCGCACACATTGGCAATATAGTCGGCTGTTGTGGGAGATTCTGGATTCATATAGCCTTCCTCGCCAATGTGCTTGATAAGCGAGGGATAGCGCTTGCGAAGCTGCTGACAGCCGTATGTGTTCCACTTACCCACGGGAATCGTTACTACCCAGGCGTGAAGCTCCATACCTCTGCGGTGACACTCGTCGATGGCGAACTGGAGGGCGTCATAGCCTGGCGAGCGCCCTGCCTTTCCTGACAGACAGCCGTCCCAAGGCTCAATGTCGGAAGGGTAGATGGTGGTTGCACGAACGCGGGTTTGCAGTAATACGGTATTGACGTTAATGGCCTTCAGACGGTCCAGCATTTGGCAGAGCTCCTGCTGTTGCTGGCGCATGCCCATACCGTCATGGGCATAGCTTCGGGGCCAGTCAATGCCTCCTATGGTGGTCAGCCACACCGCTCTTACCTCGTGCTTGGGCTGGGCCGTAAGGGCTGTGCTGATGCAGACGATAAATAGATAAAATAATGTTAATCGTTTCATTTCGCGTGCAAAGGTAATCGTTTTTCGCGGAAAAATTGTACCTTTGCAGAAAATTTTAAAAGATTAAGGCAAAATGATTTCATTTGTATTGAGCCTTGTGGCTCTTGTTTTGGGTTACATGTTCTACGGACGACTCGTGGAGCGTGTATTCGGTCCCGACGACCGTATAACACCAGCCGTTGCTAAGGCTGATGGCGTGGATTTTCTGGTGCTGCCACCATGGAAGATTTTTATGATCCAGTTTCTGAACATTGCCGGCACCGGGCCTATCTTCGGTGCCATCATGGGTGCCATGTTTGGTCCTGTGGCTTATCTGTGGATAGTGCTGGGGTGTATCTTTGCAGGTTCTGTTCACGATTATTTCTCAGGCATGCTGTCTATGCGCCACGATGGTGCTAACCAGCCCGAGATTATCGGTAGCTATCTGGGCAATACAACCAAGCAGATCATGCTGGTGTTCACGGTGTTCCTGCTGATGATGGTCGGTGCGGTGTTTGTGTTCAGTCCTGCCAAGATTCTCGGTGATATGTGGGAACCTGCCGCCATCGTGGAGAGTGCGGGCCAATACACCTTCTGGATTGTGGTCATCTTCATTTACTATATCGTTGCCACTATGCTGCCTATCGATAAGATTATAGGTAAGATATATCCTTTGTTTGCCTTCTCGCTACTCTTTATGGCCGCAGCACTGACGATAGTGCTGTTTGTGAAGTGGCCCTCTATCCCTGAGGTTTGGGAGGGGTTGAGCACAGAGGCATTGACACCGAAGAATATATTCCCCTGCCTCTTCATTACTATTGCCTGTGGCGCCATCAGTGGCTTCCACGCTACGCAGAGCCCGTTGATGGCCCGCTGTCTGAAGAGCGAGAAGATGGGACGTCCTATCTTCTATGGTGCTATGATAACAGAGGGTATCGTTGCGCTGATTTGGGCAACTGTAGCCATGTATTTCTTCTACAACGAGCCAACACCTGGCTATCAGCTGGTAGCTGGGGGACAGGATGTAGTAAAAGATGCGCCTTCTATCGTCAACGTTATCTGTAACGACTGGCTGGGTGTGTTTGGTGGTATTCTGGCTCTACTTGGAGTTGTAGCAGCACCTATCACCAGCGGCGATACAGCCTTGCGCTCATGTCGACTGATCATTGCTGACTTTGTCGGGCTGGAGCAGAAGACTATCCGCAAGCGTCTGTACATCTGTATTCCGCTGTTTGCTGCCGTCATCGCCCTGCTCATCTGGCAGATGTCCGACAAGGAAGGCTTCGGCAAGATTTGGAGCTGGTTTGGCTGGAGTAACCAGACGCTTTCGGTATTCATGCTGTGGGCTATCACGGTTTATCTGGTTCGCCAGAAGAAACAATACGTCATCACGCTGATTCCTGCTATCTTCATGACGATAGTCTGCACCACGTTCCTGCTGAGTGAACAGGTGTTCAGCCTCGAACTCTCTTATTCGCTGATTATCGCAGCTGTTACGTGTGTCGTGTCGGTAGCATGGTTCTGCCTCTGGTACAAGAAATGTCAACAATCCATTAAATAAATTTGTAACTATGAAAAAGATTGCGTTAATCGTTGTTGCGCTGGTGATGACACTCTCTGCCAACGCACAGTTTGAACAGGGAAAAGGTTATCTGGGTGCTTCGTTGTCTGGTTTCGACATCAGCAGCCAGGCAAAGAAGTTCCATATCAATGTGGATGTCAAGGCTGGTTATTTCTTTATGGATAACCTGATGGGTCTGGCCGAGATCGGTTACGACCATTTGGATGATAACGGCAACCTTTTCACCATTGGAGCCTATGGCCGCTACTATATCACGCAAAACGGTATCTTCTTGGGTGCAGGCCTGAAGTTCAGACATACCGATGACTTCAACGACCTGGTGCCTGGCGTGCATGCCGGCTATGCCTTCTTTGTGAGCCGTACCGTCACTATTGAGCCTGAGCTCTACTTCGACCTCTCGACCAAGGGTACTGACTATATGAACTATGGTCTGCGCGTTGGCGTCGGTGTCTATCTGTTCAAGGACCAGTACACGTTGAAAAACAGGTAAAAACGAAAGATATGCTTAGTGTAGAGGAATTAGTAGACCGTCTGATAGACCTTTCGTTTGCCGAGGACATCGGTGACGGCGACCATACCACCTTGTGCTGTATTCCTGAGGATGCGATGGGCAAGAGCCATCTGCTCATCAAGGAAGACGGCATCCTGGCTGGTGTCGAGGTTGCCAAGGAGGTGTTTCGTCGCTTCGACCCTGAGATGCAGGTAGAGGTGCTGATGCAGGACGGAGCACGTGTGAAGAAGGGCGACATCGCCATGGTAGTCACAGGTCGCGTGCGTTCGTTGTTGCAGACAGAGCGACTGATGCTGAACATCATGCAGCGTATGAGCGGTATCGCAACCATGACCGACAAGTATGTACAGCGCCTGAAGGGTACCCGAACCCGTGTGCTGGACACCCGCAAGACCACCCCTGGCATGCGCATGCTGGAGAAGCAGGCCGTGAAGATTGGTGGCGGATGCAACCACCGCATCGGCCTGTTCGATATGATTCTGCTCAAGGACAACCACGTGGACTTTGCAGGAGGTATTGTCAACGCCATAGACCGTTGTCATAAGTACCTGGAGGAAAAGAACCTTGACCTGAAAATAGAGATTGAGGTGCGCTCCTTCGACGAGCTTCAGCAGGTACTCGACCACGGAGGCGTCAATCGCATCATGCTCGACAACTTCTCCGTACCCGATACCAAGAAGGCTGTCGACATGATAGCAGGCCGCTATGAGACGGAGTCTTCCGGCGGTATTACGTTCGACACCATTCGCGACTATGCGGAGCAGGGTGTCGACTTCATCTCCGTGGGGGCTCTCACGCATTCGGTGAAGGGACTTGATATGAGTTTCAAAGCATGCTAAAACACAGCTTTTGGCAGTTAGGTTTTAGCGCTTGGCTTTTTGTTGGCTTTTGGCTTTTGGTGTCGTGTGGTGAGGAACCCGCGGCTGAGAGCCAAGAGCCAATAGATTATTCTTCCCCTGTCGATTTCGACATTGTCTTGGCAGGCAACTTCGGCGAGCCTCGCCCCTGGCACTTTCATGGCGGACTGGATATCAAGACGAACAATCAGGAAGGCAAGCAGGTGTTCTCTATAGCCAAGGGTTACGTCTCCCGTCTGACGGTGAATAAATATGGCTTTGGCAATGCCATATACGTCACTCATCCTGATGGGCTGACCAGCGTCTATTGTCATCTGAAACGCTTTGCCGACAAGTATGAGCAGCTGTTCGAGCGTACAGGATGGCGCGACACGTTGGATTTCCGATTCCCTGAAGGCAAACTGCCTGTAGGCGCTGGCGACTATATTGCCGTCAGTGGCAATACGGGTCACTCGACAGGGCCCCATCTGCACCTTGAGTTGCACGATACGGAGACGTGGGTCATGCGTGACCCGATGTCCAAGCTTGCCCATCTGATAGCTGACACCGTTGCCCCTCAGGCCCATTCCTTTATGGCCATTCCCCAGCAGGACGAGGGGGTGTTCAACGGAGGCTTTACCAAGCAGACTTTTGGCTTTGGCCAGCCTGACATCAAGAAACAGCACACTACTTGGACGCTTTCACGCGACTTCACAGCATGGGGCAGGGTAGGCTTTGCCCTTTGGGCTGACGACTACTCAGAGGCTACCTATAATCATTATGGTGTTCGTCATACGCGTCTGCTGGTCGATGGACGTGAGGTGTTTCGCACCGATGTAGACAGCATTCCCGTCAGTTGTCAGGTTGAGGTCAACCTCTGGGGCGACTACCAACATTGGCGCCGCACACGTATCTGGTATATGAAGTCGTATCGTGAGCCTGGCATGCGCTTGCCCATTCTGCATACGGACTTTAGCCAAGGTATCGTGAATTTCAACGAAGAGCGCCCCTATCATCTGACCTATATCCTGCGCGACTATCAGGGCAACGAGTCACGCTACGACTTCACCGTCAGGGGCCAGCGCGATTCTCGCATCCAGCTTCATCGCCGCAAGACGCTGTTGGATAGCTATCAACTTTATGGGCAATGCTTGTGGCCTTTGCTCACATTACGATAGAAGCCCCTTCGTATTACGACTGAGCAGCCTTCGTATTACGACTGAGCAGCCTTCGTATTACGACTGAACAGCCTTCGCATTACGACTGATTTCAAAGTCTCTCCACTTGCTTGACACCCTTGACGGTTCGCAGCTTCTTCAGCAGCGATTCCAGGCGGGTGTTGTCGTCAATCATGATGGTGATGTTGCCACTGAACAACCCGTCGTGCGAATCGATATTGATGCTGCGCAGGACGAGCTTCTCGTCCTTCGAGATGATGCTGGTCAGGTTGTTGACAATGCCAATGTCGTCGTTGCCAATCACCCGTAGCGTAATAGCATACTGCGAGGCACCCTTGCCACTCCACTTGGCCTTGACGATACGATAGCCAAAGCGCTTGCGAAGCTCTGGGGCATTGGGACAGTCCTCACGATGAATCTTGATGCCTCCGCTGACGGTGACAAAGCCAAACACACGGTCGCCATAGATAGGCTGGCAGCAACGTGCCAGCTGATAGTCTACCCCCTTCAGGTTGCGGTCAATGACCAGCACGTCGTCCTGTATGGCATTACCTGGCAATCGGCTCTCGTCAAGCACGAAGTTGGCGGCACTCTCGGCTATATTGTTGCCTGTGACGGGCTGGTCGCCCTGTTGGAGTTCAACGTACCGGTCAATGACCTGGTTGACATCCAGGCTGCCTTCGGCAATGTGACGATAGAAGTCGCTCACCTCCTTGAAGCCCATTTTGCGGATGAGCACCTGCATGAGGCTGTCTTCCATCTCCAGCTTTCGGTTCTTGAATTTGCGCTCCAGCATCTCCTTGGCAAAGAGACCCTCCTTCACCTGTGTCTCCTTCAGCGCCAGGCGAATCTTGGATTTGGCACGCGAGGTCTTCACCACGTTGAGCCAGTCTTGCTTGGGCTTCTGGTTCGACGAGGTCATAATCTCCACCTGGTCGCCACTCTGCAACTGCTGACGCAAGGTTACTACCTTACCATTGATGCGTGCACCAGTACACTGGTTGCCGATGTTGGAATGAATGTGGTAGGCGAAGTCGAGCACCGTGGCACCTTTGGGGAACTTGTAGAGGTCGCCCTTGGGGGTAAAGACAAACACTTCGTCCTCGTACAAATCCATCTTGAACTGATCCATAGCCTCCAGCCCGTCGCTGGTTTCCAGCATAGAGCGGATATTGGTCAGCCACTCGTCCATACCCACGTCGCCCTTGACGCCTTTATAGCGCCAATGGGCAGCAACGCCTCGCTCGGCAATCTCGTCCATACGCTCCGTACGAATCTGCACCTCAACCCACTTCTGCCCGGGACCTAATACGGTAATGTGCAACGACTCGTAACCGTTTGACTTCGGAACGCTTAGCCAGTCTCGCAAACGCTTTGGATTAGGTTGGTACATGCTGGTGACAATGGCAAAAGCCTGCCAACAATCCATCACCTCACGCCGGCGGGCATCCTTTGTCGCTTCCCCTTCTTCTCTGGCCTCTAAGATGATGCGGATGGCAAACAGGTCGTAGACTCCTTCGAAAGGACATTTCTGCTTTTTCATCTTCTGCCAGATGGAGTGTATCGACTTGGTGCGTCCTTTGATGTGGAACTTCAGGCCGGCCTCCTGGAGCCGTTCGTCGACAGGCTTGATAAAGCGCTCGATATAGGCGTCGCGGCTTTTCTTCGTCTCGCTCAGCTTGTCTTTAATATGGTAGTAGGCATCGTGCTCCAGATACTTCAGCGACAAGTCCTCCAACTCGCTCTTCAGCTTGTAGAGACCCAGCTTATGGGCCAGGGGGGCATAGAGGTAGGCAGCTTCCTCGCTCACCTGCAGCTTCTGCTTCGTCACCTCAGGAGCTACGTCGCGAATCTGGCGCATCAGGTTCACACGGTCGGCAATCATAATCAGGATGACGCGCATATCCTCGGCAAACGACAGCAACAGGTTCCGGAAGTTCTCCGATTCCACTACGGGGTTCTTCTTGTAAAGCTGCTGAATACGCTGTAGGCCGCGCAGTATGCGGGCCACCGACTCGCCATAGTCAGCCTGCACGTCGTCAATAGTCAGGTAGCCTTCCTCTACGCTGGGGCGAAGCAATATGGCAATCACCGCATCACGCTTCAGGCCTATTTCCTCGACTACGAGCAGGGCTGTCTGAAAACTCATCAGGATGGGGTTCAGGCCAAACACGTTCCTGTGCACCTGATGTTTCTCTATGGTGTTCATCAAGTGGTGGCGCATGCGTTCTATGTCCCCCTCTTCGAGAGAGTCACTCACCAGGTCGCGCACTTGCTGGTAAAGGGCAAGCGTATCTTCCTTCTCTGCCGATGTGAAAGTGAAATTGTCCATATCGATGCGCAAAGGTACGAATTAGCGAAGAGAAAACCAAAAGAATTTTGGATTTTCTTGAGCGTGAGTGCCTTCTCGCATAGCGAAAAGGTACGAATTAGCGAAGAGAAAACCAAAAGAATTTTGGATTTTCTTGAGCGTGAGTGCCTTCTCGCATAGCGAAAAGGTACGAATTAGCTCCCGAATAACAAAATTATTTAAGATATAAAAACGTTTACGGAAGTTTTAAAGATTATTTTGGTCGAATATTTTGCAGTTCGGAAAAATTGTGCTATCTTTGTGCTCGAAATATCAAATTATCTATTAAACGTAATACTAAAACAAATGGCTAAAATTGTAACTTTAGGCGAGATTATGCTCCGCCTGTCGCCCAATGGCAACGACCGTTTCATCCAGAGTGAATCATTCCGCATCATCCCCGGTGGTGGTGAGGCAAACGTAGCCGTCAGCGTGGCTAACTATGGTCACGAGGCTTACTTCGTATCAAAGCTGCCCAAGCACGAGATTGGTCAGATTGCCGTCAATGCACTGCGTCGCTATGGTGTGAACACCCAGTTCATTGCCCGTGGTGGTGACCGCGTAGGCCTGTACTATGCAGAGACAGGTGCTTCTATGCGTCCTTCAAAGGTTATCTACGACCGTGCCCACTCTTCTATCGCAGAGGCTGATCCCAAGGATTTCGACTTCGACGCTATCATGGAAGGCGCTGCCTGGTTCCACTGGAGTGGCATCACCCCCGCTATCTCTGACAAGGCTGCCGAGCTGACCAAGCTGGCTTGTGAGGCTGCCAAGCGTCACGGTGTTACCGTATCTGTCGACCTGAACTTCCGCAAGAAGCTGTGGACCTCAGAGAAGGCTATCTCTATCATGCGCCCCTTGATGCAGTATGTTGACGTATGCATTGGTAACGAGGAGGATGCAGAGCTCTGCCTCGGCTTCAAGCCCGATGCCGACGTTGAGGGTGGCAAGACTGATGCTGCCGGCTACGAGGGCATCTTCAAGCAGATGAAGGCTGAGTTTGGCTTCAAGTATGTGGTTTCTACCCTGCGTGAGAGCTTCAGCGCTACCTTCAACGGCTGGAAGGCCCTGATCTATGACGGCAAGGAGTTCTATCAGTCAAAGCGCTACGAGATCAATCCTATCATCGACCGTGTAGGTGGTGGTGACTCTTTCTCTGGTGGTCTGATTCATGGCCTGCTGACCAAACCGACACAGGGCGAGGCCCTCGAGTTCGCTGTTGCTGCTTCAGCTCTGAAGCACACCATTAATGGCGATTTCAATCTGGTAGGTGTAGACGAAGTGGAGTCTCTTGCCGGTGGTAACGCAAGCGGACGTGTACAGCGCTAACTATGAAGAAGTTTGAGTATAAAGTGGTGACCCGGCTCGTCGGTGTCGAAAAGCGGCTTAACCAGCTGGGTTATGAAGGCTGGGAGTTGGTCGCCGTCGAGTGTGGCACATATTATTTCAAACGTGAGTATAAAGAGTAACTAATAAAGTACAAGAAATAAAGAAAATGGCAAAGTTTGACAAGATAGCCGTCCTGAAGAAAATCGGCGACACAGGCATGGTTCCTGTATTCTATAACAAAGACCTCGAGGTTTGCAAGAATGTGGTAAAGGCTTGCTACGAGGGTGGTGTTCGTGCTTTCGAGTTCACCAATCGCGGTGACTTCGCACAGGAAGTATTCGGAGAGCTGGTAAAGTGGGCCGACAAGGAGTGTCCTGAGCTGGCATTAGGTATTGGTAGCGTTGTCGACGCTCCCACGGCAGCAATGTATATTCAGCTCGGTGCCTGCTTCGTGGTAGGTCCTCTGTTCAACCCCGACATTGCTCCCGTCTGCAACCGTCGTCTCGTTCCTTACTGCCCGGGCTGCATGACTGTCAGTGAGATTGGCAAGGCCCAGGAGCTGGGTTGCGACCTGACGAAGGTGTTCCCCGGCGACGTGGTGGGCCCGAACATGGTGAAGGGCATGAAGGCCCCGATGCCCTGGTCAAAGATTATGGTGACCGGCGGTGTGGCTCCTGAGGAGGAGAACCTGAAGTCTTGGTTCAAGGCCGGCGTATTCTGCGTGGGCATGGGCTCCAAGCTCTTCCCCGGCGACAAGGTAAAGGCTGGCGACTGGCAGTATGTAACCGATAAGTGCAAGGAGGCACTCGGTTATGTGGCTAAGGCTCGCGCTTAAGCCCTATACTACTAAAGGCTCAGCATGGCTTATGGCCGTGCTGGGCCTTTTCCTTTTACAGGCTTGTTCACCGTCCGATAAGGCAGCGGTAGACAAGCTGAATTCACGTTCTTATGCCTATCACTATCGTAACATCGACTCTACTGAAGTCTTTGCCCGAAAGGCCTTGGCACTCTCTGAATCCTATACGGACGGCCGTGCTGAGGCACTCAACAATCTGGCTTTCGTCAGCATCATCCGCATGAACTACGATGAGGCGGAACACCGACTGACGGAAGCATCCTCGCTGACAGACAACCAGATAGAACTCCTCGTCTGCTACGTACAGCAGATGCGCCTCTGTCAGCGTCGTTCTCGCAACAAGGAGTTCTACGACTATCGCGAACGCGCCATTACTTGCATGATGCGCATCGACGAGGAACGTGAGACACTCTCGGAACGCCAGCTGCGCCGTCTGCTCTATGCCGAGACAGAGTTTGCCATCGTCAGCTCCACCTATTATTATTATGTAGGCTTGGAGCAGCAGTCCGTCGAGGCCCTCTTCGACATCAACGGCGACGAGATACATCGCGATACAGCCCAATACCTGAACTACCTCTACAACATTGGTGCAGGAGGCATCATCACCAAAGGAACGCCTGAGGATATCCACCGTCAGGAGGTCGACCACCTGGAGCGTTGCCTCAATATTGCCTCGCGTTTCCGTTTTCCGTACTTTGAGGCCCAGGCCAAGGAAGCACTCGCCGAGCATGAGAATGACATCCAGCTGGCTGAAGAGGCACTGGCGCTCTTTACCACCTATGGCGACATCTACCAGATTGCCGGTGCCCATCGTACGCTGGCCTCGTGCTATCTCGAGCTGAATGCCTATCCGGAGGCCCTCGACCACCTCGAGGCAGCCCTTTCCGATACCCTTATCCATCAGGCCCCAGACCTCGTGGCCAGCATCCGCGAGCAGCTTAGCGTGGCCTATTCGGCTATCAACGACAAACCCAACAGCGACTACAATCGCAACATCTATATCGACCTTCAGGAACAGACCCGTCAGGACCGTGAGCTGGAGGCCCGTGCTGCCAATCTGGATGTTGCCGTCCAACAGCTGAACTGGATGATTCTGGCCGTTATGGGTACCATCGTGCTGCTGGTATTCCTGCTGTGGCTCTTCAACCGCCAGAACAGGAAACGGAAGGAGAACCACCTGCTTGACGACCTGCTGGAGGAGAAGAACGAGGAGGTGCTTGAGGCCCGTCTGCGTGTCGCTAAGAACGAACGCCTCCATCTGGAGCAGCGTGCCAAGATATCGCTGGCCATGAGCATCCTGCCCCTCATAGACCGCATCCTGCATGAAGTGAAGAAAATCTCCGGTCACACGACACCCTCAGAACAATCGGAGCGACTGGACTATATCCGCGAGCTGACCGACAACATCAACGAGCAGAACAGCCTGCTCACACAGTGGATACAGTTGCGCCAAGGCGAGCTTAACCTGCACATCGAGAGCTTCCCGCTTCAGCAGCTGTTCGACATCGTGTCACGCAGCCAGCGCAGCTTTGCCATGAAGGGCCTTACGCTCGAGGTGGAGCCTACGGAGTGTGTCGTCAAGGCCGACCGCGTGCTGACGCTCTTCATGCTGAACACGCTGGCCGACAATGCCCGTAAGTTCACTCCCGCGAACGGACGCGTCAGCATAGCCGCCAAGGAACAGGCCGACAGCATTGAGATTACCGTCAGCGACACCGGTTGTGGCATGAACGAGCAACAGCTTGCCAATGTTTTCAACCACAAGATACAACAGGGTCATGGCTTCGGACTCATGAACTGCAAGGGCATCATCGAGAAGTATCGTAAGATAAGTCAGATATTCAGCGTCTGCCAGCTGGTGGCAGAGAGCGAGGAGGGTAGGGGCTCGCGCTTCTCCTTCCGTCTGCCTAAGGGCATCTTAAGGCTGTTGGCCATTGGCTGTTGGCTCCTGGCAAGCCAGGCGGTGACGGCAGAGAGCCGACAGCTGACCGCAAAAGCGCCTCTTGCCACCACCCAGGCTCACATCTATGCCGACTCGGCCTACTTCTCCAACATCAACGGCACCTACGAGCGCACGCTGCAGTTTGCCGACTCCTGTCGCAAGTACCTCAATGAACAGTACCTGTCGCAGCATCCCAAGGGGCGCCGGCTCATGCTTCGCACGGACGACACCTCCGTCACCCCTGCCGAGATAGAGTGGCTCCACGACGGAGTGGACGTCAACTACCAGGTCATCCTCGATATCCGTAACGAGAGTGCCGTTGCTGCCTTGGCGTTGCACCAGTGGTCGCTATATATATATAATAATAAGGTGTATACCCAGCTCTTCAAGGAGATGAGTGCCGACAGCACGCTGGCCGACTACTGTCGTACCATGCAGGACTCGCAGGGCAACAAGCGCATTGCCGTCATCCTGCTGCTCGTGCTGCTGGTCATGATAGTGCCTGCCTACTACATGCTCTACTATCGTCACCGGCTCTATGAGCGCTACCACCGTGAGCGCATGAAGCTCTCCAGCATTGAGATGGCTGAGGACGAGCTGCGTCGTGCCGAGCTTGAGGACTCCAACCTGCATGTGGCCAATGCCGTGTTGGACAACTGCCTGTCAACGCTGAAGCACGAGACCATGTATTACCCCTCGCGCATCCGTCTGCTGGTCGACGCAGGCGACACCGAATCGCTGGCAGAGGTCACAGCCTACTATCGCGACCTCTATGGCATCCTCATCAAGCAGGCCACTGACCAGGTGGAGCGCGTCCATCTGCACATCCGGCCTGTCGAGCTGTATGGACAGAAGGTGCTGGGCGACGAGAACCTGCTGCACTACCTGTTCGAGCTGCTCAAGGGCAATGTCACTGCCCGGCCCAAGGACGACAAGTATGTGGCCTACGACATCATGCTGGCCAATGCTCCCTCGCCGCTCACCTCGCTGCTCTGTCGTCAGATAGTGCGCGACCATGGCGAGGCCACCCACCGCCGTGGCTGCGGCATTAGCGTCAAAGACAATACCGCGCAGGTCATCCTCGCTGCGGCATCAAATAAGTGAAACTAAAAGTAATAGAAGATATGGACAAGTTTAAACTGATTATCGTAGAGGACGTGCCCCTCGAGCTGAAAGGCACGGAAGGCATTGTGCGTAACGAGATACCCGAAGCTGAGGTCATAGGCACAGCCCCTGACGAACCCTCCTATTGGCGACTCATCAAGCGGCAGCAACCCGACCTCGTACTGCTCGACCTCGGCCTGGGTGGCTCTACCACCGTGGGTGTTGAGCTGTGCCGTCAGACCAAGGAGATGTATCCGCAGGTCAGGATACTCATCTTCACGGGCGAGATTCTCAACGAGAAACTGTGGGTCGACGTGCTCGACGCAGGAGCCGACGGCATCATCCTGAAGAGTGGCGAGCTGCTGACCCGTCGCGACGTCATGGCTGTCATGGAAGGCAAGCAGCTGGTGTTCAACGAGCCTATCCTGAAGAAGATTGTCGAACGTTTCAAGCAGGCCGTCTCCTCACAGCTGGCACGCCAGGAGGCTCTCATCGACTATGAGATTGACGAGTACGACGAGCGTTTCCTGCGCCACCTGGCCCTGGGCTATACCAAGGAGCAGATTACCGGCCTGCGTGGCATGCCCTTTGGCGTAAAGAGCCTGGAGAAGCGCCAGAACGAGCTGGCCAAGAAACTCTTCCCCGGTGGCGAGAGTGTCAACGCCACGCGTCTCGTGGTGCGAGCCCTTGAGCTGCGCGTTCTCGATGTCGACAGCCTCATGCCCGACCCGGAGTAAGTGATAGGTGTCAAGTATTAAGTGATAAGTGTTAAGTGTTAGGTGATGCGTCGCATACTTCCCTATATTGCCCTTGCGTTGGCTGTGGCCCAGCTGCTGCTCATGCTCGGCTCGTGGCTCTATAGCGCAGCCTTCCCCTCCAGTGGTGTCCACTCGCTGCTCTCCGGCGAGGGCCTCCGCTGGTTCCTGGGGCGCTATGCCGCTATGCTGGCATCGCCCCTGATGGTATGGATAGTGTTGCTCTCCATGGCTGTGGGGACCCTGCGCAGTAGCGGACTGCTGCGCCTGACAGGCTCTGACCGACAGCGCCCGGGCTATCGCGAGCTGCGTGCCCTCTGGCTCTCGCTGGCCTTCCTCGTGGTCTACGTCGGTGCTGTGCTGCTGCTCTCCGTCACCCCTCATGCCGTGCTGCTCTCGGCAGTGGGAACCCTCTGGCCGTCGCCCTTCTCCGCCAGCCTCGTACCCGTCATCGCCTTCGGACTCATGGTGTTCGCAAGCCTCTATGGCATCATTGCCGGCACCTTCCCCACGCTGGCCAGCGTCTATGAATCATTATTACAAGGTATTCGCATCGCAGCACCCCTTCTGCTGTTCTACGTTTTATTAACACAATTCTATTACTCCGTCCTGTTCGTCATTCCTTAAACCCTCATTTTTAGGTATTGTGGCTTTGCTTTTTTCTCCTTACCTTTGCATCGTCAAAAACATTTTAACCACATAAACAGACAAAATAAGAAATGAGTAAGACTATTGTAATCTACGGTTCCTCAACCGGAACCTGCGAGGCCATCGCAGAGAAAATTGCACAGAAGCTGGGCTGCGAGGCCCTCAACGTACAAGAGCTGACAGCCGACATCGTCGCTGCCAACCAGAACCTTATCCTCGGTACTTCTACCTGGGGTGCAGGCGAGTTGCAGGACGACTGGTACGACGGACTCAGCGTGCTGAAGGACGCCGACCTCTCCGGCAAGACCATTGCCCTCTTTGGCTGTGGCGACTGCTCAACCTACAGCGACACCTTCGTCGGTGGCATCGGCGAGCTCTACGACGGCATCAAGCAGAGTGGTGCACAGTTCATCGGTGCTGTACCCACCGACGGCTACACCTTCGACGACTCTTCTGCCGTTGTCGATGGCAAGTTCATCGGACTGCCCCTCGACGACATCAACGAGGACGACAAGACCGACGCCCGCATCGATGCCTGGGTAGCACAAATCTCACCGAGCCTGTAAAACAGTAGGGCCAGAGCCCTGAACTAAGTTAACAATTAAAAACAAGGAATCAATGAATGGAATGCCGATAGACATGAAGGTGCTGATGAATCACATCTACGAATACAAGAAAGGTGTTCGCCAGATGGTGTTGTTCACCATGAACAAGCGTTACGAGCAGTATGCCACCGAGCGCCTGCAACATCAGAACATCCCCTACATTCTTCAGCCCGCAGGCAAGAACACCCTCAACCTCTATTTTGGTCGTCGCGAGTGTCTCGATGCCATCCGTCTCATCGTCAACCGTCCGCTCAACGAGCTCACCCCCGAGGAGGACTTCATTCTGGGTGCCATGCTTGGCTACGACCTCTGCGCGCAGTGCCAGCGCTACTGTGAGCGCAAGTGTCGCCACTGCCAGCAGGTGCAGTGAGCCGCCTTCTTCATGATATATATATACAAAATCATAAATCATAAAGTATTTGTTTAGTTTAGTAAGAGGGGCTTGCCGTGAGGCAAGCCCTTTGCTGTTTGTGTGCGCTCAGTCGCCAAAGTGTAAAAGTGACTTGTTTAATGTTATGCAAATAATCAGTTGACTACCAAACTTTTCACCTTTTAAATAATAGGTTTTTCAAATAATTTTCGTACCTTTGCCACCGAATTCTCGTATGCACTGATACGGAAGCTATTTTGAACGTGTTCATGACCGCTGAAGATTGGTGATAGCCTACGCCGAAGCCAAAAGGGCGCAACAATCCCCTGAGGCGGCTGGGTGGGTAGCGGGTCTTCAGACATTTTGAAGGCGTTTACAAGACGCTTTGTTCTATACGCACTGTAATCTTGCAAATTAACAGCTATTTCTGTATGGAACACGGCAACGGTAGATGCTCTGGGTATGTTTATAAGCAGCCCCTTATAGCGTGGTAGGGCGTATTCCGTCTTATCACATTTGGGGGTACTATATATTCATATCGGCGTGGGCTCTGAAGTTGTCTGTTCGACAGAAATAGGCAATGCAAGAGCCTCAGTGCGTGGAATGGACAACAGACGTTCTCACGCTTTCTTTATGTCTTAGCGCCAGCATTCTGGCAGTCATAAAGAGTGATACCGATATGGATGCACAATCCACAGTTGACGCGGTAGAAACTGACGATTCTGGGCTTACCCCCAGTACTATCCCCGGAGGGTGCGACGATGCACAAAATGGGGTGTCGGTAGGAAACATGCCTGAGCCAAAGGCCAATCACGAGTGGTATGTGTTCCGTGCCAGCTATGGGCGTGAGGAGAAGGCCGAGACCATTTTCAAGGGCTTTGACATAGTAACATATATCCCCCGCCATACCATTTACATACGAATCAAGAACCGTGTCAAGTCAGTCACCAAGAATCTGTTGCCCAACTTTGTCTTTGCCTATCTCACTAAGGAGGAAGCCGAGTTGTACACCAAGGGCTATCGGTCGGATGGCGACATGTTTCAATCCAAGTCGGTTGATGACAAGAAGAACATCACAGAGTTGACTCATATCATCTCCTATTATTACGACCATTTCAACAAGGGTGAGGACGGGAGGAACCCACCGCTCACCATTCCATTCGGAGCGATGACGCAGTTTTATATCGCCACCCGTACTGAGAAAGATGTAATGCCTGTCAATGAGCGGGAATACAAGATTGGCGAGGAGGTCGTGGTAACGTCTGGCGAGTTCAAAGGACTGCGGGGCAAGGTTATCCGTGAGCTTAAGAGCAAAGGGAAGCTGCAGATACAATTTGTCACTGGCGAAGCTCCTGCCACGTCCAACGGGAAAGCCAAGCGCCGATTGCTTTTCAAGCTGCCATGCCTTGGTGACTTCTGTTCCGCATCCATCCCTGTAGAATATTTTATCCAAGCAGATAGTGTTAAGTGTTAATGGTTAAGGGTTATGGTTCTCTCGGTGACGCGGAGTTTGTCGGCATGTAACTACCGGTTTCTCGGCATGAAACTACCAGTTTCTCGGTAGGAAACCCTTGCTTTGTCGGTACCAAACTTCAGCTCGGGCCGCCGTTCCCTCGTTGTCAGTGCAAAGGTACGACCTCTTTTGTCGGCAACTGCGCTCGTTGGCGTTCCTTCGCCCTTCTTGGGGAACAATTTCCACGGTTCGCAGAGATATTCGACGATGAGTTCGACCTTCTGGCCCAACATCCTGCGCAGGTTGCCCGGTGAAGGGCGCTTCAACCTGCCCCACATACTACCTTCTCTCTCGTAGAGAGAAGTAC
>JAFPWS010000031.1 GCA_017412705.1 Prevotella sp.
AACCGGCGAATCCCCAGATTCTTTCAGCAAATGATGTTTATTTATAGGGCATAAGTTGTTGTTTCTATGGTAAATTTATTAATTTTGCATCCGTATTTTAGAATTTCATTTAGAATAGACTGTGACATATATTGGAGAACTGATTTCCATCGGTGTTGCTTTTTCATGGACGGCTACCGCGCTGCTCAGTGAATTTGGCAGCAAACGTCTGGGTAACCTGACGCTGAACGTGCTTCGTATGGCTTTGGCTCTTATTTTTTCTGTGATACTCTTTTGGAGTGTGACAGGCCTGCCTCTGCCGCCTGTCGGTTCTATCGAAGCCTGCGGGTGGATGTTGCTTTCGGGTTTGGTAGGCTATGTAATCGGAGATTTCTGCCTTTTCCAATGCTATATCATTATCGGTTCACGCTATGGACAGCTGTTCATGACGCTGGCACCTTTGGCAGCAGCCTTGATGGCATGGATAGCATTAGATCAGCAGATGGCTCCAATGAGTATTGTTGCTATGCTGGTCACGCTCATTGGTATTGGTATCTCTGTGTTAGGACGTGGTGAACATCATAAAGTCTCACTGAAGTTGCCGCTCAATGGTGTCCTCTTTGCTATCGGTGCTGCTCTCTGCCAGGGCATCGGCTTGGTACTGAGCAAAATAGGTATGGATCATTACGAAACAGGAGCAATGCCCGATTGGCTCATTCCCTTCAGTGCCAACTTCCTGCGTTGTATTGCCGGAATCATCGGATTCAGTATCCTGCTTTATTTCCGCGAAGGATTCAAACCGTTGCGTGAGGCCCTGCATGACCGCAAGGGCATGACAGTTGCTACAGCCACCACTATTTTCGGTCCTTTTGTCGGGGTGGGGTTCTCGCTGATGGCTGTGCAGTATACCAGTGCTGGTATTGCTTCCACACTGATGGCATTGACACCCATCATTATCATCCTGCCCTCGTATTGGCTGTTCCATCAGAGAATAACATGGCGTGCAGTCCTTGGAGCTGTTATCTCAGTCCTTGGTGTCTGTTTGTTTTTCCTGGGTTAATATTTTTTTCTCTTTTTTCATATCGGGCTTATGACAAATGCTCCAATATCGCATCGTCTTCCCGTTATAAGAAAACTCCCGCTCATCGAACACCCCAAAACCACACTTTTTATAAAATGCGACGTTCTTGGCCTGGCACTCGCTGTAGAGCCACGGCACCCGTGCCGTCCGTGTCACAGTCTTCCGTAATCTACATCGTCGGGATACCGTAGCTCTGTCCTTGCAAACCTACGCTCTGACTCATGATGGCCCTAAACTTGCGGCAGGTGTGCTGCTTGCAGATGTTGTAGTGCGTAATGCACTGTCTGCTGAAGAGCACCATCGGCAACAGCATGAGCGCGAGGATTTTGGTAATTTTTAGTCTCATAAGTTGTTTATTTGTGGGGTTAGCTGATAAACAATGCTAATTCTTGGTGCAAATTTAACGATAATTCCGCAATTATCAATATCTTTGCAAATAAAATATAGTGTATTTAGGTATTACGCGTATGATTGATTAATTATGAAAGTAGTCATAGCGATAGATTCATTCAAAGGCTGTCTGACCTCGAATGAGGCGAATCAGGCAGCAACAGAGGGTGTCAGCAGCATTCACCCTACAGCAGAAGTGGTGCAAGTACCCGTCAGCGATGGCGGCGAGGGCTTCATGGAGGCATTCCATGCGGCTATAGGTGGTGAGTTGGTAGAGTTGACGGTACGAGACCCGCTGATGAGACCCGTATCTGCCAAGTATCTGTTACATGACAAGCTGGCTGTGATAGAGATTGCACAAGCCAGCGGGCTTCCCCTGCTCACTAAGGAAGAACGGAATCCTATGGTGGCTACCAGCTACGGCACAGGCCAACTGGTGGCAGATGCAGTCCGCAGGGGCGCAGACCACATTATCGTCGGGCTTGGCGGCAGTGCTACCAGTGATGCAGGTATCGGCATGCTTCATGCGCTGATAGAGAGCCTCCCCCCAGCCCCCTCCCATAGAGGGGTAGTCCATAGATGGGATGATGTCAAAGGAATAGAAGACGTTCGCTTCACCATAGCCTCTGACGTCAAGAATCCGCTATGTGGCGAGTATGGTGCGGCCCATGTGTTCGCCCCTCAAAAAGGGGCAACACCTGATATGGTGCGACAACTGGATGAACGTGCAAGAAAGTTCGCAGAGGTATCTGCCAGGCATTTTGGCTATGACCGTTCTGAGTTAGAGGGTGCAGGAGCTGCCGGCGGACTGGGCTATGCTTTCCTGCAGTATATGAATGCAGATTGCAAACCGGGCATCGAACTGTTGCTTGACACCATACGATTCCAAGAGATTGTAAAAGATGCAGACCTTGTTATCACTGGCGAAGGCTCTGCTGACTGTCAGACGCTGATGGGCAAACTCCCCATGGGAATCCTCCAGCAGTCAGGCGATGTACCAGTCTGCCTGATAGCAGGACGTATCAGCGACAAAGAAGAACTCTTGAAGGCTGGTTTTGCCCATGTGGAATGCATCAATCCCGATGGTATCACCCTCGAAGAAGCTATGCGCAAAGAGGTGGCATGCCAGAATATCAGCGATACTATAAGGCGTTTGACTAACGATGTTGGTGAACTTGTGCTACAGCCTTAATATACACCTATATTCCCCAGATACACGTACTTGATACTTTCTTCCTCCGCAATGCGCTTGGCCTCCTGTAAGGTGCTGACAGGTGTAGGTGGCGCGTCCTGTAGCTTATATCTTGGAAAGAAGCGGCTAAAGTGCAGGGGATTGTCGGCAAAGCCATTGCCTACTATCCATTGGCACATCTGGCGAATCATCTCCATGTCGTCGTTTACCCCAGGGATGACGAGGTTCGTCAGTTCTATCCACACCCCGGCATCGCGCATGGCAAGAATAGTGTCGAGGACTGGCTGCAAGTGCCCGCCACTGATGCGTTGGTAGATATCGTCAGAGAAGGACTTCAGGTCGATATTTGCTGCATCGAGATACGGCAGCAGGTCTTTCAGAGGCTCCTGACAGACATAGCCTGCTGTGACGAGGATGTTCAAAATACCAGCTTCGTGAGCCTGCCGTGCCGTGTCCGCGATATACTCCAGATACGTCAGCGGCTCTGTATAGGTATAGGCGATGCCTGGACAGTGGTGTTCCAGACAGAGGTCAACGACTTGCTGCGGTGAGAGGTCATAATGTCCCACATCCGATGGCGACACCTGGGAAATCTCGTGGTTCTGACAGTTCAGACAGCGGAAATTGCAGCCCGTACAGGCGATGGAGAGGCATTTGGTGCCGGGATGGAAGTGGTACAGCGGTTTCTTCTCGATGGGGTCGATGGCCAGCGAACAGGGTTTGCCATAGACCTCGCTCACGAGCACGCCGTCCTCATTACGACGGCTCCGGCAGATGCCCGCTTTACCATTCGCAATCTTGCAGTGATGCGGACAAAGCTGACACTCCACCCGTCCATCACTTAGTCGCTGATAATACCAGCACTCCATCAGAACACGATTGCTTCGTAAACATATAGCTCTGCATCTTTCCAGCCATCCCATCCGATGCCAGCCTTGTCCTGTGCACAATGACTGACGAACTCTTCCTTCGTCCAGTTCACCTCGTCAGCAACCTGCGGTAGGAATGTCCCACTTCGGTAGCCCCGTCGGATATATATGCCGTGACGGTGTAGCTCAAACTCGTCCAAGCTCTGTATACGTCGTATGGGTGTCAGCACAGAAATCTCGATGTCGATATCATTCAACTCTTCCTTGGTTACAGGCATGAACCTTGGGTCTTCAAAGGCAGCTGCACGAGCCATTTCTGCTACAATCTCATGCAGCGGCACGTCCTCTCCAAAGTGTCCGATGCACCCCCGCAGCCGGCCCTGCTTATGCAGCGACACAAACGCACCGCACTTGGAAGAGAGGTGAGAGGTAAAAGGTGAGTGGTGAGAGATTGGCTTGCCATCAAGGGAATCTTTGATACTGTTGAGAGCTATCTCTTTTAGCATCTGCTTCTCATCGTCTGTTAACTTGAAACTGTCCATGTTCACCCTCTCTTTGGAGGGGGGTAGGGGGAGGTTCCTGACAATCGCAAACGCATGATACCCCACCACGCGACTATGGTCATGATTGTCAATATCCCCAGAGTTCTGATAAAGCAGGTGCTTCACCTCGTAGTTGCCATCCTGCATCATCAGCATCAGTGTAGCAATGACCAGCTCCCCGCAGGCACTCGTAGCCAGATTGCGGATGCCGCTCTTGGCATTCTCCTCCAGTACTGCGATGAACTGCTCCACGTCGCCACTCTCAACCGCCTTGCCCGTCCGTGCATCCACCTTGTAGGCATCCTCATACGTCGGATAGTGCGAAAAGTCGCTGCTGATGACAAACAGATTTTCTTCCGTCATGTACGGCTTCAGCACCTCTGCTATCCGTTTCAACTTTTGGAAGTCATTCGTTGAAATGATAATTGGTACTATGGGGGGAACCTCTTTCAATCGTCTCTGCAAGAACGGCAACTGCACCTCTAAGCAATGCTCTCTGTCGTGTGCCTTGGGCTGATAACTAAACACGCTGTCAGCCTTCGTCAGCTTCTGAGCCGTCTCGACATCCACCTTCACATTGCCCAACGGTGTACTGTAATAGTCGAACGCCGTATTCACCGAAGCCCCGTCAAGCCATTCGTGGTGACTTGGTCCCAACAGGAATATCCGCTTGTACTCCTTTACAGGTATCGACATATACGCCGCCGCTGCCACATTCCCCGAGAAGTAGTACCCCGCATGAGGCACAATCACTGCCGCCAAGTCCGCAAAATGCTTATCCCCTGCATGTCGTGCCAACAGACTATCCACCTCCTCGCTCAGTTTCCTGGCATCACCAGTATAGAACCTGTTCGCTTGTGTCGCAGGCCTCACCGTAGACTCTTTCGCCACGTTTCCGTTACATGTATTCATCATCATTGCTGCTATGATTATTGTCAATAGTTTCATCATTCCACTTCCATTTGTCCGCTATATTCTGTAGTCTCCTTATATTTTCTGTTGGCTTCCTGCAAATGTCATAATGGTCGAATGCCAGATGTAGCCGCTCGGCTCTGCCGCTTGGTTCGTCAAAGAACCCTGAACCGTAAGACATTTATCCTATTTTTGTGGGACAAAGATACGAATAATTTGGCGAATTTGCTTCAAGCCCCTCCATTTTATAACATTTATTCGTATCAGGCATACCTTTGCCAAGGAGATGACAAGTCACAGGCCAGATTCCAAATGCATTCCCCCAAGGCAGCGTTCACCACTGTCCGAATCTCGTCCCGAGTGCGCCAGATGGAATCAAAGTCAATCATATTCTATGTATCGCTTATACAAGCAGCATCACAAGGACACTGATAATGGTTATTATTGTGGTGAATATGCGGAATCGCCTTTCAGGCAGGAACTTCACAATACGAATACCTGCGAATGCTCCAACCAGCACAAATGGGATTGCATAGGTATCAATAGCCAGTGTGGTCGGATTGATGTTATGCCATGCAAATATCTGGAAAGACAGTTTCAGGAAGTTCACGCAGAGGAAGAACCAGACATTAGTTCCTACGAAAGCCAACTTCGGCATACGGGTGGATAACAGATCACTCTTGAAACCCGGTGGGTCAAAGGGTGCAGCATACATCATCTTGCACTCTATCGGGCATCACGGAACCACTGGAAGCCGTTGTCCTCAAAAGCTTCTTCTACACTGAACTTCTTAAAACAATTCTCTTCCTGAGCAAATGCAGGAATACTCACCATAAGCATCAAAATGGCAGAAATGGCAATGACAAACTTTTCTCTCTTCATTGTATTTTTACTTTTTCTGATCTATAAGATTTTTGATTTCATTTTCAAAGATGCTACGCTCTACGATTCTGTAGTGAGGATAATAGGCCTCACGGTAATCTGACGAGTGGCTTATAGCGTATTTCCCAACAGAAAGAACGCTGTCTATGAATTGTTTGTCCTCTTGATAGTTGGGCAGATCTATTTTCATTTGGTCGATAGTACCAATAATCATGTGCCATCGTTTACTCCACGACTCAACAGAAGGTCGCTTCTCAGAGTTTGCACTGCGAATAAAGGCATCAAGGAGTTGGTCTTCTGAAACGAAACTTTCCTTAATGGCTCGAATGCTGACACGATAATAGCTGCTGTCTATCCCGCATGGTTCGTAGTACCAGAGCATGAGGTCATCAAGACTGGTAGTATTCAACTCTTCATCCAAATAAGCCTTAACCCTTTGTCTGTCTGACACCAGATGCTCCGCTCCCATATAGTCCTGGAAGCACGACTTGTAGATATCAAGCAGCCGTGACTTCGGATAGGTCTGCATCTGCCTGTTGACGAATCCCCTAACATCCTGTGCTGATACAGCAACTGACATTATCAAAGCAATGGATAAAAGTAATCCCTTCTTCATAATACCAACTTCCAGCCGTTATCTCCATGATAGATCATCTGGCGGGTCATGCCACCGTCTATGCAGATGTTCTCACCAGTAATGAAACCCGCCTTGTCGGAACAAAGGAACAACACCATGTTAGCTATGTCCATCGGATTACCGACACGTCCTGCAGGTTGCTGTATGGCATCGGGACCTTCATAGACGGTGTAGTTAGTGTCTATCCAACCTGGTGAGATGGAATTAACGCGAACGCGACCAGCTAAGCTAACCGACAAAGCATGGGTCAGTGCGGCAATACCGCCTTTGGCAGCCGTGTAGCTCTCTGTCTGCGGCTGACTCATCCGGTCGCGGGAGGAGGATATGTTGACGATGGCAGCTCCCTCAGCGAAATACGGAGCAAAGAGTTTGGCAAGGTAAAACGGAGCGGTGACTCCCACGCTCATGGCGTATTGAAACTCTTCATAGCTGCATTCGTTGATGCCCTTCATCAGTGGTAAGGCATTGTTTATAAGGTAGTCTACATGACTATACTTCCCGATGACCTCCAGAGCAAACCGCTCCAACACCTGCTTGTCCGATATGTCGCCCACAAAGTGCTGCCCCTCCTGCTTGTCGATGACACAGACATGGATACCTGCTTTCAGGAACTCATCGGCAATACATCGTCCGATGCCCTGAGCACCTCCCGTCACGACGGCTACTTTATCCTTGAAAATATCCATATTTATTGCAGAGTCGCTTTTACATCAGTCAGCATATCCTTATGCTTCTCGTCAGGCTCGGTCAGTTGAGAGGTCAGAGCGACATTACCCGCTTTGGTCTGAGTCGAAAACGTACCTGAATATGTGATGGTGCTAGCATTGAACAAAGTGGCTTCGACAAATACCTTGTAAGTTCCTTTCTGAACAGCTTTACCCTGCTGGTCAGTGAAGTCCCATGTGAAAGTCTGTGTTCCGCTTGCCTGCGGAGTTGCGCCTGTAACAGCATCCAACTGTTGATCAGTAAGGTCATTGGCTTTTGCTGCCTTTACCCATGTAGGCACACAGGCAGGACGCTTGATATAGCCACGCATCGGCTGTTCATTGCCGCGGACTCTACCCTTTGTTGTGAATGATGTGACGAATAGTGTTTTTACCACTTCGCCTTTTTCATTCTCAATCCAGACAGCGTACTGATTAGAGCCAGGCCCCTGCTGACGCTGATAGTTAAATGATACTTCAAGGGTTCTTGCCCCCTGCGCGAGTCCGTCCCCCGATTGGCGGGGGACTCCCGTATTCAATGCTACGGCAGGGATAGCCAGCAGCATAGTAACGATAATTGCTGTAATAACCTTCTTCATTTCTTTACTTTCATAAACATTCCTAATTTTATGGTGCAAATTTAATAAAAATGCAGCAAAATCAGTAACTTTGCAAATAAAATTTGCGAAAACAGGCTGCACCTCGGCAAAAAGCAAGCTTTCTGCACTCGGTTTACACTGTATTTGCCCAGTTAATACAACAAAGTTTAAGAGAATTGTCTAATGATTGAGATTAGAAGATACGAAGAAAAAGACAAGAAGGAGGCAATGGCAATATGGAATGCCGTCGTTCATGAGGGTATCGCTTTTCCGCAAGACGAAAAACTGACAGATGATACAGCTGACGACTTCTTTATGAGCCAGTCTTATACTGGCATTGCCGTAGATAGTGTGGCGGATGAGATCGTTGGTCTCTATATTCTTCACCCAAACAATGTAGGCCGTTGCGGTCACATCTGCAATACCAGTTATGCCGTTAAGGAGGGTAAGCGCGGGCTTCATATTGGCGAACAATTGGTGAAAGACTCTCTGAAAACAGGAGAACGCCTTGGTTTCCGCTTACTCCAGTTCAATGCAGTTGTTGCCACCAATATCCATGCTCTGCACCTGTATGAACGACTTGGCTTTACACAGCTTGGTGTTATCCCACAGGGGTTCCGCATGAAGGACGGCCATTACGAAGATATTATTCCACACTATATTAAACAGGTTTAATATATGGGTTATCTGCCAAAAGAGTATGCTAAAACTAAACAAATAACGAAAATATGAAGAAGATTATGATTATTGACGGAGGCCCGAGGAAGAATTTCAATACGGCCTCGATGCTACGGAAATTTGCGGAAGGTGCTAGTTCGGTGAGTAATGAGATTGAGGTGACTGCCCGACTGCGTGGCTTTCTGGAGCGACTGGTATTCCCGTGGCTTTCGTACAACGACTATAGCATAACGGCACCCAAGAAGATGCCCGTAGTTCTCTGCTACACCATGAACGCCAATACCGAGCAGGCGAAGATGGTCTATCAGAGTATGGGAATCATCGAGCAGAGCCTCACGACAGCTATGGGTGGAGTCGAGCACGTGGATGCCTACAATACCTATCAGGTTAAGAACTACGAATGGTGTGAACTTGGCGGGTTCTCCGAAGAAGCCAAACGGCAGTATAGTGATGAGAACTGGGAGAAAGATTTGCAGAAAGCCTTTGATGCAGGCAAGCGTATGGCTGAGAGCATTTTGATATGAAGATATTCCCGAGAATAATGAGCAAAAATGATTTTGCAAAACTTACCAAAGAGAAGAATTAATGCAGATAATACTCGCTTCCGCAAAAATTATGCACGACAGGCTAAAGTCTGTACCAGACATTAGGCTGTCAGCACCCCGTTTCCAGAATGAGGCGGAGGCTTTTGCGAGGGACATGGCCCAGTATTCTGCAGAGACGATAGCCGAAATGATGGGCTGTAGTCAGCAGATTGCCGTACAGAACAAGTTGAGGTTCATGCAATTCTTCGACGAAAAGCCAAAGCTGCCGGCCATCCTTGCCTATCATGGACAGGCGTATAAGCACTTAAAGGCTGAGACGCTGACCAATGATGACCTCAATTATTCACAGGGGAAGCTATGGATTACCTCTTTTCTCTATGGCTTGCTTCGTCCGATGGATGGTATTCTGCCTTATCGGATGGAGGGTCATGTTGTAATCGACAAAGTCGCTTCGCTCGTCGAAGAACTTCCAAGTGGTGAGGGACAGAATATGTTCGGTTTTTGGAAGAGTCGCCTTACTGACATGCTGATTGATAGCGTGAAAGCGGATGACGGCGTCCTGATTCATCTTGCTACAGAGGAATACCAGCATCTCTTCGACTGGCAGCGAGTCCGTCGGGAAGTCCGTATCATTCAGCCATTGTTCTATGTCCGCAAGGGCAAAGAACTGAAGATTCAGGCTGTTTGGGCAAAGACGTGCCGGGGAGCCATGACACGATTCATCGTCGAGAACCGTATCACCAATCCCGAATATCTTAATGCTTTCAGCTACGAGGGGTTTGAATACGAACCTGCTTTAGGAGAACTTGATTATCCGCATTTCATCAAACAGTGAGCAGAACATCAAGAAGCACGGCTTCACCTATTGTGGCATCATCTATCTTGCCAACGGTGATGAGCGTCTCGCTTATCAAAGAAAACAGGACTGCCAAACATACCTCAGAATTCCCTAAAGGCTTTCTAAGGTGTCTGTTTGGCAGTATTTCTTCCATCATAAAAGCCGTTCCCTCTATAATTGCTTGAAAAAGATAAATCAATGCCAGTACGCTACCTACGTACTATGGGTACGCTAACGACATACTAAAACTTTCTCCGTATTCCTTTGGTGGTTTGTCCGAATGTTTGTATCTTTGCGGTCAGTTATATACATCATTAGAATATGAAAGAGATCGATTACAAGGACATGAAGTTCAATCCGTTCAACCTTATTGGTGGTGAATGGATGTTGGTGACGGCAAGTGATGAATTGAGTCGTAACACGATGTATCTGAAATAGGCAATGCCAAAAGAACGAAACAATACTAACAAATACGAATATGAAAAAGGTTATTGTAATATCTACGAGCCTGCGTCATGGCTCAAACAGCGATATGCTCGCTGATCAGTTTGTAGCAGGTGCCAAGGCAGCTGGAAACAATGTGGAGAAGATTTCTCTTGTGGGCAAGAATATTCAGTTCTGTAAGGGCTGTATGGGTTGCCAAAAATTAGGCCGGTGCGTCATCAGAGATGACGTGAACGACATCATGGCTAAGGTACTGGATGCTGATGTCGTTTGCTGGGCTACACCTATCTATTATTATGAGATGAGCGGACAGATGAAAACTCTCATTGACCGCATGAATGCAATGTATGAACAGGACTATCGTTTCCGCGATGTCTATCTGCTCACAACGGCTGCTGAGAATGAGGAAGAAACTCCGAAGCGAGCTGAGACGGGTCTGACGGGCTGGATAGACTGCTATCCCAAGAGCCGACTGGCAGGAACTCTTTTCTGCGGTGGCGTGAACGATGCCCGTGAGATCGAAGGTAATCCCGAGTTGCAGGATGCTTTTGAATTAGGAAAGAGCATAAGCTAAGACCATGAACATAGAAGACTATCGGGAGTATTGCCTTTCGTTAGGCGATGATATTGAGGAGAAACTGCCGTTTACGAAATTCAAGAGCGGTGAGGGCGTGTTGGTGTTCTACGTCTGTGGTCACATGTTCTCGTTCTTCGATTGCAACGACTTTCATGTGATTTCACTGAAGTGTCAGCCCGACCGAATCGATGACTTGAAGGCGAAATGCGACTGTATCGGCAATCCTTACAACGAGTCGCCTAAGCGTTGGATAGGCATCAATCCCAATACCGCTCCAGACGATCTGCTAAAGGAACTTACGAAAAACTCCTATGAGATAGTCAAGGCAAAATATAAGAAAGTCACGAAAGAAAAAAGATAATGGCGAATGTTTTTCTATATTATCTCATTGCTCTCAACATCGTGACCTTCTTTGTCTATGGTATTGACAAGTGGAAGGCGAAACGGGAAAAATGGCGTATCAGGGAAGCAGCACTTCTTGGATTGGCTGTTTTTGGAGGAAGCATCGGTGCATTGCTGGGCATGAAGATATGGCACCACAAGACAATGCATCGGAAATTCAAGTATGGACTTCCGCTGATTCTGTTAGTTCAGATAGTCTTGCTTTCCTTTAGTTCATGTGCAACAACCACATCCTACACACCTTCATCCTCGACAGAGATTCCCGTCATGGAGAACCAAAGCGTTCAAGAGCACTCTCCGAATACAAAACCAAGATTAGAGATAAAATAATGAAAATAACATATTTGCGATTATGACAATAACAAACAGACCAAACCCCAACAAGGCATTTCCAAATCCTAACCTGCCACGACTTTGTTTTATCAAGAATGTGGTAAAGAATCCGCGAATCATCATCGGTGACTATACCTATTACGATGACATAGACGGTGCAGACCAGTTTGAGAAGCACGTCACGCACTTCTATGACTTCATAGGTGACAAGCTGATTATCGGGAAGTTCTGTGCTATTGCCAAAGGTGTGGAGTTTGTGATGAATGGGGCCAATCATAGGATGGATTGCGCGACCACCTATCCGTTCTACATCATGGGCGGTGACTGGGGAAGTGCTATTGCACCAGTGAAGGAGGAACTACCATTGAAAGGCGACACTATTGTTGGTAATGACGTATGGATTGGTTAGAATGTTACAATCATGCCAGGCGTACATATTGGTGATGGAGCTATCATCGGCACAAACTCAGTGGTAGCAAAGGATATTCCTCCGTATGCGATTGCCGTTGGGAATCCCTGTCGAGTTGTTAGGAAACGTTTTGACGAAGAGTTGATAGACATTTTGCTCAAATTCCGATGGTGGGACAAGAGCATTGAAGAGATAGAAAACCTCATGCCGATACTATCGTGTAGTAATTTGGAGAAGGTCAAGGAAGAGCTGAAGACAAGACTATGATAATACTAATAACAGGTGCTTCACTTACAGGTAAGACTCTTCTGGCACAGCGGATGTTGGAAGAGTATAGAATACCATATGTCAGCATCGACCATCTGAAAATGGGATTGATTCGTTGTGGTATGACCGACCTTACACCAGAGGATGACGAGGCATTGACAGATTATCTATGGCCGATTGTTAGGGAGATGATAAAGACTGCAATAGAGAATCAGCAGAACCTTATCGTGGAAGGCTGTTATATCCCCTTTGACTGGAGGAAAGATTTTGATGAAAAGTATTCCCGGTTCATTCGGTTTGTGTGCCTTGCGATGACGGACAGTTTCATTGATGCTCATTTCAATGATATTAGGAATCATGCTTCTGATATAGAAACAAGACTGTATGAGGTGAACTTCTTATCAGAATCTCTGAAAGAAGACAATCATTATTATATCAATGGCTTTACCCAATATGGAGAGCCAGTAATGTTGATAGATACTGATTATGAGGATGCTATAAAGTCTTTCATAGTTGATAATGGAATAAATAATATGATGACCATTAATACAACTGATTTGTGCTCGCATTTGCAGAAGAAGCTATTTGAAGAGGATGGCATCTACCATCATATTTGGATAGCTATGCAGGATGACCCAGAACTGACTGCTGTGGTTCGCTCACGCCAGCTTCATATCTACCGAAATGGGAAAAAGGTGTTGGTGTTGGCAGGTAAGGCAGCTCCCAAGTTCATACGTGAAGATAGACTCTGTGAGATGTTAGCAAAGGAATAGAAACTATGGGCGAGATGTGGAACCTGTGGCACGGATGCCACAAGAAGAGCGAGGGTTGCCAACACTGCTATGTGTATCGGCGCGATGCGGAGTTTGAGAAGGACTCCAACGTCGTGACGAAGACCTCCTGTTTCAATCTCCCCATCCGTCGTAACCGGCAAGGTGAATGGAAGGTAACGTCAGGCTCGTTGATATGGACTTGCTTCACATCAGACTTCTTCATCGAGGAAGCCGATGAGTGGCGCGAGGATGCTTGGCTGATGATAAAGCAACGCTGTGACCTCCATTTCTTCATGGTTACGAAACGCCCTGAACGAATTCATCATTGTTTGCCCGAGGATTGGGGTGATGGTTACGAACACGTTACTATCTGCTGCACGATGGAAAACCAAAAGCGAACGAATGAACGTCTACCAATCTTCCGTGAGTTGCCGATTCTTCACAAAGCCATCATCTGCGAACCACTGTTAGAGAGTATCAACTTCCAAGGAAATCTCGGCAGTTGGTGTGAACAGGTGACAGTTGGAGGCGAATCTGGAAATGATGCCCGCGTCTGCGATTATGAATGGGTGCTAAACATCCGTGAACAGTGCATCAAAGCCAATATCCCTTTCCACTTCAAGCAGACAGGGGCACACTTCCGCAAGGAAGGTCGTATCTATAACATCTCACGAAACCAGCAGATGGCCCAGGCCAATAAAGCTGCCATTGACTTCCAAACAACTCCAATCTTAGACCAACAATGATTAGGGACTTCATCGCCATCGACTTCGAGACAGCAAATCAGCAGCCGTCGAGTGTCTGCTCAGTAGGAGTGGTCATGGTTCGTGGCGGACAGATGGTTGACTCATTCTATAGCCTGATACAGCCAGAGCCGAACTACTATAACTATAGGTGTCAGCGGGTACATGGCATAACGCAGATAGAAACAGATGATGCCCCTGTGTTTTCAAAGGTGTGGCAGCAGTTGGAGGAGCGCATCGCTGATGTATTCTTCCCTGATCAGGAACTGGATGATATGAGATACCAGATAGCTACCATCCCCTTCGTGGCTCACAATGCCCGATTTGATGAAGGATGTCTGAAGGCCGTGTTCAGAGTCTATCAGATGGACTATCCCGACTACCGGTTCTACGATACTCTGACAGCATCACGCAGACAGTTCGGCCAGTCGCTGCCTAATCACCAACTTCATACCGTAGCTACTGCCTGTGGCTATAACCTAGAGAACCATCACCATGCCCTTGCCGATGCCGAAGCATGTGCTGCAATAGCATTATTTATATTATAGTATGCAACTTTTTGCCTCCAAACAACGTCTAAAAGTCAGAAACGTTTAGAAAGAGACAGAATGAAGACATTAGGAAACATCAGATGAACGAGGAAAAGCGATTGCAACGGCGCAAGCGGCTGATGGACAACCGAGCCTATCAGACGATGCAGGGGCTGACCCGCTACATGGATCGCTACTATCTGGATGCGCTCATCGGTGTCATTCCCGGCTGGGGCGATGCCATTGCATTGGTCTGCGTCGTGCCTTTCGTCTATTTCTCCTTCCGTGTCATCAAGAGTGTCCCGCTGACATTAGCAGTCCTGAACAATGCCCTGCGGGATGTGCTCTTAGGCATGATACCGTTCTTCGTAGGCGACATCATCGACATCTTCCACCGTGCCAACACACAGAACATGCAGATGATTCAAGGATTTGTCGATGGTGATGAAGCAGTCATCAAGCAGGTGAACCAGCGAGCCTGGCAATCTGTTATTGTACTCTTCGTTCTGCTGCTACTCATTGTCCTCATGATTTGGCTGCTTATATCCTTTGGCAGTTATCTGTACTCCCTGTTAGCCTCGATTTTCTGAATAACAGGAAGTAATACCTATTTCTGATTAATCAGTTTTTACATCTTCTTTGAAATGGGCTTAAGGAAAAGCCCGACTTTTCGGTATTGCAGAATCCAAGAAATCGCCGTACCTTTGCCCCCGAATTTTCTTAGCCACTTCAAGATGAAAGATATGGGACTATTAAAGAAGTTTTTCACGAATTGCGCCCACCCGAAAGGACGGATGGGACGGGTGATGTTGAAGTTCATAAATCTGACTCATGCGCCTCTGACGAACTGGGGACTGAATCTCGTTGACATACAGGACGGATGGACGATGCTCGACATCGGCTGTGGTGGTGGGAAAACATTGCAACGGCTCCTCAAGAGAAGCCAGGGTGCAAAAGTCTATGGCATCGACATCTCTGATGAAAGTGTGGCGAAGGCTCGCAAACAGAATGCTGACGTGCTCGACAAACAGGTGTTCGTCCAAAAAGGATCTGCTGCTGAACTGCCTTACGAGGAAGGAATGTTCGACTTAGTAACAGCTCCATGCTGATGGTAGCCACAAGCGGAACTGCTGTTGTAATTTGAAACGATAATCCAATCAAAGCCCCGACCTGCAAGCCGGGGCTTCTTGGAATTATATATGGTATGGCAAACAGTCGTTGAGTTTTACTCGACCTCTGTCGACTCGGCAGAATTGGTGCGAGCACCATTCTGCTCTCGCTGCTGTTTGTATAATCGTAACTTTTTAAATGGTAAATACTTAATTTGAAGACGTCTTTTATCTTTTTGAAGATGTTTTTCGGAAAAAATTAAGCAAGTATGAGAAAAATTTCGTAATTTCGCCAAAAATTATCGAGTTATGTATTATCAGCGACTGTCTAACGAGAATATGGATTTTATCAGAGAAGAAATTATGGAAAAGAAACGAATGCAACGCCACACTTTGACCACAGGCCAAAGAACAACACCAGAGTTTATCACGGAGCTGCAGCCAAACGAGATTTTTGTATTTGGCAGCAATTTGAAAGGAATGCACGGCGGTGGAGCGGCCTATATCGCCTACCGCAAGTTTGGAGCCATCATGGGTCAGGGCGTTGGTCTGCAAGGCCAAAGCTACGGCATCCCGACGATGCAGGGCGGCGTAGAGACCATCCGTCCGTATGTGGATGAGTTTATCGCATTCGCCAAGGAAAATCAGGAATTGACATTCTTGGTAACTCGCATCGGTTGCGGCATTGCAGGATTCACGGATGAAGAGATTGCTCCGCTGTTCGAAAAAGCTCACGGCGTGGAGAATATCGTGCTGCCACCGGGATGGTAAAAAGTGTGGTTTTGAGGTGTCCACAACTCGTATGCTTGCAGAATATATTGATGATGCCAGTCTTAGGCAACTTGGGCAACTGACGCATAATCTCGCCTGTCACCAGATGAAAGCCTCTCGACTTGGGCTGTAGGGTTATCTCTAATTGCTCAATCATAAACATCCTAAATTTCGAAGCAGCGAGAGCCATCCAAGCTTGCTCGAAGATGGCCGAGCCGCGACGAAATTCAACAAAAAGTTAAATGTGAGTGCAAATTTACGAAAAATAGAGTAAAAATGAGTACCTTTGTCGAATAATTAATATGTTTTTAGAGAAACTATTATAAACAAATACAGGACTATGAAAGTGTTATTGATTAATGGTAGCCCCCATAAAAAGGGCAACACATTCCTGGCTCTGAGCGAGGCTGCAAAGACGCTGGAGCAGCAGGGAATTGAGACAGAGATTGTGCAGATTGGCGTGAAGGCGGTACGTGGTTGTGTCGCTTGCGGACAATGTAGGGTGAAGCAGTTGGGCCGCTGCGTGTTCGACGATGATGTGTGCAACCGCATCGTGGAGAAACTCGACGATGCCGATGCGTTGATTGTTGGTTCTCCTGTCTATTTCGGCCAGCCCAATGGTTCGGTGCAATCACTTATCCAGCGTATGTTCTTCTCGGCAGGGAACAAGGTACAGAACAAACCTGCTGCTGCCGTCTGTGTATGCCGTCGTGGTGGTGCAACCGCAGCCTACCAGACGATGAACATGCCTTTCCAGATGATGAACATGCCTGTGGTGACCTCGCAGTACTGGAACATTGTCTATGGCCGTGAGGAAGGTCAGGCGGCTCTCGACACAGAGGGTATGCAGACCATGCGGACAATGGCCAACAACATGGCCTGGCTGCTGAAGAAGATTCATGCAGACGGCAATCCTGCTTATCCAGAGCGCGAGGAATGGCAACCGATGCACTTTATCAGATAACCCAATATATAATGCCTACGTACCCTTTCTAGATTGATGGCTTGGAAACTGAAATATCGCTGTAAGGCTTGCGGCTATGAGGCCGAGGTGTATGACGGGCGTGGTTTGTTCCGTCAGCAGATAACGGCCATGTTGTGCCCTGACTGTAAGACCATCCAGAATATCGTCGTGGGTGGCATCATAGCAGACGTGGCCCCTTCCTATAGAAGCGAGGTTGGCCGTCTGTGCTTACAGTGTGGCAGCCATAATATCAGGATATGGGATAAGAGAACCTGCCCCAAGTGTGCGAGTAAGCGAGAGGAGAGCAAAGCAAGCTTTGGCTCTCCCGAGCGTGAGCACACTCGACCGGAGGTCAGGTGTCAGGGGACGATGGAACCAACAGGAGAAAAGGAATTCTGGACGTGAACAGGATTTCTTCTTAGTTCATCTATCTGTCAGTCGCTTAGCATCCACCCACTATATACTATAAGAAATTTCAACAAGTCATTTTGTCTATAGGCGAAAGCTCTTTTGCCTACAGACGCACATTCTTTTGGCTATAGGCGTAAGATGTTTTGGCTATAGGCAAAAGTGTCTTATCCCGGCTCTTTATCCCTGTTGGAATAGGGGTTTGCCCCTGTTTGCTACGTCCCCACACCTTTTCAGGTCCCGTTAGAACGAGCCGAAGAAAGCATTAATCTACGTGGTGGATGCGGGGATAAAGAGAATCAGTCCCATTGATTGTCCTAAGTTATAGCTTAGACAGCTGTCTCCACGAATAGCGTGAAAACAGTAAAACGATGAACTGTGCAACCAAGTATACGGTATGACGAAATGGCATCCCGAGTTACCAATTTGGCTTTTTGGTCAAATTGACATAGGCAATGAGTCCCATCTGCAAACCATTTGTCGATTTTTTTTGTATCTTTGCACTCGTTTTGCAAAAAACTTAAGTATTTATGAAACGACTAGACAAGAAAAAGATTGTATCTGTGATAGCACATCTTATGATGGCATTATCAGTTTACGGACAGCAGACTACGCTCTCTGAAGAGGTGCAGAACTACGTCGACCTAATCTACCAGTTACAAGGCAAAAAGATTGTAGGGCCACCATATTTGACACAGGATGACAAGGTGGCACTGGTTTCACCAGCCGTGCATCCACGGTCCTATGGCATTCCAGATGGCAGAAATTCAGAAGTTGGCCATCGACATTACAAAAGCAAACAATGAACGATAACAGCAATCACTCACTGCACGGAGCCTCCTTGTGTGGTCAAAGTCGCAAGCACTGCACCGTCATCTGCCCCAAATGCGGACGGAATACTTCATACAATATGTACAGTGATGCTATCGACGAACAAGGCGAAGTCTACCGTTGTCAGCATTGTGGAACCCCGTTTCTACATATATAATATCACTCTGAAATTCGCTGTGCTCCAAAATACGAAAAAGAATTCAAACAAGCAAGCAGAAAGGCAAAAATTGTTGAGAAATAACAAAAAATAGCGAGGAAAAGTGGATAATAAAGAAAAAAATCGTAACTTTGCCCACATAAAACTAATCACGGTATGTTGGACAGGACAAAATGCATTGAGACGCTTAAGAGCACCCAGTCATACTTGGACGAGAAATATGGTGTTCGCTCCATGCTACTTTTTGGCTCTTTGGCTAAAGGGGAGCAGAAGGAGGGTAGCGATGTTGATGTTTGTGTGGAGATGACTCCCAACCTTCTGAAGCAGGCCTCTGTAAAGGTTTATTTGGAGGAATTGCTTGGCTGTGATGTCGATGTGGTGCGTATGCGTCCGAATCTTCCGCCAGTATTCATGCAGCAAATCAACAAATATGGCATACGAGTTTTCTGAAAACGAGGCAATGGTCTATGAAGTGCTCACAAACATTGAGAATGCCGTGAGTACACTTTTGGAACGAACGGAGCAGATACGTTCTGCGAACGATTTCGCTTTGTCGCCTTCTGGTATGGAAAAGCTTGATGCCGCATGCATGGTGTTACTCGCCATTGGCGAGAGCATTAAGAACCTTGACAAACTGACTAACAAGGAATTACTACCAACATGTCCTTCTATCGATTGGAAAGGATTGATGGGAGTAAGGGATATCATTGCCCATCGATACTTTCAAGTAGACCCTGACGCGGTGTTCGCCATCATTAAGGAAGAGATGCCTCCGGTGAAAGAAGCGATAACATATTTCAAGGAAGTATTATTTTCCACGGAACAATAAGTGAAGATTTTTTTATACACTTTTTCTTCTAAATCCAAAAGAAAAAGAGGAAAAAGATGTGTCCTTTGCGGAAAACTTTCTCCGTATTCCTTTGGCGGTTTGCCCGAATGTTTGTATCTTTGCGGTCAATACCGCGAAAGTCGCCGGTGCCTCGGCCATCTATAACTTGTAGCATCCAAACTCCCAAAAGCTATTCGACATTGGTATAATATGAATAAAGTACGAATTACAGCTATACGCCAGACGGTCTATCCTGACCTGATGGCAAAGTATGAGAATCCCATCGAACATACTTGTGACGTGAAGGAGGGCCAGCAATGGACCTCTGAGAATGGTGAGTGTCCTGAGGGGATGTGTCCTTCCGCCTGGTCATCCATGAGGGAGTTCGTGGAATCGTTGGCCAGAGGTGAAGGGAACTTTTACGATGGCTGGATGAAGAACCCCATGAGTGCGATGATCAGCTGCAACGACGGTTTCCGCCCGTTCAGCTTCTATATTGAGGTGGTTGAGTAATGATTACTCAATCTTTATATCTCTCATGGCGTCAAATGGAATTTTCTCGCTTTTCCGTCACTTCACGAATGGCTGCGTCATAACCTGTTAATGCGGCAAAGGGTGCAAACTGGGCTGCACGGCTCCACATTGACATCCTTGGATGATGCTTTGGCTCGTAGTGCGGCAGATTGATGATGTCGTCGTAATCGTGAGTCATGCCTTGTGTCCTCCTATCTGTTTGTTGCGTTCTTTGGCAGTGGCACCTTCCTCAAAGTTCAGTCCTCTGAGGATGGCGTTCTTGCCAAAGCGCTGCTTGATTCTCAATTGTGCCTCCTGCATACGACGCTCCTTGTCGAGTTTGGCTCGTTCTTCCTGACGCTGCTTTTCCAGAGCCTCGTAGTCGGTGAAGAGATCGAGCTGCTGGGGAGCACTTTCCTGTGCTGTCACTGAAGCCTCTGCTACCACATGGTTCGTCGTCAGGTTCAGCCGGCGAATCAACAAGTCAGGATTCACCTGACGGTCAAACAGCTCTGTTGCCCCATCCATGATAAGCCGTGAAGAAGATGTAGGCTTTTCGAAGTTGAATGTTCCGTGGGCATGCTTTGGAACGGCTTTTCCGTAGTAGTTGGTGGTAATCTCGCCATGATATTTGGCACGAATCTCTGGGTTCGTCAGATTCTCGGCATCATAGCCTACGGTCAGCACCAACTGGTCAGTCACCAGACGCTTCGAAACCAAGTCGAGTGCCATTCCCTCAGCCATCTCCTGTATCACCACACGGGCTTTCTTGAACGTGTATGGTTCCTGAAGCACCTGTCCGCTGCTGAACGAGTTCGTCTCAGGACGATAGGCTTTCACGGCCTCCATCGTACACGGCTCCCAGCCCCAGGCATGGTCTATCAGCAGCTCTGCATTCACGCCAAACAGCCGGTACAGCAGTCCCTCGTTCTGTACAGACACACGTGCCAGCTTTCCCATGGTGTCAATGCCATAGACAGCCAGCTTTTCCGCTATGCCTTTTCCTACTCGCCAGAACTTGGTCAGAGGACGGTAATCCCAAAGCTCCCGCCGATACGACATTTCATCTAATTCTGCGATACGTACTCCGTCTTTGTCGGCTGGCGCTTTCTTGGCCACAATATCCATCGCCACCTTTGCCAGAAACATATTCGTGCCGATGCCGGCCGTTGCCGTGATGCCCGTAGTGGACAACACGTCACGAATCATCTTCATCGCCAACTCGTGTGCGGTCATCTTATATGTCTTCAGATAAGCCGTCACATCCATAAACACCTCGTCGATGCTATAGACATGGATGTCTTCCGGGGCTATGTATTTCAGATAGGTCTCGTAAACTTTGGTGCTCACCTCCATATAGTGAGCCATACGCGGCGGTGCAGCGATATAGTCGAATCCGAATTCGCGCGCTTTCTGAACAACCTCAAACAGTCGCGCACGACCACCTATGCCGTATGCTTTCAGCGACGGGGAGACAGCCAGACAGATGGTCTTCTCTGTTCTCGACACATCAGCCACGACAAGGTTGGTGGTCAGCGGGTCAAGTCCCCTGTCCACGCATTCCACACTGGCGTAGAACGACTTCAGGTCGATGGCTATATACGTGCGCTGCTCCGACATGCACTTATTTGGTTATAACAGGCATGTTGGCCTCCTTCCAGGCGATGATGCCACCTTTCAGGTTCACCATCTTGTAGCCATCTTCACCCAGCTTGCCGGCAGCACCGGCAGAGCGTCTTCCGCTACGGCAATAGACGGCAATCTTTTTGTCAACGGGCAGAGTCGCCTTGGCTTTCTCCACGAAGTCGCTCTGATGATAGTCGATGTTGATAGCCCTTTCGAGATGTCCTTCAGCAAATTCTGCAGCGGTTCTTACGTCAAGCACTACGACATTGGTGTCAGCAACCAATTCGGCAAAGCCCTGAACATCCGTATTCTCAAAATTCCCTTGGCCACATGCCGTATTCAGCCCCAGCACAGTTAGTAAACAGGTCAAAAACTTCTTCATATCCCTAATATTTCTCAAATTAATGGCACAAATTTACGAAATTATCTCCGTATTTTATCAGAAATGGCTAATTTTGCAACAATTATTAAGTATCATCGATACGAAAAGAGCTAAAAACGATGGGAAATAGGTTGCAAATAGTACTGACAGCTTTGTTTGGAGTTTCGGCTTTCTGCTTCTGGCTGTTCGTTTGTCCGGCACTTATCATGGAGCGTGAAGCGCTTCAGCTGTTCCTTTGGAATAGTGACTATCTGACTGAGCGCATGGCGGTGCCTGGAGGCTTTGCCCGTTATGCGGGTGAATTCCTGGTGCAGTTCTTCATGTCTGAAAGTTTAGGGGCAGCTATCCTTGCTGTAGTCTTGACCTCGGTGCAATGGCTCTTCTGGAGGTTGCTTCGTCGCAGCCTTCCGTCTAGTAATGAGCATGTTCTTTTCGCTGTTTCTTTCCTGCCGGCAATAGGCTTGTGGTACCTGCTGTGTGACATAGATACCTCGATGACGCTTCCAGTAGCCGTTTTGCTGACATTGGGTCTGATGATGCTAATGCCGTCGAAGAGAGGCATGAGTCTGCTCGGCTCTTTCATCCTTGTGCCAGTGGGCTATTGGATGGCAGGGCCGGTTGCAATCCTGATAGTTTTTTTTCATCTGCGTTGGTTGCGTAAGCCTTTTAAAAAGGTACGGGTTTCGCTGGAATCCGTATTGATGGCGCTGCTGTTGGCAGTTTGCGTGTGGGTCAGTTCCTTTTATGTGCCTTACTCCCTGTCGAATCTGGCGAAGGGTATTGACTATCGGATGATTCAGGCAGGCAAAATCGGTACGCTTGAGATGATGGAATACGACTGCCTGCAACGCCAGGCGGCATGGAGAAAGATTATCGAAAAGGCGGCAAAGGAGGAGCCTAATGCAAAGGCATGCCAGCATATCGTCAGCCTGGCCAAATACTATCAGAAGGAGATAACCCCGGAGGGGATGAAGGAAAGCCTGTATAAGCCGTCCAGGGCGCTGACTGATGCGGTATCTGCCATGATGATGAGCGACTTGTTCTTCCAGATGGGTTTTGTCAACTTTTCCCAGCGGGCTGCATTTGAGGCTATGGAGAGTACCTCTAACTACAATAAGAGTGGAAGGGCACTGTGCCGTCTGACGGAGACGGCACTCGTGACAGGACAGTATGAAGTGGCGCTGAAGTATATCTCGCTGTTAGAGGAAACGCTTTCCTATCGGAAGTGGGCTCGGTACATGCGTCAGTTGGTGGACCATCCGGAGACGATAAAGGACCATCCTAAGTATGGACCTTTGCAGAAGATATACAGGGAGACGGAAGACGAGTTGTTTATTTGAACAGGAAAATAATGAAAAAGAGGATTCAATATATAGGATGTCTGGTCTTGGCGGTATGGATGCTTCAGGCCTGTCATTCCCTGCCGGAAAACGTGCAGGCGGTTGACCAATTGCCAACGATTTATCCAGACTATGTCGGGGTGACGGTGCCTGTCGGCATTGCCCCGCTCAATTTCTCGATGGCTGATGACGACTTCACGGATATGGACGTGGAAGTGAAGGGCAGGAATGGCGGCTCTATGCATGTCAGCGGCTCTTTTGCAGACTTTGACATGGATGACTGGCACCAGCTGTTGGAAGAAAACAAAGGCAGCCAACTCATCGTCTCCGTATGTGCGCAAAAGGATGGCCGGTGGTATCGGTATCAGGACTTTACAATGGATGTCAGTCCCTATCCTTTGCCCGAATGGGGTGTCACCTATCGTCGCATTCCCCCCAGCTATATGCTCTATAGTCACATGGGACTGTATCAGCGAAACCTTTCAGACTTTGAGGAACGGCCTATGATAGAGAATTCGCAGGTTCATGGCAATTGCATGAACTGTCATACGCAGAACCGCATGAATCCGGACCAATACGTGTTCCACGTCAGGGGTCCACACGGTGCTACGGTCATTCACACAGCGGGCAACAGTGAGGTGTTGCAGGCTCGCAACGACAGTCTGGGTGGTTCGATGGTCTATCCCTACTGGCACCCCGTAGGCCGTTATTGTGCTTTCTCCGCCAATAGGACTGCCCAGATATTCCACATGGGCAATAATAAGCGAATAGAGGTGTATGACACGGCTTCTGACGTGTTCGTCTATGACACTCAAAACCATGTTGCCTTGAAGGATACGCTGTTGATGAAAAAGGACTGGATGGAGAACACACCCGTTTTCTCGCCCGACGGGAAGTCACTCTATTTCATCACGGCACCCGCCGGAAACTACCCGCAGGAGTATGACAAGGTAAAATACAGCCTCTGTCGTGTGTCCTTCGATGGGATTACGGGTAAGATTGGCGAGAAGGTGGACACATTGGTCAGTGCGGCAGAGACAGGTAAAAGCGCTACCTGGCCACGCCCGTCTTATGATGGACGATACCTGATGTACACCCAGTTGGACTATGGCTATTTCTCCGTATGGCACCCGGAGGCCGACCTCATCTTGCTGGACATGAAAACAGGGGAGAGTAGGGCGATGGACGAAGTAAACAGCCCAAGGTCGGAGAGTCTTCATAGCTGGAGCGGCAATAGTCACTGGTTCCTCTTTACCAGCCGCAGGGATGACGGTCTGTACACGCGTCTCTATTTTTCATCGATTGATGAACATGGGCGGGCTACCAAGCCTTTTATGCTTCCTCAACGCAATCCCAAAGACTATTACCGTCGTCTGTTGTACTCCTATAATACGCCGGACTTTACTTCTCGTCCTGTCGAAATGAATGCCCGTGAGATGGGGAGAAGGTTGGAAGGCCCGGAGCGCATGAAGATAAAGGTCGACGGAAAATAAGCCCCCGGACTTCTTCTCTCTCTTCCTACTGCGCGATGCCTGTCGGCATGACTGGTGGAACAGAGAAGAAAGGGTCAAGGCGGACATGGAAGTAGTCGAATTGGGCAGTACCACCTTCGCCGTAACAGAAGAGACCGGTACGAATGCCCTTCCAATAGCCGGAACGCATCTGGAAATCCTTGCCGGCAGGCAGGAAGTTCTGGCCGTCAATGCTGTAGTGGAACTGGTGACGGTTGTGCAGACAGTCGTTGGTGACTCGAAGATAAAGCGCGTTGAAATGTCCTGCCTTGATAATCTCCTTCCGTCCGCCCACTTCCGTAAAGATACCTTGAGGACACAAGCCAATGGCCCGAAACTGCTTACCCGTGCAGCAGAGACCGGCATAGCAACGCCCCTTGGCCGTGAGCAGCGTCGTACTCTCACTCTGATATCCTACCACTTTCTGCGTCAGCACATTCCGACAAGCTTTCAGACTGTCGGCAGGCAGGGCATGCAGCGTGAGAAAACCTTTGCGCTCGGCAAGGCTCCAGCGGTCGTTCTGCGGATTGTGGTTCCACTGCCATTGCAGGCTGAGTCGCGTATCAGAGAAGTCATCGCTAGTATGGAGTACCGCCGGTTGTGATGGTAGTGGCATCTGCCACCTGGACACGGGCTCGCCGACTCCATTGCCGTCCAGGTCGACACCCATCAGTGGCCAGCCGTCCTGCCAACGGACGGGCTGCAGATGGACGACACGCCCCAGGACGGGCGTCTCCTGGAAATGGTAGAACCACCAGTCGCCGTCAGGCGTATCGACCAAGGCGCCCTGATGCGGACCGTTGATGGCGGTCGTCCCCTGTTCCAGTACGATACGCCGCTTGTATGGCCCGTAGATGTTGCGTGAGCGGAGCACCGTCTGCCAGCCTTGTCCCACACCGCCCTCGGGAATAATCAGATAGTAGTAGCCGTCGCGCTTCAGGAATTTGGTGCCCTCGGCAACAGGGCCTGTATAGACCGTCACGCCGTCATCCAACAGTTGGCGTCCGTCAGACGACATCTTGTGGACGATAATAGGGCCGGCACCATGCTGGCTGCGACCCAGATAAGCCTGTCCGTCGTCATCCCACAGAGGGCAAGGGTCTTCCCACTTTTTTACACGCTTCACCAGATGGAGCGGACTCCACGGCCCTTTCGCATTGCGGGCGGTAGACATGTACAATCCCTCGTCGGGCGTGCAGAAATAGACGTAGAATAGTCCGTCGTGATAGCGGATGGCCGGTGCCCATGAGCCACCGGCGTAGTGGCTGTTGGTGTCCCATCCCGGTTCGTCGAATCGCGAATATATCTGGCTGATGTAGCTCCAGTTTACCATGTCATCACTCTCGAGCACCTGCATGCCGATGAAGTGGAAGTCGGAGGCTACCATATAGTATTTCTTGCCCACACGGATGACATCCGGGTCGGAGAAATCGGCATTCAGAATAGGATTGATATAGGTGCCGTCACCCTGGTCGCCCCAGCGCAGGTCGGCAGTGTCGACACGTACAAGGTCGGGACGGGCGTCGGGCTGGTCGGTCAGCACTTGGATGTTCTGGAACTGAACGTTACGGGCATGTCGCACGAAGAAGCCTTTGGCGGGCAGGTTGCCCCACATCGTGGCCTCAGGATATTCCTTCTCTTTCTCGTCCTTGACGGCATTGTTGATGTGAGACAGGTCAGCTAAGGTGACACCTCCCTTGTGATGCAGGGTGATGTTCGTCAGACTGACATTTTCCACGGGGTGTCCCGGCAGTCCCGTGATGCTGCAGCCCATGGCACCGGCATTGCGGATATGGATATTGTCGAGATGCACACCGTTGATGCGCCCTACATGCTCTATCGGTTCGAGCTCTGTTATCGTGTCGTCGTTGTGAGAGCCGCTAAGCGAACCGTTCTTGTTCTTGAGCTTGTAGCCGCGCCCACGATTGCCCAAGCGCACGAAGATGGGCGACTCCGTACCTTCTACGGTGATGTCGCTGATGCTGACATTCTCTAATACACCGCCATCGACAATCTCTAACGAGACAGCCGACGAGCCTATCTTCGACGGCGCACCGAAGAACTGGCTCGACTGGTCACTGCTGGGCTTGACGACGATGCCGCTGATATTGATGTTGCGGAAACCGCCGTTGGTCTCTGTCCCTAACTTCACGGCATTACAGTGGCTGCTGACCACACAGTCCGAGATGCGGATATTCTCGCAGAGCCTGGGCGATGTCGACTTCAGCGTGATGCCATCGTCGTCGGAGTCAGCTATTACTCCGGTCACGACGACATCATGACAACCGTCCAGGTCGAGTGCGTCGTTGTTGTAGTTGTTGCGATTGTACACCTTGATGCCTTCAATGCGCACGCAGTCGCATGCCAGATAGTGCTGCATCCAGCATCCGCTGTTCTTCAGGGTGATGCCGCTGACGGTGATGTCCTTGCTCTCGATGAAGCGCAGCAGGTGGGGGCGCGTGATGCCTTCGTCGTTCCACGTCAGCTTCTTGAAGGCCGCACCACGTCCGTCGATGGTTCCCTGTCCGTCAATCGTGATGTCTTTTACTCCGTCAGCATAGATCAGTTGGATGGTGGTGCTCTGTGTGCGCAACGACACGTAGTCAGACTTCATGGGCCGATAGTCCTCTATGCGGGTGCTGCCGTAGAGCGTACTGCCAAGTTCCAGATGCAAGTGAACATGACTTTTCAACTCTATGGAGCCAATCTTATAGCTGCCCGCAGGTACAACCACCCGTCCGCCGCCAGCCTCCGAACAGAGGTCGATGGCACGTTGCAGGGCTGTCGTGCTGAACACGGTCGTGTCGCTCGTTGCCCCATAGTCCACGATGTTATAGTCCTTAGCCTGGCTGTAATAGGTTGCGCTTGCCAGCACTGCCGTTAGCATTAATACTTTTCTTGTCATCATGCGTCTCCTATAATTCTATTATCTTGCAAATCTCCTCCAGATACTCCCGGTCAGTCTCGTCGAAGGTTGAAAGCTCCTTGCTGTCGATGTCGAGGACGGCCACAACCTCTCTGCTCTTGGAGAACACAGGCACAACAATTTCTGAGCGGGAGAGACTGCTGCAGGCGATATGTCCTGGAAACTGTTCCACATCAGGAACAATAATGGTTTGCTTTTCCTTCCATGCCGTACCGCAGACACCTTTGCCGTAGCCGATGTGCATACATGCTACCGGTCCCTGGAATGGCCCAAGCACCAGCTCTCCGTTCAACACACGATAGAACCCCGTCCACCAGAAGCCCATTGCCTCGTGAATGGCAGCGCACACGTTGGCCATCACTGCCACACTATCCGTCTCACCCTCTATCAGCGAACGAATCTGCTCTGTGAGTATTCGGTATTTCTCTGTCTTATCCATGCTCAGCACCTCCTTCCTTCAATGCTACACGCTGCGCTTTCCTCCTGCGGTCTTGGTTCCATCCCAGTGTCTTTCGAATATAGCGTGACCGTTCCATCCTCCAGTACATAAATCTTAATCATAGTCGTACTTATTTTGCTAATTTGCCGCAAAGTTACGAAAAAACGAGAGAAATGCAAAAGGAAAGTTTGCTTTTCTTTTCATTTCCGAGTGCCGAGTAAGTTCGGTGAAGCCAAAGTTACGAAAAAAAGTTGTTGTAACGAAGCGATTTTGGAAGATTAACGCATTTCGGCCTGTAATAAAGGCAAGACGGGGAAGAACGGGGAAGTTCAAATTTGGACTAAAAGCAAATTAGGGAGGATTGGTGAAGGAGTTAGGTTTCTTATTCGTAACCCAATTTATGTCCTTGGAGCCGGGTAAAGTTACCACGCAAAATGGTGAAGAATGGGGCACCTTTCACCGCCAGTTTCTTATTCCGCAAACTGCTACATTTTGCATAGCGATGAATGCCAATAGAAATAGTAGTTTTGCAGCCAAAATTAAAAAAGGAGTAAAAAACATGAGAAGTACTTTCAAAATTATGTGTCTAATAACTACTGCTTTAATTATCAGAACTTTAGAAGTAGCCCCACTCGGAATAGGTAATGGTTTAGAAACCACCTGAATTCATCATTCTGCTTTGTATCAATATGTCAAATATGTGCTGCAAAGGTACAACTTTAATTTGAAATAACCAAATGATATGGTTCTTCTGCAATTTAGTTGAAGAGGATTCTCTTTTGATAAAAGCATACTAATTTTTTCTGTAGTCCTGCGAGGGGGCTTTAGGCTGTAGAGACTG